>NZ_JBIUVW010000003.1:1044-239878 GCF_044743155.1 Pseudomonas sp. NPDC087697 | reverse complement strand
GCCACTCCGCCTCGAACCACCTGCCGCCTGCGCTGTTTGAGCAGCAAGCGGCCTAATGCTCCTACAGAGCGGTTCAAAAAAACTGAACCACAACACCGTAGGCTGCGATCTTTTGTTTTTTACAGGCTGAAATCACCCTCAGCCGCCAGCTCGCTCAATGGGCGACGCGGGCTTGGCTCTTCGCGGGCTTGCAGGTAATCGGCCAGGGTCGCCTTGTCACCCAGCTTGCCGACCGCGACCGCTGCGTGCAGCGCGTAGCCTTCAGGAATGTTCAGCTCCTTGCGGGTCAGCTCCTGATCGAAACCGGCCATGCCGTGGGTGTGCCAGCCGCTGATAGAGGCCTGCAGCGCCAGATGGCCCCAGGCGGAACCGGTGTCGAAGGTGTGCGACAGGGCCGGGGTTTCTTCAGTGGCGCCAGGCACGGTGAAGGTGGTTTTCGAGATGACGATCACCAGGGCCGAGGCGTGTTGCGCCCAGCTGCGGTTGAACTCGTTCAGCAGACCCAGGTAACGCTCCCAGTTCGGCGTGTCGCGGCGCGCGTAGAGAAAACGCCATGGCTGCGAGTTGTAGGCCGACGGCGCCCAGCGAGCGGCCTCGAAGAAGCTCAGCAGGGTTTCTTCAGGGATACTTTCACCGGTGAAGGCGCGCGGCGACCAGCGGTCAGTGAACTGTGGGTGAATGGCATATTCGGCAACGCGGGGATTAGCACTCATGGACGAGTTTCCTGACTACGTTTATGACGCGCAAAGCTACTTTGCGGCGTGATAACTGACAAGTCCTGTTATACCGACAGTCGCCAGCGCTTGGCCCGCGGGGTCTTGGGTACTAGACTGGCGGCCTTTTCACCACCTGATGTTGATGCTTGAGCCATGGCCGCCAAAGTCGAACCTTTCTGGATACGCAAAACCCTCGAACAACTCGATCAAGAAGAGTGGGAGTCGTTGTGCGACGGATGTGGCCTGTGCTGCCTGCAAAAGCTTGAGGATGAAGAAGACAACAGCGTCTACTACACGCGCATTGCCTGCAAACTGCTGGACCTGAAAACCTGTCAGTGCACCGATTATCCGAACCGTCGCGATTCAGTGCCCGATTGCATCCAGCTCACGCCGGGCAAGGCCGATCAGTTCAAGTGGCTGCCGCCGACCTGCGGTTACCGGTTGGTCAGTGAGGGCAAGGACTTGCCGCTCTGGCATCACCTGGTTTGCGGCGATCGTGACGCAGTGCACCACGAGCGTATTTCCCAGTCCGGGCGCATGCTCGCCGAAGGCAGCGTGGCTGAGGATGATTGGGAAGATCATCTGATTTTTCGCGCGGGCTGACGCTCCGCGTTCCAGAAAGAAATCACGAGGGAGTGTGTATGGCTGTGGGATTGAGGCTGCCGTTGGCTTTGTCGCTGCTGTTGCTGAGTTCACCGGTGTGGGCGGCAAAGAAAGTCGATCTGGATTACCACGTGCGATTGCTGCCGCAAAGCGATCAGGCCGAAGTGCGCTTGACCCTGGCGCAGGGCTCGGCGGTGCACAGCCTGGATTTTGATCTGGGCGACGGCAGCCAATACAGCGACTTCAAGGCCGACGGTCAGTGGCAGCTCACACCGGGTAACGTGACACGAGGTGTATGGCGCCCGGCTGCCGACAAGGCCAGCCTGACCTACCGCGTACGCATCAGCCATTCCCTGAAGAACGCCAGCTTCGATACCCGTATGACGCCGAATTGGGCGCTGATGCGTGGCGACGATCTGGTCCCGGCGGCGCGCCTGGATCAGCAGGACGGCATTGAACTGGTGTCGCGGCTGGAATTCGAATTACCGGAGGGCTGGAAAAGCGTCGAGACCGCTTGGCCACGGATCGGCAAGAACCGCTTCCGCATCGACAACGTTTCTCGGCGACTCGACCGGCCTACGGGCTGGATGCTCGCCGGCAACCTGGGTAGCCGCCGCACGCGCCTGGGAGAAACCGAAGTCACGGTCGTCTCGCCGCAAGGGCAGGGCATGCGCCGGATGGACGTGTTGACTCTGCTGACCTTCGTCTGGCCGCAAGTGCAGGCGCTGTACCCCCGTCATCCCGGCAAGCTGCTGATTGTGGGGGCCGCCGACCCGATGTGGCGCGGCAGCCTGGCCGGGCACGAGTCGATTTATCTGCACAGTCGTTCGCCGTTGGTCAGCGAAAGCGGCAGCAGCCCGTTGATCCGTGAGCTGGCCCAGGTGTTCGGGCGGATCAAGGACAGTGATCGCAGTGACTGGATCAGCGAGGGCTTTGCCGAGTACTACGCCATTGAACTGCTGCGCCGTGCCGGCGGCATGAGCGATGAGCGTTATCAGACACTGGAAGACAAAATGGCCAAGGTCAGCCATAAAGTCAGCACCCTGCGCGGTTATCAGCTCAGCCCGGAGGCCATAGCCAAAGCGGTGTTGCTGTTGCAGGAACTGGACCGCGAGATTCGTCTGAAAACCCGCAACAAGCGTTCACTGGACGACATGTTACGCGGCGCCATGGACCTCGGACGGGTGAGCACCAAAGAGTTTGTGGCGTTGGCCGAGAGCATTATCGGCGAGCCCTCTAAGGTGCTGGATACTGAGTTGCTGCGATAATCACAAAAAAGATCGCAGCCTTCGGCAGCTCCTACAGGGTCACAGGCACACCTGCGTAGGAGCTGCCGAAGGCTGCGATCTTTTGATCTTTTGATCAAACCCCGGCCTTGGGCGACTTCAGCGAATCATTGCCTGCCACCGTCGCGGTACGGGTTGCCGCATCGGCACTGGCTTTCAGAGTTTTGAGCTCTTCACCGGCCCGTTCGATTTTCGAACGGACATTGGCCATGTCCTGACGACTTTTTTCGAAGAAGCTTTTTGCCGAACTATGGCCTGTGATCCCCCGGGCCAGAGCTACACCACCAAGCGCGACCTCAATCAGGCCGAATACGCCACCGCGGCGTAGTCCTTTGCCCACCATCACCACACCGCCGGCCAGCGAACCGATACGTTCCCAGCCCTGGACGTTCTGTGTCGGTTGAGTCTGGAACGGCGTGGAGTCGATACGCTCAACGGGTTTGATGTCGCTCATGACCTGTCTCCTCAGGGGCAATGGATATACAGCTGACTGCGCAGGCGGCCGACTCGTTCCATTCAGCATTCAGCGAAATTTTGGACCGGAACGGGTGTTATTGCCCTTGGCCATGCGGTCGTAAAGCACCACGTTGACGGTGGCGGCCAGATTCATGCAACCGGTGGTCGGGATGTAGACCACGTCTTCGCACCATTCACGAATCTCTTTATCGAGCGAGCCGTCTTCCGGGCCGAAGATATACAGCGCACGGTCCGGGTGGGTGTATTCGGGCAACGAACGGGCGCCGTCGACCAGCTCGACCGCCACCGGGACGCAGCCCAGCGGGAGGATTTTCTTCAGGTCGTCGATACCGATCAGCGGGATGTCGTGATGGATTTTCTTGGTGTCGGTGACAAAGTCACGGGCGCGTTCATAACGCTTGCCGGTGTAGAACACCGACGCCACACCGTAACAGCCGGCGGCGCGCATCACCGAACCGACGTTCTCCGGTGATTTGGGGTTATACAAACCAATGCAGCTGTACCGTTTGTTTGCCACGAGCGGGGTGCCCTTCGAGAAAAACCGCGATTATACGGGGATTGCGAGAGGGCGGTCAGATTGTAGATTGGTGGCGTTGGGTCTATTGCAATCGCGAGCAGGCTCGCTCCCACAGGGAATCTTCTGTGAACACACTATTTGTGATCACCCAAGACCAATGTGGGAGCGAGCTTGCTCGCGATGAGGCCCGCTCAGGCGCTGAAGATCTTCATTCGTCTTTCTTCATCAACCCCGCCAACGCGGCAAACGGATTATGCGTCGCCTTGGCGATTTTCGGAGTGCTCAGCGAGCCGTCGCCGAAGTACTGCTGGTCGGTGTAGCGCGAGTGTTCGTTGTCGTGGCAGTACAGGCACAACAGCTCCCAGTTGGAGCCATCCTGCGGGTTGTTGTCGTGGTTGTGGTCGCGGTGGTGCACGGTCAACTCGCTCAGGCGCTTGCCGGAGAACTCACGGGCGCAGCGTCCGCAGACGTGCGGGTACATCTTCAGGGCCTTGTCGCGGTAACCCATTTCACGGTCGCGCTGGGCGTCGGCGAGGATGCGGTCCAGTTTGGCCGTGTTGGAGGGAGGCGTTGACGAACTCATGGGTTCACCTTTGTAAAAAGACTAATGACGGTTATGAATAGAGTGTAGGGCCTGTCATCACTTATTTCCTAGGCCGCGCCGGGTCTGCTGTGGTGCAGGGCAAGGCGCGAGGAGCGTAGTTTGGTCATTCCAAACAAGCTCCGAGCAACGCGGCCTAGGAAATAAGTGATGACAGGCCCACGCTCAGCCCTTGAGCTTCTCGGCAATCCAGATTGTGTGCCGGGTGCCCTTGTTGCCATGGGCGAACACTTGTACTTCTTCGGCTTTGAAACCGGCTTTGCGCAGTTTGTCGGAAAAGTGCCGGTCAGCACTGGCCGACCACACCGCGAGCACGCCTTTGGGGCGCAGGGCCTTGGCGCAGGCACTCAGGCCGCCGGACGAGTACAGCCAGCTGTTGGCTTTCTGGGTCAGGCCTTCGGGGCCGTTGTCGACGTCGAGCATGATTGCGTCGAAACCTTGCGGCTCGGCCTGCAGGACCTTGGCCACGTCATCCATGTGGATCACCGTGCGCGGGTCGAGCAGCGGTCGTCCGGACTTCTCGCCCAGCGGCCCGCGGTTCCACTCGACCACCCCCGGCACCAGTTCGGCGACCACCACTTCAGCGGTCTTGCCCAGATGCTTGAGCGCCGAAGCCAGGGTGAACCCCATGCCCAGGCCCCCGATCAACACCCGTGAATTCGGACGGCCGGCGACCTTGCGGCAGGGGATCTCGGCCAGGGCATCTTCGGAACCATGCATGCGGGTGTTCATCAGTTGTCCGCCGTCACCGCCCTGGATCTTGATGACGAAATCTTCGCCGTACTCGAACAGGCACAGGGCTCCGCCGTTTTCGGGGATCGGGGTGGTGTCGAGTAGAACGAAACGTTTCATGGGGCTCTCTTTAAGGAGGGAAACTGGCATCAGGGAGGGGAAACCGGCATTGAGAAAGGCAATCTTGCGCGGTTGGGAGTAGCCTTAAGGCATCAAGCAAGGGCAACGGAGCCATTGATGAAGCGCACCATTCTAACGGTCATTGTGTTGGCCGCGCTCTCGATAAGTGCAGCGCAGGCGCAAGAGTTGCAAGCAGTCCCGACTACACCTTCAGCGGCACCCGGCTCACCCGGTACCGCAACCCCCACGCCGTACCCGCAGATTACCCCGACCAGTGTGCCCAAGGCCGGCAGCGGCAGCGGCAGCGGCGGTGCAACCCTGTTGCCACCGGTCGAAATACCCAATCCGCCAAAGGATCAGACCTTGCCGGGGCTTGAGCAGACCCAGCAAAAAAACAAATCCCCCGGCGGTTAAATCTGTTGCGAGAGCAATTGGCCGTCGGCCATGCGCAGGCGTTTGGACAACGACACAGCGATGGCGCGGATGATCTTCGCAGCGATTTTCGGTGCGTCGTTGAGCATCTTTTCCAGCGAGTCCTTGCCCAGGTTGAGCAGTTGGCAATCACTCGCCGCGACACAACTGGCCGAGCGCCGTTCGCCGTCGAGTACGGCCATTTCGCCGAATGCCCGGCCGTTGCGCAACGTTGCGATGGTCACCCGCTTGCCGTCGCTGTTGGTTTTCTGCACCGCTACCTGGCCCGAGTGAATAATGCACATGAAGCTGCCGGCATCGCCCTCGTGGAAGATCTCGTCGCCCTGGGCGATGGTGCTGATGCTGAAGTAGCCGGCAGCCGCCGTGAAATCGGCCAGTTGCAGCTGATCGAACAGGCCACAGTCCATCAGCCAGTCGCGAATTTCGGTGTTCAATGAGGTCGGTTCAGGCATGTCGTCACGGTCTTTTTTTGTGTCTGTTGCAGGTTCGAATAAGGGGTATCCGTAAATCTATTGTGGGAGCGGGCTTGCTCGCGAAAGCGGTGTGTCAGTCAACAATAATGTTGAAGGTGATGGCCTCTTCGCGAGCAAGCCCGCTCCCACATTTAAGACCGGGCCGGCGGGCAGAGTTCCTCAGGCGATGCTCAATACCTTGAAAACAAATGCGTATTCGAGGGCTACGTCACGTAATCCCTGATAACGCCCGCTCATTCCGCCATGGCCGGCGCCCAGTTCTGTCTTGAGCAGCAGCAGATTGTTGTCGGATTTGGTCGCTCGCAACTTGGCCACCCACTTGGCCGCTTCCCAGTACTGCACGCGGCTGTCGTTGTAGCCGGCGATCACCAGCGTCGCCGGATAGGCGTGTGCGCTGATGTTTTCGTACGGCGCGTAAGCCTTGATCCGATCATAAACCGCTGGCTCTTCAGGATTGCCCCACTCGTCGTATTCGGTGATGGTCAGCGGTAGATCCGGGTCGAGCATGGTGTTGAGCACATCGACGAACGGCACCTCGGCAATCGCCGCCGCGAACAGTTCCGGCCGTTGGTTGAGTACCGCACCGATCAGCAATCCGCCCGCACTGCCGCCGCTGATGGCCAGTTGTTTTGAGGTGGTGAAGCCGTTGGCGATCAGGTGTTCGGCGCAGGCGATGAAGTCGTTGAAGGTGTTCTGCTTGTGTTCCTGCTTGCCGGCGCGATACCAGGCTTCGCCCAATTCACCGCCACCGCGCACGTGGGCGATGGCGAAGGCAACACCGCGATCGAGCAAGCTCAGGCGCGCGTGGGAGAACCACGGGTCGAGGCTTTCGCCGTAGGCGCCATAGCCGTAGAGGTAAAGCGGCGTCGGTTTGCCAAGCATCTCGCGTTTGACCACCAGGCTGATCGGTACCTGTGTGCCATCGGGCGCGGTCGCCCATAGACGTTGACTGATGTAGGCATCGGCGTCGAAGGGGCCGAGTACCGGGGTTTCCTTGAGAACTTTCTGTTCGCTGCTGGCGAGGTCGAGCTGACGAATCTGCGCTGGGCGATTCAGCGCCTCGTAGCGCAGGCGGATCTTGTCGCTCACAAATTCCAGGCTGTTTTGCACATGCAGGCTGTAGGCCGCGTCCGGTAGCTGCACGCGGTAGGCGGGCAGGCCTTGCGGGTGAACTTCGATGATCGGCAAACCACCTTCGCGCAGGCTCAGGGTCATGGCCGAGGCATTCAGGCTCATGCCGTCAAGCATCACCGTGTCGCTGTGAGGGATCAGATTTTGCCAGTCGTCTTGCGTCGGCACGACGCCGGTGTCGGCGGCCTGATACAGCGCGAAGTTGATGCCGTCGCGGTTGCTGCGAATCAGCCAGCTCCATTGGTCGTCGAGCTTGCCGTGATCGACGTCGTACTCGTGATCTTCAATCCGTGGCGCCAGGCAGGTGAATGCCTCTTGTGGCTGCGATGCATCGAGCGCCCAGACTTCGCTGGTGGTTTTGCTGCCCAGCGATAGCAGTAACTGGCGTTCGGAGCTTGAGCGGTAACAGTGCAGGAAAAACCGCCCGTCCGGTTCGTGGAAGACTTCTTCGGCGGCGGTACCGTCGAGTCGATAACGAAACAGCTTGTGCGGACGATGGGTATCGTCCAGCTCGCCGAAGAACAGCGTCAGGCTGTCGTTGGCCCAGGTCATGCTGCCGTCGCAGTCCTCGAACGCAAGTTCGCTGACCTTGCCGTTGGACAGCTCCTTGACGAACAGCGTGTAAATTTCTTCGCCGCTGGTATCCAGGCTGTAGGCCAGGCGCTGGTGGTCCGGGCTGATGCTGAAGGCGCCCAGCGAGAAAAAGCCGCCGTTGGCCAGCACGTTGGGATCGAGCAGTAGCTGTTCCTGGCTTTCGTCGACCAGCAGGCTGTCGTCGGCCGGGCGTGGGCAGCGGTAATGCCGGGCATATTCGTCACCGGCAGTGGTGCGGGTGTAATAAAGGTACGGGCCCCACGGGGAGGGGAGCGACAGGTCGGTTTCGAGAATCCGGCTTTTTATTTCGTTGAACAGGGTTTCACGCAGCTCGGCCTGATCGGCCAGTTGCGCTTCCTGATAGCTGTTTTCAGCCTTGAGGTAGTCGAGCACCTGCGCGCTGTCGCGCTCCTGCAGCCAGGCGTACGGGTCATCACCCTCGGCCTTGTGGGCAATCGGGGCGCTGTAAACGTGGGCAGATAGGGGCATGAAGGGCTCTCGGGCGTTATGCAAAAAGGACTTCACTGTCAGCGGGGCAGCCTGATCAGTGAAAAGCCGTTATCATAAGCGCCTCTTTGCCTGCCTTGCCATGGACACCATGACCGAGAACGACTATCTGATCGCTTGGGGCCTTTACGCCTTTGCCGCTTTGGGCTGCCTGTTGGTGTGGATGCGCCTGACCCGCTGGATGTGGCGCTGGTTGCGCGAGCCACTGCGTCTGCTCGTGGCCGTGCTGTTGTTGAGCCCGACCATCATTGATCCGGTGAAGGAGAAATTCGCCCCGGCCATCGCCATTACGGCCCTGGACCTGATGTTCAAGGTCGGTAACAACGCCTGGCGGGCGATCTCCGACCTGTTCATGTACGGCATGATCGTCTTCGGGATTTACCTGATCTTCGCGCTGATCCGCTTTCCTGTCGAACGCGCCTCCAACGCCCGCAAGGAACGGGAGGCCGCCGCGAAAGCTGCTGCCAAGGCGGCCGATCCGGATGATGATCAACCCTTTGGCGGTGCTGGCGATGATCGATATGGTCGCCCGCCGGTTCCCAGCAACCCCCAGCGTTCGCGAGTCGAACCCCGTCTTTGACGTTGCCCCGGCATTGAAGCGAGAGTCCCGGCATGTGTGAGTTATTGGGCATGAGCGCCAATGTCCCGACCGATATCGTGTTCAGCTTCACCGGGCTGATGCAGCGTGGCGGTCGAACCGGTCCGCATCGGGACGGCTGGGGCATCGCTTTTTATGAGGGCCGTGGCCTGCGTTTGTTTCAGGACCCGGCGGCGAGTTGCGATTCCGAAGTCGCACTGCTGGTGCAGCGCTATCCGATCAAAAGCGAAGTGGTGATCGGGCACATCCGCCAGGCCAACGTCGGCAAGGTCTGTCTGTCCAACACTCAGCCGTTCGTGCGTGAGTTGTGGGGGCGCAACTGGTGTTTTGCGCATAATGGTCAACTCGCCGACTTCCAGCCGACCGCCAGTTTTTACCGGCCGGTTGGCGATACCGACAGCGAAGCGGCGTTCTGCGACGTGCTCAATCGTGTGCGTGAAGCCTTCCCGGAACCGGTCGAAGTCGAGCAGTTGCTACCGAGCCTGGTGGCGGCGTGCGCCGAATACCGTAGCAAAGGCGTGTTCAACTGCCTGTTGAGCGACGGTGACTGGCTGTTTTGTTATTGCTCGACCAAATTGGCGCAGATCACCCGTCGTGCTCCGTTTGGTCCTGCACGTTTGAAGGATGTGGACGTGATCGTCGACTTCCAGTCCGAAACCACGCCTAACGATGTGGTGACGGTCATTGCCACCGAACCCCTGACCGAAAACGAAACCTGGACCCGTTATGAACCGGGCCAGTGGAGCCTGTGGCGACGCGGTGAATGCGTCAGTCAGGGCAAGACCGAATAAGGAACACCTTTTTATGTTGCTCAGTTATTTGCGGCTGGTGTTGTTTGCGATCGGCCTGTTGGTGGGTGTGCAAGTGCCGGGTTTCATCAACGATTACGCGAAGCGGGTCGAGGCGCATCTGATCGAAGCGCAGACCGGTCTGCGGGGCTTTCAGGGCACTGCCGAGCAGTTCTTCAAGGGCGACCTGCAAGCACTGGTCGCGCATTACCGTGCCAGTGAAGACCCGGTATTTCGCAGCGATGCCGACAGCCTGAGTACTTTGCTCACTCGCCAATTGGCGTTGGACAAGCAATTCCAGGCCATGCAAGGCCCGTGGTACATCCGCGTCTTGCAGGTGGTGTTGGCCGCTGATCCGGATATTCGCAAGGAAACCTGGAATGGCTACAGCTACCAGCTTTTGCTGACACCTGAAGCCATGGGCTGGGGGCTGAGTGGGGCGATGTTGCTGTCGTTCGGTCTGGAATGCCTGTTCCGTCTGATCGACTGGGTGGTGTTGGGCGGCAAGCGCCTGCGCCAGAGCCGGCCGATTGAAGAACGCGATATGCGCGGTTTGTAATACCGTCGAAATTGTCGATGCCGGCTTGCCGGGAATTGCAGCGATGCGGTGCGGCTGACCGGTTAAAACGCATCTTCATTGCGAGGGGCCGGGCGTGGCGGCGAATGAGCGCACCCAGCGGATCCCGATGGCGGCAAACACATAGGTCAGCGCCACCAGCCAGAAACTGTGAGCCAGCCCCACCATTCCCATGCCGATACCGCCGAGAACGGCCCCCAGCAGAGCGCCGGCCTTGGCCGCGCTGTTGCCGAGGCCGAGAGCAAAACCCTGCTGGCTTGAGGACACGGTATTGGCAATCAATGCGTACGCGACGGGCAGCAGGGCGCCTTGCCAGATACCCCAGACCAGCCGACTGAGCAGAAATCCCAGCCATTCGTTGGCCAGTGCCGTGGCCGCTAGCGTCAGGGCGCACAGCCAGGCGACGGCTTCGATGACGCGCAAGGTGTAGGCCGGCTGCCAGCGGTCGAACAGGCGTCCCCACAGCGGTGCGGAAATGGCCAGGGTTGCGGCGCTCGCTGCATAGGTGGCGCCGATCAGCCAGCTCGGGGCATGCAGAATGTTCGCGACGTACAGGGCGTAGAACGGCTGCGGCATCATCTTCGCGGCCTGAATCAACACGATTACCAACAGGATTCCACCGAGCCAGCCTTTGGGCAGGGCCGCCGGCGCAACAGGTTTTTTCTTCGCTGCCTGCGCCTTGTCGGTCGGCAGGAAAAAACTCCCCAGTGCGCACAGCAGGCAAATCGCCGTCGCGCCATAACAGAGCAGGGCAAACCCCGAGACGTCCATCAACCAACCGCCCAGCACCGGGCCGATCAACGAGCCGACGGCGGTCGCCGATTGCAGACGGGCCAAGGTGTGACCGCGCCGGGAACTGTCGCAGCAGGCCAAGGCATAGGCTTGCGCCGCTGCGAGAAAACCGGCCAACGCGCCTTGCATCACGCGAATGCCCACCAATAGCCACGGGTCGAGGGTGATGGCCGCCAACCCTTGGCACAGTGCGAGTGCCAGTAACGCCCGAACGATCATCGGCTTGTGCCCGGTGCGATCTCCCAACCGACCCCACACGGGAGTCAGGAGCATGGCCGCGAGCATCGGACCGGCATAGACCAGCGCCGATAACAGCGCGGTGTAGCCGGCGCCCTCTGGGCCGAGCAGATGCTGGATCTGCAAAGGCCAGAACGGGCCGCTCATTTCCATCGCGCCCATAGAGACCAACTGGATGACGATCAGCAGTCGCAAGGTGCGACCGTCAGCAGGCAATAAGGGCTGTTTTTGCGTGTGAGCGCGCATCACGTCCGATTCCTTCTGGACAGGTGTTTAGCTGAAAGCGCGCTGAGAATACCTCCTTGAAAATAATGCCAATGATAGAAACGCCTGCTTGCGGTGTGGGAAAGGTCCTTTTCAGAGCTTCACCAAGGGTTTGCTCAAAACGATGTACTGCTCGCCGACCTTCTGCGCATAGCGCTCCACGACCTGCTGACACAACGCCACGATCTCCTCGACCCACTCCGCACCGACCCGCCACGACACCACCACTTGCAGGTTGGGCGGGCGTTGGTCGATGGCCAGCAAGGTCAATTCGCCCCGGGCCAGTTCTTCACTGACCAACACCGGCGGCAAGGCACCAATACCGAAACCGTCACGCAGCAATCGGGTAATCGCCGACACCGAGTTCACGCAACTGAGCTTTGGCGCGAGCACGCCATTGGCCTGCATCAGACTGAGCACGTCCTGATGCGGATGGGAGTTTTTCGAGTAGGTGATGATCCGTTCACGGGCCAGTTCGGCGACGCTTGTGTAGTCGCGGTTGTAGATCGAATTGCTGGCGACGATCCAGCCAATCGGGTGGCTGGCCAGTTCCAGGCTGCGCACGCTTTCCTGGCGCAGCAGGTCGGTTTGCAGAATCAAATCAAGAAAGCCTTTTTGCAGCTGATCGCAGAGGTTCAGCGAGGTATCGGCGACCAATTCGATTTCTAGCAGCGGATAGTGATCGGTCATCTGCGCCACCAGCGGACTGAGCCAAGTGTGAATGACCGTGTCCATCACGCCGATGCGAACCCGCCCGACCTTGCTTGAACGCGTCTCCAGCGACTGCTTGAGCGCCTGCATGGTGTCGATCATTTGCTCGGCGTAATCGAGCACCTTTACGCCTTCGGGCGTCAGCTTCACGCCGCGTGAATCACGTAGAAAAAGCTTTACCCCAAGCTCGCTTTCGAGCACTGCAATGCGGCTGGAAATCGATGCCTGGGTGGTGAAGAGCTTGTCGGCAGTCAGGCGAAAACTTTTCAGCCGGGCGACCCACACGAAGGTTTCGAGAAATTTGAGGTTCATGCGATCAACTTTTTCTTATGCCTTGGCAGGGCTTTTATTAGTTGGACGGGCAGGGCGCCGTCGTCGAAAAATGCGCCAAACCCACGATAGGCGTCGTGGAGATTCAGAACAATACCAATAAAAACCAAGCGGAGATTTGCCATGAGTGCGCCCGACACGCTCAATGTCGCCAAGCCCAAGATTGAGAGCCGCCCCGGTCCCTTCGACTGGTATCGCAACATCAATCAGCAGGAACGCCGGACTTTCTGGAGCTGCAAGATCGGCTATGGCCTGGACGGCATGGACACTCAGATGTTGAGTTTCGTGGTGCCGACGCTGATCGCCATGTGGGGCATCACCACAGGCCAGGCCGGGCTGATCCACACCAGCACGCTGATCGCTTCGGCCATTGGCGGTTGGGTCGCCGGGATTCTGTCTGACCGCATCGGTCGCGTGCGCACCTTGCAACTGACGGTGCTGTGGTTTGCCGGCTTCACCTTCCTCTGCGGTTTCGCGCAAAACTACGAACAACTGCTAATCGCCCGAACATTGATGGGCTTCGGTTTCGGTGGCGAATGGACCGCCGGCGCGGTACTGATGGGTGAAGTGATCCGGGCCAAGGATCGCGGCAAGGCTGTGGGCATGGTGCAATCCGGCTGGGCCTTGGGCTGGGGCCTGACAGCGATTCTCTATGCGCTGCTGTTCTCGATCCTGCCGCCGGAAGACGCCTGGCGAGCGTTGTTCATCCTTGGCATCGTGCCGGCGATTTTCGTGATCTTCGTGCGCCGACTGGTCAAGGACCCGGAAATCTACCGCCAGGCCAAGGCCAGACAGGAACCGAGCAGCCCGTCGAAGTTCTACGAGATTTTCGCCCCCGGCATGCTTAGCACCACGTTGCGTGCGTCCTTGCTGACCACCGGCGCTCTGGGCGGTTACTACGCGATCACCTCCTGGCTACCGACCTTCCTAAAAAACGAGCGCGGACTGAGCGTACTCGGCACCGGTGGATATCTGGCGATGGTGATTGTCGGGTCCTACGCAGGCTATGTGATCAGCGCCTACCTGACCGACATTCTGGGTCGCAAGAAGAACTTCATTCTGTTCGCGGTCGGCTCGTTCACCATTGTGCTGCTCTACACCCAACTGCCGGTCAGTAATGGCGTGATGCTCTGGCTGGGCTTTCCGCTGGGGTTCTTCGCTTCGGGGATTTTCAGCGGCATGGGTGCATTTTTGACCGAGCTGTTTCCGACGCGGATTCGCGGTTCCGGTCAGGGTTTTTGCTACAACGTCGGCCGGGCGCTGGCGGCGCTGTTTCCGCTGCTGATCGGTTTGCTCAGCCAGAAAGTGCCGCTGAGTGTCGGGATCGGTGCGTTCGCGGCAGTGTCCTATGGCGTGGTGATCCTGGCGGCATTGAGCCTGCCGGAGACCCGTGGCAAGCAACTCGATGCGCAGTAACTGATAATCTTCGGGACAGATAGAAATGTCCCGTCGCTAAAACAACAACAGCTTAAAGGAGCGCCCACCGTGAGCCGCCTGCTATTGAACTGCGATATCGGCGAAAGCTTTGGTCACTGGACCATGGGTCTGGATGCCGAAGTGATGCCGTACATTGATTGCGCCAACATCGCCTGCGGCTTCCATGCCGGTGACCCGAGCATCATGCGCAAGACTGTCAGCCTGGCGCTGAGCCATGGCGTGCAGATTGGCGCTCATCCGGCTTATCAGGATCTGGTGGGATTTGGTCGTCGTTCCATGGCCTATACCGCACAGGAGCTTCAGGATCTTCTGCACTACCAGATCGGCGCGCTGGACGGCATTTGCCGGGCGCAGGGCGCTCGCGTGAGTTACGTCAAACCCCACGGTGCGATGTACAACGACATGATGGCCAATCCGGCGCAACTGCGTGCGGTGATTCAAGCCGTCGCGGCGTATGACCGGCAACTGCCGCTGATGCTGATGGCAACTCGTGACAACAGCGCGGCTCAGCTGATCGGCGATGAGTACGGTGTGACGCTGTGGTTCGAAGCGTTCGCCGATCGCGCCTATGACAGCGCCGGGCATCTGGTTTCGCGGCAGTTGCCAGGTGCGGTGCATCACGATCCAGAGAAAATAATTCAACAGGCGCTGACCATCGCTCGCGGTGACAGTCTGGTTGCCAGCGACGGCAGCGCCTTGCATTTGCAGGCCAACACCCTCTGCGTACACGGCGACAACGCCAGTTCGGTGGCGGCCGTGCAACGGATCCGCGAGGCCTTGAATCAGCAGAGCGCACCATGAAGCCACGGGTTGAAGTGGTAGCCATCGATTGCCTGATGGTGCGGCTGTTCGATGAAATCGCCGAAGCTAACATGCCGTGGATGCTCGCCGCCAGCGAGCGACTGCGCGTTGGGTTTGCTGGACATTTGATCGATCTGGTGCCGTCCTATACGACCCTGATGGTGCATTACGATCTGCTCGCGTTGAGCCCTTCTCAGGCGCGGGAAGTGATCGCCGAAGCCTTGAGCGATCTGACACCCAACGCCCGGGCCAGTGGTCAATGCCATGTGTTGCCGGTCTGGTATGACGTGAGTGTCGGGCCTGAACTGAGCCTGCTTTCTCAGCGCAGCGGGCTGACTGTGGGGGAGGTGATTCGCCGCCACAGTGAGCGTGAGTATCAGGTGTTCGCGTTGGGGTTTGTGCCGGGGTTTGCCTTTATGGGGCTGGTTGAAGAAGTGCTGGCCGCGCCCCGTTTGAATACCCCACGCAAGCGCGTGGCGGCTGGTAGCGTGGGGATTGCCGAGCGGCAGACAGCGGCTTATCCGGTGGTATCGCCGGGTGGCTGGAACCTGATCGGCCGCACCCCCGCCAAACTGTTCGACCGCGAGCGCGAGGGTTACAGTCTGATGCAGCCGGGCGATACGGTGCGCTTTGCGGCGGTCAGTCATGCCGAGTTCGTCAATCTGGGCGGCGACGATACGCCGCTGGAGGTACAGGCATGAGCCGTTTGACGATCGAAACCAGCACGCCGCTGTGTCTGCTGCAGGACGCCGGCCGATTCGGCGTGCGGCATCTGGGCGTGACCCAGGGCGGGGCGGCGGACTGGCTGTCGATGTCCTGGGCCAACTGGCTGCTGGGCAATTCACTGGATGCGGCGGTGATTGAAGTCACCCTCGGCGGCTTGACGCTGGAGGCCAGGGACGATTGCTGCCTGGCGCTGGCGGGGGCGGACCTGGGGGCGTTGCTGGACGGCCAGCCATTGGCGCCGTGGCGCAGTTTCCACCTGAAGAAAGGTCAGCGTTTGCAATTCACCCAACCCTTGCTCGGTGCCCGTGCCTATCTGGCGGCACCCGGTGGTTTCAACGCGCCCCAGGTGTTGGGCAGTTGTGCGACGGTGGTGCGTGAAGAACTCGGTGGGCTGGACGGTTTTGGCCGGCCATTGGCGCGAGGTGCCGAGTTGAGTTATTCGGGATCGTCGCAGGCTCTGCGCGAGGTGCCACACAAGCAGCGACCGGACTTCACGTTGAATCAGCCACTGGATCTGGTGCTCGGTGCGCAACACGGTGAGTTCAGCGGGCAAAGCCTGTTCGATGCCTTCAACCGTATCTGGACCCTCGACAGCCGCGCTGATCGCATGGGCATCCGCTTGCTGGGGACGGCGTTGCAGTATCAAGGCAAGCCGATGATCTCCGAAGGCATCCCGCTGGGCGCGGTTCAGGTGCCACCGGATGGGCAGCCGATCGTGTTGCTCAATGATCGGCAGACCATCGGCGGCTATCCACGGTTAGGGGCGTTGACGCCGTTGGCGTTGGCACGGCTGGCGCAGTGTTTGCCGGGGCAGCAGATCCGGTTGGCGCCAGTGGTGCAGGAAACGGCACATCGACAACAAGTCGAGTATTTGCGCAGGTTCATCAACCGCTAAAAGCATCGCGGGCAAGCCTTGCTCCTACGGATTTGGGTCGATTGCAGCATTGATAAACGACACAAAACCTGTAGGAGCAAGGCTTGCCCGCGATGGCGCCAGTGCAGACAACACAAACAAAGATTACTTCGAGAGAAACCGCATCCCTTCTTCCAGCCCGCGCAAGGTCAGCGGGAACATCTGGTCTTCGATCAGATCGCGCACGATGTTGGTCGAGGAGGTGTAGCCCCAGGTGTCTTTCGGGTACGGGTTGATCCAGATGAGCTTCTTGTACTTCTCCATGAAGCGCTGCATCCAGACATAACCGGCTTCTTCGTTCCAGTGCTCGACGCTGCCGCCGGCCTGGGTGATTTCGTAAGGCGCCATGGCTGCGTCGCCGACGAAAATCACTTTGTAGTCGGCGCCGTACTTGTGCAGCAGGTCCATGGTTGCCGTGCGTTCCGAGCCACGGCGCATGTTGTTCTTCCACACCGATTCATAAATGAAGTTGTGGAAGTAGAAGTACTCCAGGTGTTTGAACTCGGTCTTGCAGGCCGAGAACAGCTCTTCGCAGATTTTCACATGGGCGTCCATCGAGCCGCCGATGTCGAACAACAGCAACAACTTGATGTTGTTGCGTCGCTCCGGGCGCATCTGGATATTCAGCAGCCCCGCGTCGCGGGCGGTGTGATCGATGGTGCCGTCGATGTCCAGCTCATCTGCCGCACCCTGACGGGCGAATTTGCGCAGCCGCCGCAGGGCAACCTTAATGTTGCGCGTCCCCAGCTCGACCTGATCGTCGAGGTTCTTGTACTCGCGCTGGTCCCAGACTTTGACCGCTTTGCCCTGACGTTTGCCGGCATCGCCGACCCGGATGCCTTCGGGATTGAAACCGCCGGAGCCGAACGGGCTGGTGCCACCGGTGCCGATCCATTTGTTGCCGCCGGCATGGCGTTCTTTCTGTTCTTCCAGGCGCTTCTTGAATTCTTCAATCAGCTTGTCGAGGCCACCGAGGGACTGGATCTGCGCTCGTTCCTCATCGGTCAGCGAACGTTCGAATTCCTTGCGCAACCAGTCTTCGGGAATCAGCGCCTGAAGGTGGTCGTCGAGTTTTTCCAGGCCATTGAAGTAGGCCCCGAACGCCCGGTCGAATTTGTCGAAATGCCGTTCGTCCTTCACCAGAATTGCCCGCGACAAGTAGTAAAACTCGTCCATGTCGGCGAAGGTCACGCGCTGTTTCAGCGCGTTGATCAGGTCCAGCAGCTCACGCACCGAGACCGGCACCTTGGCTGCACGCATTTCATTGAACAGGTTGAGCAGCATGGCTATCGCCCTTAAATAATCTTTGGGTCTGTTCGAAAGCTCGCCGAGCGGCGATCAGGCAAGGCAAAAACAGGCGAGGAAGCGGAGTTTAGTTTACTAAATGAGCATTCCGAGCCTGTTTTTAACGCAGCCTGATCGACGCGCAGGCAGTTTTCGTACAGAGCCTAGCGGGTGCCGCGACGGCTCATGAACGCCAGACGCTCCAGCAACTGCACGTCCTGTTCGTTTTTCACCAGGGCGCCGGCCAGCGGCGGGATGGCCTTGGTCGGATCGCGCTCGCGCAGTACTGCTTCGCCAATGTTGTCGGCCATCAGCAGCTTGAGCCAGTCCACCAGTTCGGAGGTCGAGGGCTTTTTCTTCAGACCCGGGACTTTACGCACGTCGAAGAACACGTCCAGCGCTTCGCTGACCAGGTCTTTCTTGATGTCCGGGTAGTGCACGTCGACGATTTTTTGCAGGGTGACGCGGTCCGGGAAGGCGATGTAGTGGAAGAAGCAGCGGCGCAGGAAGGCGTCCGGCAGCTCTTTCTCGTTGTTGGAGGTAATGATGATGATCGGGCGCTGCTTGGCCTTGATGGTCTCGTCGATCTCGTAAACGTAGAACTCCATCTTGTCGAGTTCTTGCAGCAGGTCGTTCGGGAACTCGATGTCGGCCTTGTCGATTTCATCGATCAGCAGAATCACCCGCTCTTCGGACTCGAAGGCTTCCCACAACTTGCCCTTTTTCAGGTAGTTGCGGATGTCATGGACCTTGTCCACGCCCAACTGCGAGTCACGCAGGCGGCTGACCGCGTCGTACTCATACAGGCCCTGATGCGCCTTGGTGGTGGACTTGATGTGCCAGGTGATCAGGCGCGCACCGAAGGATTCGGCCAACTGCTCGGCGAGCATGGTCTTGCCGGTGCCAGGTTCGCCCTTGACCAGCAATGGCCGCTCCAGGGTGATGGCGGCGTTGACCGCCAGCTTCAGGTCATCGGTGGCGACGTATGCGCGGGTGCCTTCGAACTTCATCGGTAATTCCTCGAACGGTAACGCCGATCTGCGCCAGGCAGGGCGGGCGAAGTAAAAGTCATGCGCGACTATAACGCGGCTCCCGGTCGACTGTGAACGCAGACGGCGTATTCAGTCTCTGAATGGGGCGTCACGGGGTGACTCGGTCAGCTCAGGAACTGGATACAAAGTGTGTGCCGCCGCTCGTCGCGACTGGACGCCCAAAGGTGTGAGGCATACCCTTGAAGGCTTCTCCAACGCTGCATAAGGACCCAGCCATGAGCCGCATTTTTGCTGACAACGCGCATTCCATCGGCAACACGCCATTGGTGCAGATCAACCGTATTGCGCCTCGCGGTGTGACCATTCTGGCGAAGATCGAAGGGCGCAATCCGGGCTATTCAGTCAAATGCCGGATCGGTGCGAGCATGATCTGGGACGCCGAAAGCAGCGGCAAACTCAAGCCGGGCATGACCATTATCGAGCCGACCTCGGGCAACACCGGTATCGGTCTGGCGTTCGTCGCCGCCGCGCGTGGGTACAAGCTGGTGCTGACCATGCCGGCGTCCATGAGCATCGAGCGGCGCAAGGTCCTCAAGGCCCTTGGCGCCGAACTGGTACTGACCGAGCCCGCCAAAGGCATGAAAGGTGCCATCGAAAAGGCTGCCGAGATTCTGGCCAGCAATCCGGCCCAGTACTACATGCCGCAACAGTTTGAAAATCCGTCCAACCCGGCGATCCACGAAAAAACCACCGGCCCGGAAATCTGGAACGACACCGACGGCGCGATCGACGTGCTGGTCGCAGGTGTCGGCACCGGTGGAACCATCACCGGCGTTTCGCGTTATATCAAGAACACCAAGGGCAAGCCGATTCTGTCGGTGGCGGTGGAACCGGTGGTCTCGCCAGTGATCACCCAGGCCATGGCCGGTGAGGAAATCAAGCCAAGCCCGCACAAGATCCAGGGCATCGGCGCTGGTTTTGTGCCGAAAAACCTCGATCTGTCGATGGTTGACCGGGTTGAGCTGGTCAGCGATGAAGAATCCAAGGCCATGGCCCTGCGTCTGATGCAGGAGGAGGGGATTCTCTCCGGAATTTCCTGTGGTGCGGCCATGGCGGTTGCCGTGCGTCTGGCCGAAACCCCGGAAATGCAGGGCAAGACCATCGTGGTGATCCTGCCGGATTCCGGTGAGCGTTATCTGTCGAGCATGTTGTTCAGCGATCTGTTCACCGAACAAGAGTTGCAGCAGTAACAATCAAAAGATCGTCCGAACGCGGCCCGAGCCTTCGCCAACTCCTGCGCCAACGTAGGAGCTGCCGAAGGCTGCGATCTTTTGATTTTGATCAGTCAGGGTTCAGGCGCCTTATGTTAATAACTGCTTTGTTGCGCAATCCTTAATACTGATTGTTCAGTTATGCGGGTTTTTTCGAAGGTCGGTAGTGTTTATCATGGCCGACTGCCACGCCGGGTAAAGGGCGGTGCGCAGCGTTGTTTATTCTCAAGGAGTTGTTGCATGACCTTTTCCTTTGCTGCCAAGGCCTCGCTGTTGCTGCTGTTTGTGGGCAGCACCCTTTACGTGCATTTGCGCGGAAAGGCGCGTTTGCCGGTCTTGCGTCAGTTCGTCAATCACTCGGCGCTGTTCGCTCCTTACAACGCCTTGATGTACCTGTTCTCGGGAGTGCCGTCCAAACCGTATCTGGACCGCAGCAAGTTTCCGGAACTGGATGTGCTCAAGGAAAACTGGGAAGTCATTCGTGACGAGGCCATGCACCTGTTCGACGAGGGCTACATTCGCGCCGCCGAGAAGAACAACGACGCCGGCTTCGGTTCGTTCTTCAAGAAGGGCTGGAAGCGTTTCTACCTCAAGTGGTACGACAAACCACTGCCGTCAGCCGAATTGTTGTGCCCGAAAACCGTCGAGCTGGTCAGCCGCATTCCCAACGTAAAAGGCGCGATGTTTGCCCTGTTGCCGGGCGGTAGCCACCTCAACCCGCACCGTGACCCGTTTGCCGGTTCCCTGCGTTATCACTTGGGCTTGTCGACACCGAACTCCGACGACTGCCGCATTTTTGTCGACGGTCAGGTCTATGCCTGGCGCGATGGTGAAGATGTGATGTTCGATGAAACCTACGTGCACTGGGTCAAGAACGAAACCGAAACGACCCGGGTGATTTTGTTCTGTGACATCGAGCGACCGCTGAGTAATCGCGTGATGACGCGTATCAACCGTTGTGTCAGTGGTCTGCTGGGCCGTGCTACGGCGCCGCAAAACCTCGATGACGAGCGCGTCGGCGGGATCAACAAGGCTTATGCCTGGAGCAAGAACTCCAGTGACAAGTTCAGTGCTGCATTCAAACAGTGGAAGCGCCGTAATCCGAAGCTGTACCGCGCCCTGCGGCCAGTATTGGCGGTTGTGGTGCTGACGGCATTGGGTTACTGGTTGTTTGGCTGAAGCCGCTTCAATAAAAAACCGCTCCTTGTGAGCGGTTTTTTATTGAAGAGGCGAATGTTACGGGCGCCCAGCGAGGAGGCTTGGTTCTTCTGTCTGGGTTCCGGCCAAGGCGGCCTTTATAAAGCGCAACTGATTGGCAGAAAGTTCAGTAGCGCGCTTTTTTTTCGCCTTGGACGATCCGTGCTTGGCGGTACTTTTTTCAACGAGAGCTCTCATGGAGCCTCCTGTGTTGATCAGTAATTGAACAGATTTCACGATGCTAGCCGCTCTCTACGGCCATCACAAGTCGGCCTTTAGCGTCGAATTCGAAACCGAGCTGTTTATAGATCGGGATCGCTCCCCTGGTCGGTTCCTGAATCTCGATAAATCTACTGCCAATGATCCGGGCGTAATGCTCAATAGCAATCAGGGCCAGCGGGGCAATTCGGTTTTTCAGGGGGTGGGTTTTGCCAGGTTTTCCCTCCAGCCGAACAATTTTGACTCGAAGCCGGCTCTGGTTTGGATTGGCGAAGAATAGCCCGCACAACTCTAGGTCGGACCAGATGGAAAGGTCGAAAGACATGGGTTCCCTTGTTTTCCAATTGATAACCTCGTCCCATGAAAAGTGTGAGTCATCCCCCCAAAAGCTATAAGCCGTCAGTGCTTTAACATCGATTGCTTCGAAACGTATATGGGACAAATCAGTTTCTGTGCCGTCAATCAGCCCCTGAGCGTTCAATTGAGTGGTGATGGCGTTAGCGAGTTTCCTGGCTTTTGATCTGTACAACTGATACCGAAGATGAGTCCGTTCTCTTGGCATTTGATCTCTTGAGTTCCATGTCCCCCGATAGCGGGCGTTTCTATTGATCTCAAGAGTAGGCAGGGCTTCATTGCCTGTCGTTACTGGCGTTTTGGTCAAGTCATTGCAATCTGTGTCGAGCGCTGGTTATAGTCAGCGCTCGTTGCGTTTCCAACCAGCGATTTCTCCCTCAAAAAAGATCAGCCCATGCCTGCATCCCTCATCAACGCGGTAGTCGATTCAGCGGTCAACGCTGGCGTCGTGCCGTGCGGGAATTTGCAGCCTGCGCAGATCAGTCACTATCCCCCTCCTGTCAGTCGCACGCCGGTGTGCGCGGTGGTTTCACCGCCAGGTGTTGGCTTCTCGGGCTGATCAGCGGTTTCTGCTGTTCCCTGTGCCCGCCTGAACACAACGACTGAATTTCAGCTTCGGCTGAGTTGGCTTTTTGCCTGATGACAGGTGGTTTTCATGTTGCTCATTTCAAAAAACTCCGCGCTTGCGGCGGCTTCCACGAGCCTGTTCGTTCTGCTCTGGAGTAGTGGGGCGATTTTCTCCAAGTGGGGATTGGCTCACGCCTCACCCTTTGCTTTTCTGCTGATCCGCTTTGCCATTGCCCTGGTTGGGCTGGTGATCCTGATCCCCATCCTCAAACTCAAACTGCCCCGTCGCGGCAAGCCGATGCTCTATGCCGCGTCTACCGGTCTGATATTGCTGGGCGCCTACCAGATTTTCTATCTGCTGGCGCTGGACCTGAAGGTTACGCCTGGGGTCATGGCCACGATCATGGGGGTTCAACCGATCCTTACCGTGGTGCTGATTGAACGTCAGCGCTCCTGGAGCCGGATATTTGGCCTGATACTGGGGCTGACGGGGTTGATCATGGTGGTCTATCAGGGAATCGGACTGGCCGGGATGTCGCTGGCCGGGATGCTCTTTGGGTTGCTGGCGTTGGTCAGCATGACCGTAGGTTCGATCATGCAGAAGCGCATCACCGAAAATCCTCTCGGCACGCTGCCGGTGCAGTACCTGGCCGGGCTGTTGTTGTGTGGCGTTTTCGTGCCATTCCAGCCGTTCCACTTCGAGCACAGCACCGGGTTTGTGGTGCCGGTGCTGTGGATGGGATTGGTGGTTTCGCTGCTGGCGACCTTGTTGCTGTATCGCCTGATCGCCCGAGGCAATCTGGTGAATGTCACCAGTTTGTTCTACCTGGTGCCAGCCGTGACAGCGGTGATGGACTACCTGATTTTCGGCAACAGACTGGCGATGTTGAGCATGCTGGGCATGCTGTTGATCATCGTCGGGTTGGTGTTTGTGTTCCGTAAAAGCGCTTAATCGCTGACCGTTGAAGCCTTCGGCAGCGCCGCAGGCTTCAACACCAACCACAGCGCCCCCGCAATCAACATCCCGCCATACAGATGCGCCATCGACAGCGGCTCATCCAGAAACAACGCGCCCCACAACACCCCGAACGGCGGGATCATGAAGGTCACGGTCATCGATTTGACCGGGCCGATGGAACTGAGCAAGCGGAAATACAGGATGTAGGCAAACGCCGTGCACCCCAGGCCCAAACCCAGCAGCGACAACCAGACGCTCCAGCCACCCCAGCTAACGGGCGGTTGGCTGATGACGCTGTAGCCGAACAACGGCAATAGAAACAGCGTTGCGCCGAGCATGCTGCCCAGTGCCGAGAGACGACTGTCTAGGCCGCCCTGATGGTCGAGCCAGCGCCGCGCCAGGAACCCGGCGAAACCGTAGCACGTGGTTGCCAGCAGGCAGGCGAGTGCGCCCATCAATAGTTCCATGTCAAAAGCCACGGGCCCCGCGCGGGTCAGGATGGCGACGCCAAACAATCCGAGGCCAACCCCGGCAATCTTCGAGGTGGTGAGTCTTTCGCTGAAGAACAGCCCGCCGATCAACACGCCCATCAGCGGGGTGGTGGCGTTGAAAATGGCCGAGTAGCCGGCCGGCAGCACTTGAGCGGCCACCGAGTACATGGTCGCTGGAATGCCAGAGTTGATCACCCCGAGCAGCAGTACGGTTTTGAACTTGCCGCGGAAATCCCAACTGACCCGCATCAGCGCCAGAATCACCAGCAAGCCGGTGGCGGCGATCGAAACACGGAAAAAAGCAGTGGGGATTGTGCCAATCACTGGGGCGATGATGCGCATGAACAGAAAGCTCGCGCCCCAAATAGCGGCAAGTGACAGCAAACGCAGAATATCGACGGGGTTCACGGCTCGTTCCTTCCATTATCAGGGCGCAAGTGTCGCTGCCTCCCGGAGCCAAGGCAATGGTTGCTTTGCGTAACAATTGACCTCTAAGCTCAGCCTCCAACGATAAGAATCATCCCGCAGAGGTCTCCACATGCCGCAGCCATGGCCCGCCGCCGATATCGCCCAGATGATCCTCGACGGCTTCGACGATTACCGCGAGCATTTCCGTCAGATCACTGACGGCGCCCGGGGGCGTTTCGAACAGGCGCAGTGGCAGCAAGCGCAGGTAGCATCGGCGGCGCGGATCAACCTCTACGAAGAAAAGGTCAGTGAAGTGGTGGGGCGCCTGCGCGCCTCCTTCGAGGCTGACGTGCTGCTGGATGTCAGCTGCTGGCCGCTGGTGAAAAGCGCCTACATCAGCCTGATCGACCTGCGTTTCGACGATGAACTGTCCGAGACCTGGTACAACTCGACGTTTTGCGGGTTGTTCAGTCACGACTTGATCAGCGACGGCTGCATGTTCATCCACACCACGCGCCCTAGCCTGCACCGCGCCCGGGCTGCGCAAACCCGTCTGTACAAGCCCCATGGCGCGCTGTCGGGCATGCTCGAACAGATCTTTGTCGATTTCAGCTTCAGCGAGGCTTACGCCAATTTGTCCGGCGACCTGCGGCGCCTGGAAGCCCAGTTGCGCGAGAATCTGCCGGACTGGGTCTGCAAGGATCCGGAGTTGAGCGTCGAGCTGTTTTGCTCGGTGCTCTACCGCAACAAGGGCGCCTACCTGGTGGGGCGGATCTTCACCACCGACGAGCAATGGCCGCTGGTGATTCCGTTTCTGCACCGAGAAGGTCGGGGGATTCAGATCGATGCATTGATCACCGATGAAGCCGACGTGTCGATCATCTTCTCGTTCACCCGCTCATACTTCATGGTCGATGTGCCGGTGCCAGCGGAGTTCATCGGTTTCCTCAAACGTATTCTGCCGGGCAAGAATATCGCCGAGTTGTACACCTCGATCGGTTTCTACAAACACGGTAAGTCGGAGTTCTACCGGGCGTTGATCAATCACCTGGCCAACACCGACGACCAGTTCATCATGGCCCCGGGTGTGCGCGGTATGGTCATGAGCGTGTTTACCCTGCCAGGGTTCAACACCGTGTTCAAAATCATCAAGGACCGTTTCTCACCGTCGAAGAACGTCGACCGCGCCACGGTGATCGAGAAGTACCGCTTGGTAAAAAGTGTCGATCGGGTCGGGCGCATGGCCGATACCCAGGAGTTCGCCGACTTCCGTTTTCCGTTGAGCAAGTTTGAGCCGGCTTGCCTGGCCGAGTTGCTGGAAGTCGCCGCCTCGACGGTCCAGGTGGAAGGTGACACCGTGTTGATCCGCCACTGCTGGACCGAACGGCGCATGACGCCGTTGAACCTCTACCTGGAACACGCCAACGACGCTCAGGTGCGTGAAGCGCTTGAAGACTATGGTCTGGCGATCAAGCAACTGGCGGCGGCGAACATCTTTCCCGGCGACATGTTGCTGAAGAACTTCGGCGTCACCCGACATGGACGGGTGGTGTTTTATGACTACGATGAGATTTGCTATCTCACCGAAGCCAACTTCCGCCACATCCCGCAGCCGCGCACGCCGGAAGACGAAATGGCCTCCGAGCCGTGGTATTCGATTGGCCCGCTGGATGTGTTCCCCGAGGAGTTCCCGCCGTTCCTGTTCGCCGATTCCGCGCAACGACGGTTATTCGATCAACTGCATGGCGAGTTGTACAACGCCGACTATTGGAAAGGCCTGCAAGAGGCGATTCGCGCCGGCAAAGTGATCGATGTGTTCCCGTATCGGCGCAAAGGCCTCGATAACGAATAACCGGCTCCGCACAACCCTGTAGCAGCTGGCGAAGCCTGCGTTCGAGGACGAAGTCCTCGCAAAACCGGTGTTCGCGGTACATCAGGAATACTCGGGAAGCAGGTTTTACGACTGCTTCGCAGCCGAACGCAGGCTTCGCCAGCTGCTACAAGGATCTCGTTCGCTCGTTAAATCTGCGACAATCCGCCCCCTGCACCACTAGACGACCTTTGCGTACCTGATGACTGACGAATCGCCTTCCATCGACAAACTGCTGAAAAACCTCGACCACGCCATGCTCGCCGACCGCCACCGGCTGCGGCGGCAGTTGCTCGAGCTGCGCAATAAGCCCGACGACGCCAAGCTGGCCCTGTGGGTGACGCGCATGCAAGCGTCCTGCGATCAGGTGTTGGCGCGGCGCGCCAGCCTGCCGGTGATTCGTTACGACGACAGCCTGCCGATTGCCGCCAAACGCGACGAAATCAAGCAGGCGCTGCTCAAGCATCAGGTGCTGATCATCGCCGGTGAAACCGGCTCGGGTAAAACCACCCAGTTGCCGAAGATCTGCCTGGAAATCGGTCGTGGCCAACACGGCTTGATCGGCCATACCCAACCCCGCCGGATTGCAGCACGCAGCGTCGCGAGCCGGGTTGCCGAAGAGCTGGCAACGCCGCTGGGTGCCTTGGTCGGTTATCAGGTGCGGTTCGAGGATCAGAGCGATTCCAATACACTGATCAAACTGATGACCGACGGCATCCTGCTGGCGGAAACCCAGAACGACCGCTACCTCGAACGCTACGACACGATCATCGTCGACGAAGCTCACGAACGCAGCCTGAACATCGACTTCCTGCTCGGTTACCTGAAAACCCTGCTGCCACGCCGCCCGGACCTGAAAGTCATCATCACTTCGGCGACGATCGATCTGGAGCGTTTCTCCAAGCACTTCGACGATGCACCGATTGTCGAAGTCTCGGGCCGCACGTTCCCGGTGGACACCTGGTACCGGCCGTTGACGCTGGAGCAGGACGAGGAGGGCAATCGGGTCGAAGACGACTTGACCGTGGATCAGGCGATCCTCGCCACCCTTGATGAAATTGCTGCATTCGAACGCAGCGAACGTCGTAGTCCTGGCGATGTGCTGGTGTTCCTGCCTGGCGAGCGAGAGATTCGTGACGCAGCGGACATGCTGCGTAAAGCCCAGCTCAAGCACACCGAGATTTTACCGCTGTACGCACGTCTGTCGCCGGCCGAGCAGCAGCGGATATTCCAGTCCCACCCAGGTCGTCGCGTGGTGCTGGCGACCAACGTTGCGGAAACCTCGCTGACCGTGCCGGGCATTCGTTACGTGATCGACAGCGGTACTGCGCGCATCAGCCGCTACAGCTACCGGGCCAAGGTACAGCGCCTGCCGATCGAGGCGGTTTCCCAGGCCAGCGCCAACCAGCGTAAAGGTCGCTGCGGGCGGGTCGAGCCGGGTATTTGCATACGTCTGTATAGCGAAGAAGACTTCATTGGGCGCCCGGAATTTACCGATCCGGAAATTCTGCGTACCAACCTTGCGGCGGTGATTTTGCAGATGCTCCATCTGCGCCTCGGTGAAATCACCGACTTCCCGTTTATCGAGCCGCCGGATGGCAAGGCCATCAGCGACGGCTTCAACCTGCTGCAAGAGCTCTCGGCCGTCGACCGCAACAGTCAGCTGACGCCGCTGGGCCGGCAACTGGCGCGGTTGCCAGTGGACCCGCGCATGGGCCGGATGCTGCTGGAAGCGGCGAAGCTCGGCAGCTTGCAGGAAGTGCTGGTCGTCGCCAGTGCCATGTCGATTCAGGACCCGCGCGAGCGTCCGCCGGAGCGTCAGCAGGCCGCCGATCAGGCCCACGCACAATGGAAAGACGTGGACTCGGACTTCGCCGGGCTGGTCAATCTGTGGCGTGGTTTTGAAGAGCAACGCCAGGCCCTGACCGCCAGTCCGCTGCGCAACTGGTGCCGCAAGAATTTCCTGAATTACCTGCGCCTGCGCGAGTGGCGCGATTCCCATCGTCAGCTGAGCCTGATCTGCCGCGACATGCAGTTGAGTCTGAACAAAGAGCCGGCGGACTACCCGAAACTGCACAAAGCCGTACTGTCCGGTTTACTCAGCCAGATCGGCCAGAAAACCGAAGACGGCGATTACTTGGGTGCTCGTCAGCGGCGCTTCTGGATTCACCCGTCATCGGGCCTGGGCAAGAAACGCCCGCAATGGCTGATGACCGCCGAACTGGTGGAAACCACCAAGCTCTACGCGCGCATGGTGGCGAAGATCGAGCCGGACTGGATCGAGCCGCTGGCCGGGCACCTGATCAAGAAGAACCACTTCGAACCCCATTGGGAGAAGAAGCGTGGACAGGTCGTGGCCTACGAGCAGATCACCTTGTTCGGGTTGATCGTGGTCGGTCGTCGGGCGGTGCATTACGGGCCGATCGATCCTGTCACCTCGCGTGAACTGTTTATCCGCGAAGCGCTGGTGCGGGGCGAGATTCAGTCCAAAGCCAAGTGCTTGAGCGCCAATACCTTACTGCTGGAACAGCTCGACGAACTGGAGGCCAAGGCCCGTCGTCGCGACATTCTGGCGGACGAGGAAACCCTGTTTGCCTTCTACGACGCGCGCTTGCCGGCAGAGATCCATCAGACCGCGACCTTCGACAGCTGGTATCGGATCAACAGCCAGAAAGACCCGCAACTGCTGATCATGCGCGAAGAAGACGTACTGGCCCGCGAAGCCAGCGAAGTTACCGCCGCGCATTACCCGGACACCCTGCGTCTGGGCGATCTGACCCTGCCGCTGAGTTACCACTTCGAGCCCAACCATCCCCGCGATGGCGTGACCCTGCGTGTGCCGGCACCGCTGTTGCCGGCGCTGCCGCCGGAGCGGTTGGAATGGCTGGTACCCGGCGTGATTGAAGCCAAGTGCATCGCGCTGGTGCGCAACCTGCCCAAGGCATTGCGCAAGAACTTCGTACCGGTGCCGGACTTCGTCAAAGCGGCGTTGCAGCGAATCACTTTCGCCGAGGGTTCGTTGCCTCAGGCGCTGGGTCGTGAACTATTGCGCATGACTGGTGCGCGGGTCAGTGATGAAGCCTGGAGCGACGCGGCGCAGCAGGTCGAAAGTCATCTGCGGATGAACCTGGAAATCGTCGATGGCCAGGGCAAATTCCTCGGCGAGGGCCGTGATCTGCCTGAGCTGACCGCACGTTTTGCCGAGGCCAGTCAGGCGGCATTGGCTGTCCCGCAGACTGCGAAAAGTCAGCAGCCGGTGGAGGCGAAAGTCTTTGCCGCGGTGGCAGAAAAAACTCAACAAAAGATCGCAGGGCTGTCGATGACGGTTTACCCGGCATTGGTGGAAGAGGCAGGCACGGTCAAGGAAGGGCGTTTCTCGACGCCGGCCGAGGCTGAGTTCCAGCATCGTCGGGCGTTGCAGCGTTTGCTCATGCAGCAACTGGCCGAGCCGGCGAAGTTCCCGCGCGGCAAGCTGCCGGGGCTCACTGAGCTGGGCTTGATGTACCGCGACCTGGGGCGCATCGACAGTCTGGTGGAAGACATTCTGCTGGCGAGCCTCGACAGCTGCATTCTCGACGGCGAAGCGAGTTTGCCGCGTGACGGTGCTGGTTTGGCCTCGCTGGCCGAGCGCAAGCGCGGTGCGTGGACCGAACATGCCGAGCGTCTGGCGAAACTGACACTGGAGATTCTCAAGCTCTGGCACGGTTTGCAGAAGCGCTTCAAAGGCAAGATCGACCTGGCGCAAGCGGTGGCCCTGAACGACATCAAGCAGCAGCTCAGTCACCTGGTTTATCCAGGTTTTGTCCGTGAAACCCCGATGCAATGGCTCAAGGAACTGCCGCGTTATCTCAAGGCCATCGAGCAGCGCTTCGAGAAACTTGGCGCTCAGGTGCAGAAGGACCGGGTCTGGAGCGGCGAGTTGTCCGGTCTCTGGACCCAATACCAGACTCGTGCCAACAAGCACGCGCAGGAAGGCAAGCGCGATCCGCAGCTTGAACTCTATCGCTGGTGGCTGGAGGAATACCGGGTTTCGCTGTTTGCCCAGCAACTGGGGACCAAAGTACCGATCTCCGACAAACGCTTGAGCAAGCAATGGGGTCAAGTCGAACCCTAAACCCTGTGGGAGCGGGCTTGCTCGCGAAGGCGGTGGGGCAGTCAACATTTAAGCTGAATGACCCACCGCCTTCGCGAGCAAGCCCGCTCCCACATTGGGTAAGCGCTTGCTCTCGCAAAAGGGGCCAAGCGCCAATGTTTATGGCAAACTTCGCTGTTATAAACGCCTGCCCCGCAGATTTGAGCCTTCGCAGCCTGGGCGGATCGGAATAAAGCGATGCCAGGTTGATGCCCTTTGACGGGATAAACCCTTTATGTGTTGGTACGTCGGTGCCAACGCTTTCTGCCTGAACAGATTAGAGAAACGACCATGCATAACGTCGTCATCAGCGGCACCGGCTTGTATACCCCGGCCAACAGCATCTCCAACGAAGAGCTGGTGCAGTCTTTCAATGCTTACGTCACCCAGTTCAACGCTGACAACGCTGACGCCATCGAGCGTGGCGAAGTGGAAGCGTTGACCGAATCCAGCGCAGCCTTTATCGAAAAAGCCTCCGGGATCAAAAGCCGCTTTGTCATGGACAAGGAAGGCATTCTCGATCCAAAGCGCATGGCGCCTCGTTTGCCTGAGCGTTCCAACGACGAATGGTCAGTACTCTGCCAGATGGCCATTGGCGCTGCCGAGCAGGCCCTGCAGCGCGCCGGCAAGACCGCGGCGGATATCGACGGTGTGATCGTCGCCTGCTCCAATCTGCAACGCGCCTACCCGGCCATTGCCATCGAAGTCCAGGAAGCGCTGGGTATTGAAGGTTTCGGTTTTGACATGAACGTGGCCTGTTCCTCGGCGACGTTCGGCATTCAGGCCGCCACCAGCAGCGTACAGCTGGGCCAGGCCCGGGCGATCCTGATGGTCAACCCGGAAGTCTGCACCGGTCACCTGAACTTCCGCGACCGTGACAGTCACTTCATATTCGGCGACGCCGCCACTGCGGTAATCATCGAACGTGCCGATCTGGCCACGTCCAGGTATCAGTTCGACATCGTCAGCACCAAACTGCTGACCAAGTTCTCCAACAACATTCGCAACAACTTCGGCTTCCTCAACCGCGCGGCGGAAGAGGGCATCGGTGCCCGTGACAAACTCTTCGTCCAGGAAGGTCGCAAGGTGTTCCGTGACGTTTGCCCGATGGTCGCGGAACTGATCGCAACCCATCTGGACGAGAACAAACTGAACGTCAGCGACGTGAAGCGTTTCTGGCTGCACCAGGCCAACCTCAGCATGAACCACCTGATCGTCAAGAAGCTGCTGGGCCGCGAAGCCACCGAAGAAGAAGCCCCGGTGATTCTCGACACGTATGCCAACACCAGCTCCGCCGGTTCGGTGATTGCCTTTCACAAGAACCAGGACGATTTGCCAGCCGGTTCGCTGGCGGTACTCAGCTCGTTTGGTGCCGGTTATTCGATTGGCAGCGTGATTCTGCGCAAACGCTGAGTTCAAGATCGCAGCCTGCGGCAGCTCCTACGCGAGAAGGGCAGAAGCCCAACCCCCGTAGGAGCTGCCGAAGGCTGCGATCTTTTTCTATCGGGCACCACACATTCGGAAACGAGGTATCAATGGCCGCAGCTGACGACACGCAACTGCTCGAACGCCTGTTGGCGGGCGAGCAGAAGGCTTTCAAGGAGTTGGTCAGCACCTACCAGAGCGCCATGCGGGCGGTGGCTTATGCCATCGTTGGTTCGCGCAATGCCGATGAAGTGGTGCAGGATGCCTGGCTGTCGGTGGTGCGCAACCTGAGCGGGTTCGAGGGGCGTTCCAGCCTCAAGACCTGGCTGCTGACCATCACCGCCAACGCGGCAAAAGGTCGATATAAACAAAACCGCCGGGAAGTGCTGCTCGATGACCTGCCGTCACCCCACGGCACCATCGATGATGATCGTTTCTCCCCCGGAGATGGCCACTGGTTGGTGGCGCCGTTCAACTGGCATCAGGACACCCCTGAAGCGCTGCTCACCGAAAACGAGCTACGTGAATGCCTGGAACATACCTTGCTCAGCCTTTCGGAACTGCAAAGCAGCGTGCTGCTGTTGCGTGAGCGTCAAGGCCTGGAGCTGGAGGAGATCTGTAATCTTCTGGAGATCTCGCTCTCCAATGTTCGGGTGCTGCTGCACCGGGCACGGTTGAAGGTCTTTGCAACCGTGGAGCATTTTGAGGAAACCGGCGAATGTTGACCTGCAAGGAACAAGTGGCGCGGTCCAGCGACTATCTCGATGGCCAGTTGAGTTTTCGTGAGCGGCTGATGATGCGTCATCATTTGATGTTTTGCCCCAATTGCCGGCGGTTCATTCGGCAGATGCGCTTGATGCAGGCGACTTTGCGCGTCATGCCCGAAAAACCGCTTCCCGGTGTCGACGAGCTCGCCGAACGCCTGGCCGCCGAGCGGCAAAAAGGTAAAAAATAGTTTCAGGTCGCACCTCCCTCATACTTGGTTTTGACCCCGCATCGGCGGTTTTTTTTATTTCGGCAAGCGCCGGGGATGGGCGATACTCGACGGGTTTGTAGGCAACAATCGTTGGGGAACAGAATGCCGTTACACGTTTTGGACAGTCTGTCCGCCATCGCGCCTCAAGAGTGGGATGCGCTGGTACCCGAGACTCAGCCGTTTCTGCGTCACGCTTTTCTGGGGGCGCTGGAGGACAGTGGCAGCCTGGGTCCGCAGTCCGGCTGGCAGCCGGAGCATCTGCTGCACATCGAAGGCGGTCGGCTGCTCGCGGCGTTGCCGAGTTACCGCAAATGGCATTCCTACGGCGAATACGTGTTCGACCATGCCTGGGCCGATGCTTGCGAGCGCGCCGGGATCGATTACTACCCCAAGCTTCTGACGGCTGTGCCATTCAGTCCGGTCAGCGGGCCACGTTTGTTGGCGGCGAATGTACAGGATGGTTTCGAACTGCTGAAAAGCGTGCCGGGTTATCTGGAAGTTGAAGGACTCTCCAGCGCCCATATCAACTTTACCGACGCCTTCACCGATGCAGCATTGGCCGAGCAACCGGGCTGGTTGCAACGCATTGGCTGCCAGTATCACTGGCAGAATCGCGGCTATCGGGATTTTCAGGATTTCCTCGACGCACTCAGTTCACGCAAGCGCAAGCAGATGCGCAAGGAACGTGAACAAGTGGCGGGGCAGGGCATCGAGTTTGAATGGCTTGAGGGGCATCAACTTGACCAGGCACTGTGGGATTTTGTCTACGCCTGCTACGCCAACACTTATGCGGTGCGTCGGCAGTCGCCGTACCTGACGCGGGAGTTTTTTAGTCTGTTGGCCGAACGCATGCCCGAAGCCATTCGGGTGGTCTTGGCCAAACAAGGATCACGGCCGGTGGCCATGGCCTTCAGTCTGGTTGGTGGCGATAGTTTTTATGGACGTTATTGGGGCTGCCTGGCGGAGTTCGACCGCCTGCATTTCGAGACCTGTTTCTATCAAGGCATGGAGTACGCCATCGCTAACGGCTTCCAGCGTTTCGATGCCGGCGCACAGGGTGAGCACAAATTGATCCGTGGTTTTGAGCCGGTGATCACTCATTCCTGGCACTACTTGCGGCATGCCGGATTGAAAGCGGCGGTGAAGGATTTTCTTGAACGCGAACGTCTGGGTGTCATGGGTTATGCCGAAGAGGCGAAGACAGCCTTGCCGTACCGACAAGGCTGAGGTGGGACTCATGCACTGACTGCGGATGTACACGACCTGTGTAGGAGCTGCCGCAGGCTGCGATCTTTTGATCCTGATCTTTATCGGCTTCAGGCCCGAAAAGATCGCAGCCTTCGGCAGCTCCTACGGATAACGAACGTCCTCAATCGATGCCGACAAACCCACCGGTCTGGTGCTGCCACAACCGCGCATACAACCCGCCATGGGCCAGCAGTTCGGCGTGGCTGCCGCTTTCGGCGATCCGGCCTTTTTCCAGCACTACCAGACGATCCATCCGGGCGATGGTCGAGAGTCGGTGAGCGATGGCGATCACGGTTTTGCCCTGCATCAGGGTTTCCAGGCTTTCCTGAATCGCCGCTTCGACTTCCGAGTCCAGCGCCGAGGTGGCTTCGTCCATGATCAGGATCGGCGCGTCCTTGAGCAGCACTCGGGCGATGGCGATCCGTTGGCGCTGACCACCGGAGAGTTTCACCCCGCGCTCACCGACGTGAGCATCGAAGCCGGTACGACCTTCAGCGTCCGACAGCAACGGGATGAACTCGTCGGCGCGGGCCTTGCGGACCGCCTCCCAGAGCTCTTCGTCAGTGGCGTCGGGTTTGCCGTAAAGCAGATTGTCACGGATCGAACGGTGCAGCAGCGAGGTGTCCTGGGTGATCATGCCGATCCGCTCGCGCAGGCTCTCCTGGGCCACGTTGGCGATGTTCTGGCCGTCGACCAGAATCTGCCCGTCCTGCAGATCGTAGAGGCGCAGCAGCAGGTTCACCAGGGTCGATTTGCCCGCACCTGAAGGGCCGATCAATCCGATTTTTTCGCCGGCTTTGATCGTCAGATTGAGGTCGCCGATGATTCCGCTTTTCTTGCCGTAGTGAAATGCCACATGCTCGAAACGCACTTCGCCGCGGGCCACTTCCAGGCGTGGTGCCGGTTCGCGGTCGGTAACACTGATCGGTTGGGCGATGGTTTGCAGGCCGTCCTGGACCATGCCGATGTTTTCGAAGATGCCGTTGACCACCCACATGATCCAGCCCGACATGTTGACGATGCGGATCACCAGGCCAGTGGCCAGGGCAATGGCGCCAACCGAGATCAGCGACTGGGTCCACAGCCATAGCGCCAGGCCGGTGGTGCCGACGATCAGCAGGCCGTTCATGCTGGTGATAACCACGTCCATGCTGGTGACTACGCGGCCGGCCAACTGGGATTTTTCGGTCTGCTCCGCGATGGCTTCGCGGGCGTATTGCTGTTCGAAGTTGGTGTGGGCGAAGAGTTTCAGCGTGGTGATGTTGGTGTAGCCGTCGACGATCCGGCCCATGAGTTTGGAGCGCGCATCGGAGGACACCACCGAGCGTTCCTTGACCCGTGGCACGAAGTAGCAAAGCGCGCCGATGTAGCAGGCGATCCAGGTCAACAGCGGGATCATCAGGCGCCAGTCGGCTTCGGCAAACAGCACCAGCGAGCTGATCGCGTAGATCAGCACATGCCACAGCGCGTCAACGGCTTGCACCGCAGAGTCGCGCAGGGAGTTGCCGGTCTGCATGATCCGTTGGGCGATGCGCCCGGCGAAGTCGTTCTGGAAAAAATTCAGGCTCTGTTTGAGCACGTAACTGTGGTTTTGCCAGCGAATCATGCTGGTCATGCCGGGGCTCAGGGTTTGATGCACCAGCAGGTCATGCAGGCCGACGAATATCGGCCGCAGAATCAGTGCGACCACCGCCATCCAGGCCAGCTCGACGCCGTGAATCTTGAAGAAGTCTATATTTGGCGTGCCTTGGGCCAGATCGATGATCCGGCTCAGGTAACTGAACAACGCCACTTCGATCAGCGCGCCGATCAAGCCGACGACCAACAGTGCGGCAAAGCTCGGCCACACCTGGCGCAAGTAATAGGTATAGAAGGGGAGAACCCGGCTCGGCGGAGCCGCCGTCGGGGCGTCACGGAAAATATCGATCAGTTTTTCGAAACGACGATAAAGCATTGGTTCTCCACCCGCGCACGGGCTCTCCTTTAAACGATGTGAGCTGCGCTTGCGCAATGAAGCGCAGCTCAAGACTCCCTGTTCAGCTTAGTCGATGCGCTTGGCGGACTTGATGAACACAGGGTCGGCTGGGACATCCGGCATACCTTGTTTGGTGGTGGTTCGCGAGTTGACGATGATGTCTACCACGTCCATGCCTTTCACGACTTTACCGAATACTGCATAGCCGTCACCTTGGTCGAGGAAGTCGTTGTCCTTGACGTTGACGAAGAACTGGCTGGTAGCCGAATCCGGGACCGAAGTACGGGCCATGGACAGCGTTCCGCGAACGTTATGCAAGCCGTTTTTGGACTCGTTCTTGATCGGAGCGTTGGCTTCTTTTTGCTGCATTTGTTGAGTAAAACCACCACCCTGGATCATGAACCCAGGAATGACACGGTGAAAAATCGTGTTGTTGTAGAAGCCGCTGTCGACATAGGCGAGAAAGTTCTTGGTGCTGATCGGTGCCTTGACCGGATCCAGCTCGATTTCGATCTGGCCGTTGGTGGTGTCGAGCAAAACGTGCGGAGCCTTGGCAGCGTCTGCGGCCATCAGGTTGGCGGCGAACAGAACGGAGCCGGCGACAAGGGCAATTTTTTTCAGCATGGGTCAATGTTCCTGGGTAGTGGTGTCGACTGCGGTTAGAAATTCAAGCAGGGTTTGGTTGAAACGTTGTGGCTGGTCCAATGGCGTTGCGTGGCGTGAATCTTCGATCACCACCAGCCGCGCATCGGGAAGCAGTTTTACATAGGCTTCTTTCAGCGCCACCGGCGTGTAGTCACGGTCGGCGCTGACGATCAGGGTTGGACAGGTGACTTTCGCCAGTCGTTCCTGAACTCCCCAGCCAACGATGGCATTGAAGCTGGCGAGATAAGCACGTTTGTCGTTTTTTGCCCAGCGCTCGGCCATTTTATGCCGCAATTCCGCCTGTTCGGGTTTGGGAAACAATTTGCCACCCAGAGCCGTGCCGATGGTGCGCAGGCTGAGGATGCGCATCAGGCTCCAGCGTTTGAACCATTGCCAGTAATCATCCGTCGTGCGGACTTTGACCTCGGGTGCGCTGTTGACGATGCACAGGCTTTTAAGCAGCGCTGGCTGATCCACCGCCAGCTGAAAACCGATCATCCCGCCCATGGACAACCCGACCAGATGCGCCGGGCCAAGGTTCAGGTGTTCGATCAGTGCGACCAGATCGGCGCTGAAACCGGCAATGCTGTAGCGCTCGCGGGGCTTGTCGGAACGACCGTGGCCGCGTACGTCCGGAATAATCACCCGATAACGGGTCGAGAGCTCGGGGATCTGTTTTTCCCAGTCCAGCGTACTCGAGCCCAGCCCGTGAACCAGCAGCAGGGGTGTGCCGTGGCCATATTCCTCGTAGTGCAAGGTGCAACCTTCGTGTTCGAAATAGGCCATGGCGCAACTCCTTGTCAGGCTTGTTCTGGTGCAGCGAAAGGCGCATCCAGCGGCGCGGTATCAAAGGTGCGCAGCAACTCGACGAGAATCTGCGTCGCCGGCCCCAAGGGTTTGTCCTTGTTCGAATACAGATAAAAGGTCGGATGCCGGCTGCCACCTTGATCCAACGGTAGCAGCTTGAGCAGGCCTTCCTTGAGTTCGCGTTCGATCATGTGCCGCGGCAGCCAGGCAAACCCCAGGCCGCTGCTGACGAAGGTGGCGGCGGTGGCCAGGCTGCCGACGGTCCAGCGCTGTTCAGCACCGAGCCAGCCGACATCACGCGGTTGCTGGCGACCGGAATCGCGGATCACCACCTGCAACTGACTTTCCAGATCGTGGAAACTCAGTTCACGGTTCAGTCGATGCAAGGCATGATCGGGGTGGGCGACGGCAACGAACTCAACGGCACTTAACTCCGCGCCCAGGTAACCGGAAATGTTGAAGCCGCTGATGGCCAGGTCAGCCACGCCTTCGAGCAGCACTTCCTCGACCCCGGACAGCACCTCTTCACGCAGCCGCACCCGGCAGCCGCGACTTTGCGGCATGAATGCACTCAAGGCGCGAACCAGCCGGGCGTTCGGGTAAGCGGCGTCGACCACCAGCCGCACTTCCGCCTCCCAGCCTTGCTCCATGTGGTGCGCCAGATCTTCCAGCTGACTGGCCTGTTTGACCAGTTGCCGGGAGCGACGCAGCAGCACGCCGCCGGCTTCGGTCAGCACTGCCTTACGGCCGTCGATGCGCAACAGCGGCACACCGAGCTGGTCCTGCATGCGCGCTACGGTGTAGCTGACGGACGATTGCGAACGGTGCAGCGCTTCGGCGGCCTGGGCGAAACCACCGTGGTCGACCACGGCTTGCAACGTGCGCCATTGATCAAGGGTCACGCGGGGCGCTTTCATGATGAGCTCCTCTTGTCCTAAGCTGGCAGCTTCCATTGGAGGCTGCCGAATGAAAAAAATCTGTTGTGTGGTGCTGGCAATGCTGCCGCTGACTGCATTTGCCTACCCCATTGATGTCGAGAAAGACCTCAATGGCCTGAAGATCAACTACGCCACCTACGACACCACGTACGACATGGGCGCCATTACGCTGAACAACTACGGCGATAAAGCCGCCGAATGCTCGGTGGCGTTTCGCAACGGTCCGGAATCACCGCGAACTCGCCGCGTGAGCCTGGATGCCGGCAAAAGCGCCGACCTTTCGGCCAGGTTCAACCGCGAAATCATCAAGCTGTACATCACCCTGACCTGCAAACCCAAATAAGGGCTGTTGCACAGGCGGGGCAGATACGCTCCGCTTATAAACGAATTTATTGATGGTTTATAGCAGTTATTTGTGCTTTTTCATCGATACGACTCTGTTTAATCTCCACTCCATCGACTTACAGCATTCACCGATGGAGGCTACATCCCATGTCCCGCGTTCTGATCATCGAAAGCAGTGCCCGCCAGCAAGACTCGGTATCGCGTCAGCTGACTCAAACCTTCATCAGTCAATGGAAAGCCGCACACCCGGCCGACCAGATCAGCGTTCGTGACCTTGCGACCCATCCGGTTCCGCATCTGGATGCCAACCTGCTGGGTGGCTGGATGAAACCTGCCGAGCAACGCAACGAAACCGAACAGGCGTCGCTGGAACGCTCCAACCAGTTGACCGACGAATTACTGGCTGCCGACGTATTGGTCATGGCCGCACCGATGTACAACTTCGCGATCCCCAGCACGCTCAAAGCCTGGCTCGACCATGTACTGCGTGCCGGTGTGACCTTCAAGTACACCGAAACCGGTCCGCAAGGTCTGCTCAACGGTAAAAGGGCGTTTGTCCTGACCGCTCGTGGCGGGATCCACACCGGTAGTACTTCCGATCACCAGGAACCGTACCTGCGTCAGGTCATGGCGTTCATCGGTATCCACGATGTCACCTTCATTCACGCCGAAGGCATGAACCTGGGCGGTGACTTCCACGAAAAGGGTCTGAACCAGGCCAACGCCAAGCTTGCCCAGGTTGCCTGAGCCGTTAATCGCCAGATAATCACCTGATGGTTAAGTAGCACTCGCACACCCCTTCAAGCCGGTTCGCGCATCGAACCTCCCTTTGCACTTGTTGCTCATGAGTGCTCTAGCCCGATTGAACGCTTTAGCGAGATCGGGCTTTTTTTTGCCTGCGATTTTGTGGCCGGGCACGAACCTGTGGGAGCGGGCTTGCTCCGGGCGGCGTTCCGACGATAGCGGTGTGTCATTCAACAATGATGTCGACTGACACTCCCTCTTCGCGAGCAAGCCCGCTCCCACAGGTTTTGTGTATTGGCTGACTGTTCGCGATAACAGGCAAAACCCGCTATCGTCGCCGCCATTCGAAACGAGGCGAGCATGGGCTATCTACTTTTTGTCACGCTGATTCAGGCGTTTTCCTTCAGTTTGATCGGCGAATACCTGGCCGGGCATGTCGACAGCTATTTCGCGGTACTGGTGCGGGTGTTGCTGGCGGGGTTGGTGTTCATTCCGTTGACCCGCTGGCGTCAGGTGGAACCGGCGTTCATGCGCGGGATGCTGTTGATCGGCGCGTTGCAGTTTGGCGTGACCTACGTCTGCCTGTACCTGAGCTTCCGGGTGCTGACGGTGCCGGAAGTCTTGCTGTTCACCATCCTCACGCCGTTGCACGTGACCTTGATCGAAGATGCGCTGAACCGCCGCTTCAATCCCTGGGCGCTGGTGGCGGCATTGGTTGCCGTGTTCGGCGCGGCGGTGATCCGCTATGACCGGATCAATCCGGACTTCTTCATGGGGTTCCTGCTGCTGCAACTGGCCAACTTCACCTATGCCAGGTCAGGTGCTGTACAAACATTTGGTGGCGCGCCATCCGAGCGATCTGCCGCACTACCGGCGTTTTGGTTACTTCTACCTCGGCGCGCTGGCGGTGGCGTTGCCGGCGTTTCTGCTGTTCGGCAAACAGAACTTCCTGCCAGAAGCGCCATTGCAGTGGGGCGTGCTGGTGTTCCTCGGCCTGGTGTCCACCGCGTTGGGCCTGTACTGGTGGAACAAGGGCGCCTGCCTGGTCAATGGCGGGACGCTGGCGGTAATGAACAACCTGCACGTGCCGGTGGGGCTGCTGATCAACTTGCTGATCTGGAATCAGCATGAAGCGTTGGGGCGGTTGTTCCTGGGCGGCTCGGTGATTCTGGCGGCGGTGTGGATTAGTCGGTTGGGTGTCCGGCAAGTCGCAACCCCAGCGTAAGAGGAGAGGCGCTCCTAAGGGAGCTGCTGTTCTATTGGGGTTACGTTGACGCCCGGACTTAAAAAATCGATGTGGTAGCCCGAAGAACCATCACCTATCACCAAATGGACACCACTGATGCCCTCATTCATCTGGGAGTTGACCTGGTAATAATATCCCTGATGTTTTCAAACTTCCGTTAAATGTGAATGGGCAGGGCTCTTGTGGTTTCATGTGGGCGTAATGAACTTCGAAAAAAATCGGCTACGGACTGAATTAAGTTATGGACTATATCTTCTTCAATCAGTGCGTAAGGTGAGGCATGTATTGTTAATGGTAACTACTGATTTTAAGGTTCTTTTAGAGTGATTTGGCGTTTCGCGGTGTTATTTTGACACCTAAAGTTATTTGTGTAGGTTGCCTCTGTAGGCTTATTCTGATTTTTGGGATTTCGAGTCTGGTTGGTTGTAGGTATATGTACTAAACGGGTAAGTTGGTTTTTATCTGTTATGTATTGCTCGCTTGAATAGGGGCACCCTACGCCAATTATATAGAGAGCTAGCGATGTACTCTTCGAAGAAATATCTCACGGATGATTCTGTTCAGTCGGCATTGGCGTTGGTTGATCTTACCGCGTCAAGCGTCCCCGAACATGCCATACGAATGTTGCTCATTGAAGTTGTCGAAGGGCTTGCTAAAAAAGGTTGGTCCGGCGCCGAAGTGCAGACAGGTCCGCGTATTGTTTCCGCGGAGGAAAATTATGGGTTGTTGGGTTATGACCCTGCTGAAATCACCCTCGGCAGCGAACACACTCGATGGGTCGACGACCATTCCTTGTTACGTACGCAAACCACCAGTCAAATCCCGGCTGCGCTCCAGCGTGCAGCGCAGAGGCGGCAGCCGGGTGAAACGATCCTGTTGGCTGCGCCCGGTATTACCTTTCGTCGTGACAGTCGTGATCGATGGCATTGTGCTGAACCCCATCAAATGGATATCTGGGTACTGGGCGATCCTGAGCTTTCGACGCGTGAACATTTACTGCGTTTGGTGGGCGACATCCTCCAGTTGGCAGTTCCTGACAAGCCCTGGGTCTATCGCGACAGCCCACATCACTACACCGAAGGTGGGATCGAGGTAAATCTGCTAAACAATGACCTACCCGTTGAGGTGTTGGAGTGCGGTTGTATTGCTGCTTCGTTATTGAAACGGTTACAGATTGATCCGCTGCACCATGGTGGACTGGCCTTGGGCATGGGGTTGGATCGCTTGACCATGCTGCGCAAAGGTATTCCGGATATTCGCCTGCTTCGTGACCCCAATGCACGAGTACAAGCTCAGATGAATGACTTGAAACCGTGGAAGGCAGTATCGCGTTTACCCTCAATTACCCGGGATATTTCCTTGGCGGTAACGCCAGGCCAAAGCGAAGAAGTATTGACCGAAAAGATGTTGCAGGCAGCCGGAGAGTGTTCAGGCTGGATCGAGGAAATGCAGATCAAAGGGCGCTGGCCTTTGGCGGAGTTGCCTCTTCAAGCGATTGAGCGTCTGGGGATTTTGCCCGGACAGGAGAACGTGCTTTTACGGGTGGTGCTGCGTGATTGTTCACGGTCGATAACCACTGCCGAGGCCAATGGTTTGTACGAGAAAATCCAATCGGCGCTGCACGAGGGAGTCCCTGGTGCGGGCTACAAAATGGATCTTCAGAAGCGCTAGGTTTGCCATCCGAGAACAGCTACAGCCCTTTTAACTTGCCGACTTTATCGCTGCAAAGCTGGTTTCTACAGGGAGCGAGGTTGTTACAAGGCTCGTTTTTCAGACTCTGAAAAATGGCTCGCCCCCAACACCGCCGGCAACAAACCTGCGCGCAAATCATTACCGCTCGGTTGCTGGTACAGGCTCAAACCAAACTCCGGCAGCACCGCCAACAGATAATCGAAGATATCGCCCTGGATCCGCTCGTAATCGGCCCACACCGTGGTGCGGGTGAAGCAATAGATTTCCAGCGGTACGCCCTGAATTGTGAGCGGTGGATCAGGGGCGCGACGATGATGATCGCGCCGAACACATGCAACACCACATAACGCGCCACTCGTCCGAGCGGCAAGGCGATCACCAACAGCACCATCAGCGCCAGGCTGGAATGCACAAGCGGGTGCTGATCGAGAGCGCCCCAGAGGTCTTGGGTATTGAGCCAGAGCTGTTTGAGATCCATGGGCTAAAACGATTTTTCCGCAGGACGAGACGGGACGATTAGAGCGTTTAAGACGCATCGAGCTGCGTTCGGGGACAAATCAGCTAACAAAATAGCCACTGTTTGCGCCCGTTTGTATAAAGAAACTCGGCCTTCGCGCTCGAAACCGTTACCCTATGCAGCTGATTTTTTGTATTTCTTCGAGGTAGCACCCGTGTTTTCCCAATTCGCCCTGCACGAACGCCTGCTCAAAGCCGTGGCCGAGCTTAAATTTGTCGAGCCAACGCCTGTGCAAGCAGCGGCTATCCCGCTCGCGCTCCAAGGGCGTGACCTGCGGGTGACTGCGCAAACCGGTAGCGGCAAAACCGCTGCATTCGTTTTGCCGATCCTCAACCGTTTGATCGGCCCGGCCAAAGTCCGCGTCAGCATCAAAACCCTGATCCTGCTGCCGACCCGCGAGCTGGCCCAGCAGACCATCAAGGAAGTTGAACGCTTCGCGCAGTTCACGTTCATCAAATCCGGCCTGATCACCGGTGGTGAAGACTTCAAGGTCCAGGCTGCCATGCTGCGCAAGGTGCCGGACATTCTGATCGGCACCCCGGGCCGGATGATCGAGCAACTGAACGCCGGCAACCTCGACTTGAAAGAAGTTGAAGTGCTGGTGCTCGACGAAGCCGACCGCATGCTCGACATGGGCTTTGCCGAAGACGTGCAGCGTCTGGTCGAAGAATGCACCAACCGTCAGCAGACCATGTTGTTCTCTGCCACAACCGGCGGTTCGGGCCTGCGCGAGATGATCGCCAAGGTGCTGAACAACCCTGAGCACTTGCAGCTCAATGCCGTCAGCCAGTTGAACGACACCACTCGTCAGCAAATCATCACCGCTGACCACAACCAGCACAAAGAACAGATTGTTAACTGGCTGCTAGCTAACGAGACCTATCAGAAGGCCATCGTCTTCACCAACACCCGAGCCATGGCTGACCGTATCTACGGCCGTCTGGTGGCGCAGGAGTACAAGGCGTTTGTCTTGCACGGTGAGAAAGACCAGAAGGATCGCAAACTGGCGATCGACCGTCTGAAGCAGGGCGGAGTGAAGATCCTGGTTGCCACCGACGTCGCCGCGCGCGGCCTGGACGTGGAAGGCCTGGACCTGGTGATCAACTTCGACATGCCGCGCAGCGGCGACGAGTACGTTCACCGCATCGGTCGTACCGGCCGTGCCGGTAACGATGGCCTGGCCATCTCGCTGATCTGCCACGGCGACTGGAACCTGATGTCGAGCATCGAGCGCTACCTCAAGCAGAGCTTCGAGCGCCGCACCATCAAGGAAGTCAAAGGCACCTACGGCGGACCGAAAAAGGTCAAGGCCTCGGGTAAAGCGGTTGGCGTGAAGAAGAAAAAGGTCGACGCCAAAGGTGAGAAGAAAAAGACCGGAGCCAAGGCCCCTACCAAGCGCAAGATCGCCAACCGCCCGAAGACCGACGCCCTGTCGCTGGTCAGCAAGGACGGCATGGCCCCGCTCAAGCGCCGCAAGCCAGAAGCACCGGCCGCTGAATAACGTGCCGTAGCGATCCCATAAAAAACCCGGACAGCGTCCGGGTTTTTTCATTTACAGCCTATGGCGATCTGAGATCGAGCCTGACGCCAGCGTCGTCAGGAGCCCCACTTGCTTCTGAAACGATAAAGTTTTAGCTGTGACTGAACGTATCAATCAAGACACACTCTGCAACAAATTTGTAACCTACTTCTTGACGCCAGAATGATGGCAACATAACATCGCGCCATCATATTGATATCACTTGTCATTTCGAGGGATCGAACATGTACCTGCCCACCCTCGCGAAGAGGATGTGTGCGGCTTTGCCGTGTCTGTTGCTGTGTTTCGCCAGCGTAAACCTTGCCCATGCTGCCCCCACCCCCGGTGAACAAGACCTGATTCGCGATCGCCAGGATCGCCTGCTCGAAGAGCAGCGTCGGCGTCTGGAAGAACTCAAGGAATTGCCCGGTAAGGTCGCCAAACCGACCGCCCCGACAGCCCCTGCCGATACCCGTTGCTTCCCGATCAAAGACATCGAACTCAAAGGTGCCGACAGCCTCTCGGACCGTGAGCGCGAGCGTTTGCTCAAGCCTTACATTGGCCAGTGCCTGGGCGTCACGCAGCTCAACGAGCTGCTGAAAGTCATCACCGATTACTACCTCGAGAAAGGTCTGGTGACCAGTCGTGCTTACTTGCCGCAGCAGGACCTTTCCAGCGGTCATCTGAAGGTGCTGGTGGTCGAAGGCAAGCTTGAGGGCCTCAAGAGCGCGGACGGCAGCAAGCTGTCGGACCGTGAGCTGGCCATGGCCTTTCCAGGCAAGGCAGGGGAGTTGCTGAACCTGCGGGAGATCGAACAACTGGTCGATCAGTTGAACCGTTTGCCCTCCAATCAGGCACAGATGGAACTGGCACCCGGCAAAGCGGTGGGTGGCAGCGAAGTCCTGGTCAAGAACACCCCGCAGAAACCCTGGCGCGCTGGCTTGTCGCGCAATAACGAAGGTCAGCGCAGCACCGGTGAGCAGCAGTGGGGCACGACCTTTGACTGGGACAGCCCGCTGGGGTTGGCGGACCAGTTGAGTTTGCGCGGTGGTCACGATGCGGTGAGCGATCATAACCACACCTCGAGCAACGCCATGCTCGATTACAGCCTGCCGTGGGGCTGGTGGAACTTCGACTACAGCTACAGCCATAGCGATTACCGCTCGCAGATTGCCGCCAATGGTTACAACTTCAAGCAGACCGGCGACAGCCAGACTCACCAGTTCAAGGCCGAGCGAGTGATCTATCGCGATGCCGTGAGCAAGACGTCCTTGAGCACCGGCGTGTCTCACTTGCGTAACAACAACTTCATCGAAGGCAGCAAGCTGGCCCTGAGCAGTAACCATCTGAGCGAAGCACAGTTCGGGATCAACCACGGACGGCGCATCGGCTCAGCCTTCGTCAACCTCGACCTCGGCATGCAGAAAGGTATCGGCGCCTTCGATGCCCAGAGCAACGGCCACCCGGGACCGGGCGAACCGGATGCGCGGTACCGCAAATACACCGGCACCCTGAGCTACTTGCAGCCGTTCAAAGTCTGGGGCGAGTCATTGAGCTTCAGCAGTTTGATGACCGGCCAGCGCAGCGAAGAGGTGCTGTTCAGCCCGCAACGCACCAGCCTTGGCGGGTTGTCGTCGATTCGTGGTTACAAGGACCAGTCACTGTCCGGTGACAGCGGCGGCTACTGGCGCAACGATCTGCGCTGGACGCGTCCGGTGAACTGGGAATGGCTGCGTCCGGTGTTCGCTGAATATGGCACCAGTCTGGGCTACGACCAGGGCGTGATCAGTCATGGCCGCTACAGCGGCGAGCAACATGGGCGGATGTCGAGCAATTCGATCGAGCTGTTTGCCCGTGGTCAGCATGTGTCTGCCAGCGTGACCTTCGCCCACTCCCTGGAGCGGCCGGATGCGTTGACCGAGCGCGAAGCACCGATCTATTTCCGCGTGGATTTCTCCCTCTAATTTTTCGCTTCATCGAGACCTGAATATGGACGTTCGCCAACTGGCCTTTCTGGCCGGCCAGTCTTCTGCTGCCGTAATTCCCCGTGAACGTTTCATGGGTATGCCCAAACGCGGTCTGGCGTTCCTGCTGGCCAACGTCATGTTCTGGCAACCGATGTGGGCGCAGGCGGACGGCATCGTGGTCAGCGCGCCGGGCACCAGCCTGGATCGTGCCGGCAATGGCGTGCCGATCGTCAACATCGCCACGCCCAATGCGACGGGTCTCTCGCACAACCAGTTCCACGACTACAACGTCACCCTGCAGGGCTTGATCCTCAACAACGCCGGCACCCAAACCTCTGCCACTCAACTGGGCGGGTACATCGTCGGCAACCCGAACCTGAAGAACAGCGGGTCGGCGCAAACCATCCTCAACGAAGTCAACGGCGGCAGTCCGAGCCAGTTGAACGGTTACACCGAAGTGGCGGGGCAGTCGGCGCGGGTGATCGTCGCCAACCCGTATGGCATCAGCTGCAACGGCTGTGGCTTCATCAATACCCCACGGGTGACCTTGACCACCGGTAAACCGGTATTGGACAACGGTCGACTGGACCGCTTCCAGGTCGATCAGGGCAGCGTCTCCATCGACGGCGCCGGGCTTGATGCAACCAACATCGACCGCTTCGAAATCATCACCCGCAGCGCCAAGATCAACGCCCAGATCCAGGCCAACAACCTGACCATCGTCGCCGGTCGCAACGACGTCAACGCCGAGAGTCTCAACGCCACGGCGCGCGCCAACGACGGCAGCGCCAAACCGGAACTGGCGATCGACTCCTCTACTCTCGGCGGCATGTACGCCGGCGCGATCAAGCTGGTCGGCACCGAAGCCGGCGTGGGAGTGAAGCTCGACGGCAAACTGATCGCCAGCGGCGGCGATATCCAGCTCGATGCCAACGGCCACTTGAGTCTGGCCGACACCTCGGCGGTCAATGGCGCGGTGAATATCAAAGCCGCCAGTCTCAATGCCCAGGGACCGGTCTACGCTGGCACCGCCCTCAACGTACAAACCCAAGGCGACCTGAGTAGCCAGCAATCCCTCGCCGCTCGCGACAGCATCAACCTGAGTGCCGGCGGCCAGCTGACCAACAACGGCGTTATCGAAGCCGGGGTCAACGCCGATACCAGCCGCAACGCCAGCGGTGACGTGAGCCTGAGCGCACAGAACCTCAACAACAGCGGCAAAAGCGTCATCGCCAGCCGCAACCTGACGGTGAGCACTGCGCAGACCTTGACCAACCAGGGCGGCACGCTAAGTGGGCAAACCGCCAACATTACCGCCGGGACCCTGGACAATCAGAACAACGGACGGGTGCTGAGTACCGGCACACTGAGTCTGATCGCCGGGCAGTTGCTTAACGCTCAGGGCGGGCTGGTTCACAGCAGCGGGGCCCTCGACGGGCAAATGGGCTACTGGAATAACAACGGTGGCGAGCTGTCGAGCTTCGATGCGATGACGTTGCAGTTGGCTTCGCTGGACAACGTGGCCGGTGTGGTCTCGGCCGGCAAGGCATTGCGCCTCACTGCCAGCGGTGCGCTGAACAACCAGGGTGGTCAACTGACCAGCCTGAGCACACTGGACCTCAAGGCCGGCCAGGTCGATAACAGCCAGGGTGGCAAGATCGCCAGCAACCAGGCTTTGACCGCCAGTGTCTCCGGTCTGGACCAGCACAACGGCGGTCAACTCACCAGCCTTGTCAGCCTCGGACTGGACCTCAACCAGGGCCAGCTGAACAACCAGAATGGCCTGATCAACGGCCCTGTACTGACCCTGACTAACCTGAATGGTGTGAACAACCAGAGCGGAGAGATTTCCAGTGCCCAGGCCTTTACCCTGGCCGCCGCCAACCTGGACAACAGCCACGGCAAACTCATCAGCCGTCAGGCGCTGACCCTGCGTCTGGGCCAGGCCCTAACCAACCTTGATGGCCGGGTATCCGGCGCCGGGTTGGACGTTCGCGCGGCCAGCCTGGATAACACCAGTGGCACAGTCACTAGCTCAAACAGCCTGGCCCTGACCCTCGACGGCGCACTGAATAACCAGAGCGGCGAAATCTCCAGCGCTGGCAGCAACCAGATAAAAGCCGCGAACCTGGACAACCGAGCCGGGAAGGTCACTGGCGATGTTGCGCTCACGCTGGGTCTGAGCGGCGCCGTCAACAACCAGAACGGTACCCTGGGTTCAAGGCAGGCCCTGAGCCTGACCGCCGCCAGCCTGGATAACCGCAACGCTGGCAAGCTGCTCAGTGACGGCAGTCTCACGGCCCGTATCGGCGGTCTGCTGGATAACCAGGCCCAAGGTCAGCTCAGAGCCAAGGGCGCGGTGGATGTCCAGACTGATAGCCTCGATAACCGGGGTGGCAGCCTGATCGGCAACAACGTGCTGACCCTGCGCGGCAACGTGCTGGACAACCGGGGCGGCAAGGTCAACGCCGACAGCACCCTGCTGCTCAACGTTGGTCAACTGGACAACCGCGACAAAGGTCTGCTCATCGGACTGGCGGCGGTCACGCTCAATGGCTCGCACATGGACAATCGCGGTGGCCTGCTGAGTGCAGCCGGCCCGCTGCGTCTGGACCTCGCCAGCGCCGATAACGGTACCGGGCGCATTTCCAGCAAAAACGACCTGAATGCCAACATCACCCAACTGGCCAACCAGAAAGGTCAACTGGTCGCCGAAGGCAATCTGACTCTGAACGGGGCCGGTCTGGACAACCGTAACGGTGGTCTGGTCTCGGCGATCAAAGCGCTGAAGCTCACCGTCGATGCTGTCGACAACCGCGCCGGAGAACTCTCCAGCACCGCCGACGTCAGCCTGGGTGGTTCGACGCTCGACAACAGCGACCTCGGTAAAGTCCTGGCTGGCACGCACCTGGGCCTGACCGTGGCGCAGGTGATCAACCAGACCCAAGGCTTGCTGTTTAGCCAGGGCAGCCTCTCGTTGGCTGGGCAGAGTCTGGACAGCAGTCATGGCCGGGTGGCTGCGACCAGCGACCTGGATATCCGCCTGGACCAGGCCTTGACCCACCTCAACGGCCTGATCAGCAGCGACGGCCGCCTGAGCGTCACCGCTGGCAGTCTGGACAACAGCGGCGGCAGCCTGTCCAGCGCCCTCGGCCTGACCCTCACCACCACCGGTGCCCTCGTCAGCCAGGGCGGCTCGATCACCAGCGACGCCAGCCTGAACCTGACCAGCCAGAGCCTGGATAACCGCCAGAATGGCGTAATCAACGGCAAGGGCGCGACCCGCATCAGTACCGGCACCCTGGACAACCGGCAGGGTGGGCAACTGACCAGTAACGCGACGCTCGACTTGAGCGCCGGCCAGGTGAGCAACAGCACCAACAGCCGTATCACCAGCGACCAGGCCTTGACTGCCAGCGTCAGCGGTTTCGATCAGCAAGGCGGTAGTCTGGGCAGCCAAACGTCCCTGAGCCTGGACCTGAACCACGGCCAGCTGAACAACCAGGGTGGCCTGATCAACGCACCGCTGCTGGTCCTGAAAAACCTCCAGGATGTGAACAACCAGGGGGGCGAAATCTCCAGCGCTCAGGCCTTTTCTATCGCAGCCCGTAGCCTGGACAATCGCCAGGGTAAATTGATCAGCGCTCAGGCCCTGACCTTGCGCGTCGATCAGGCACTGAGCAACGTCAAGGGGCTGATTTCCACCGCCGCGCTCGATGTTCGTAGCGCCAGCCTGGACAACACTGCTGGACTGATCAGCAGCCACGGCAGCCTCGGCCTGAACGTCGACACCACCCTCATCAACCAGAGCGGCACCCTGGTCGCCGATGGCGATGCGCAGTTGAACGCCACCAGCCTCGACAATAGCCAGGGCCAGATTTCCGGCAAGGCCGATCTCCGCGCGAATGTAGCCACGCTCAATAATCAGAACGGACAGTTGATCGCTCAGGGCGCGCTGGGCCTGACCGGCAACAGCCTGGACAATCGCCAGGGTGGTCTGCTGGGCGCGACCAAAGCGCTGAGCCTCAACGTCGATCAGATCGACAATCGGGGTGGTGAACTCTCGGGTAAGACGGCATTGAGCCTGACTGGCAGCCAGTTGGACAACAGCGACGGCGGCAAGGTCGTGACCGACCAGGTTCTGAACCTGACCCTGGGCCGTGTGCTCAACCGCAACAACGGCTTGCTCTCGGCCCAGACGGGTCTGAGCCTACTGGCCGGCAGCCTGGACAACACCACTGGCCGCCTGACCAGCCAACGCGATCTAAGCCTGATCCTCAGCGCCGACCTGGACAACAGCGCCGGACAGATCAGCAGCGAAGGTCTGCTGACCGTCAGCGCGGCCAGCCTGGCCAACCGCCTGGGTAGCCTGTCGAGTGCCGGCCAGCTCAGCCTCACCAGCCGCGGCATCCTCGATAACCAGGGCGGCCGGCTGGTCACCAATGGTGGCCTTGACCTGCACAGCACCAGCCTCGATAACCGCCAGCAGGGCACGATCAGCGGCCAAGGACCGGTACTGATCACCACTGGCGACTTCGACAACAGCCACAGTGGTTTCCTGAGCAGCGGCGATAGCCTGAACCTGACCACCGCGCAACTGACCAACCAGGATGGCGGCCGCATTGGCGCGGCCAAGGCCCTGACTGCCAGCGTCACCGGTCTGGACCAGCAGGGCGGTCAACTGAAGGGCGATACCGCGCTGACCCTGGACCTCAACCACGGCCAGTTGAACAACCAGGGCGGCCTGATCAATGCACCGTTGCTGGTGTTGAACAACCTCAAGGGCGTCAACAACCAAGGCGGCGAAATCTCCAGCTCTCAGGCCTACACCCTGGCCGCCGAAAGCCTGAACAACGACAACGGCAAATTGCTGGGCAACCAGGCCCTGACCCTGCGCATCGACCAGGCCTTGAGCAACGTCAAAGGGATGATCGCCGCAGCCGCGGTCGGCGCTCATGCCGGTAGTCTGGACAACTCGGGCGGCACCTTGACCAGCCGTGCCGAACTGGGCCTGACCGTCGACGGCCAGCTCACCAACCAGAACCAAGGGCTGATCAACGCGACCACCGCGCTGACCCTCAACAGCGGCGGGATCAATAACCAGGGAGGCTCGCTGCTGGGCAGTGCGATTGCCATCGATTTCGGCAGCGCGACCGGTGACCTGAATAACGCTGCCGGCCATATCGTCACCGCTGGCAACCTCAGCATCGATCACCTGCGCGACCTGTATAATCAGGGCGGCGAACTCAGTAGCGTCCAGAGCATCAACCTGACGGCTCGCACCCTGGACAACAGTAATGCCGGCAAGCTGATCAGCAACAATCTGCTGAACCTGACGGCCGGCAGCCTGATCAACCAGAACGGCGGCCTGTTCTCCGGCTGGCAGGGGCTGAGCCTCAATGGCAGCAGTCTCGACAACCGCAACAACGGCACCGTTTCCAGCCGTAGTGGCAACGTCGATGTGACCCTCGGCGGCGCATTACTCAATAGCGGAGCCGGTGCGCTGGTCAGCCAGAACGTCCTGACCGTCAACGCAGCGAGCCTCGACAACAGCAACCAAGGCGTCCTCTCCAGCGTGGCGGGGCAATCCGTCAGCGTCAGCGGTCTGCTGAACAACGCTCAGGGTGGCGTGATTGGCAGCGGCGCGGCTCTGACCTTGAGCGCCATGACCCTCGGCAACACCGGTGGCACCGTCAACGCTCAACAAGCGTTGAGTTTTACCGGCAGCCAGATCAACAACCAGGGAGGCCAACTGTCCAGCCAGGGCCAGATGACCCTGCTCACCGGCGGCCTGGATAACAGCAACCACGGCACCGTAGGGGCCACCGACAGCCTTAAGCTTACGGCGACGGGGGCGGTACAAAACACGGCTGGCGGCCTGATCGCCAGCCGAAATGCGGATCTGCAACTCACTGCGGCCAGCCTCGGCAACGCCAGTGGTTCGCTGCAAGGCAAGAGTATGGTTAACCTCGATGTCGCCGGCGATATCGACAACCATAGCGGCAAGATTATCGCCCAGGATGGCAACTTGACCCTCAAGGCAGCCAATGTCGACAGCCGTGGCGGCGTGCTCTCCAGCGTCAAGGGCGCCCTTGAGGCGCGCGTGGTCGGTGTCCTGAAAAACGGCTACGACCTGACCAACAACCGTCAGGGCGGCACCCTTCAGGCTCAGCGCCTCAACCTGCAAGCGTGGGGCGGGATCGACAACTACGGTGGTCGCATTGCGGCGCAAACCGGCGACGCCGTCATCGCTACGGGTGCAGGCAACTTCGACAACCGCAACGGCGGCCTCTATGCCAAGGGCCAGGTCAACGTCACCGGCAACAACTTCGACAACAGTGGCGACAACGACGGCCAGATCGCCGGCAACCAGATCACCCTGAACCTCAACGGTGCGCTGAACAACCGCTTGGGCATCATCGAGAGCGACACGACCCTGGCGATCAAAGCCGCCAGCCTCGACAACCAGACCGGCCAGCTGCGTGCAATGGGCACCAGCGGCAAAACCGACTTCCAGATTGGCGGCCTGTTCGACAACCGCAACGGCACCCTGGAAAGCGCCAACACTGACCTGAGTCTGGCTGTCGGTGGTTTCCTCAATGGCGGCGGCAGCTTGCTGCACGTCGGCACCGGCACTTTCGATATCTCCACGGCCAACGTCACCGGGGCCGGCGGCTCCATCGTGACCCGTGGCGGCCTGACCCTCAACGCCGACAGCTGGACCAACAGCAACGTCATCCAGGCCGGGCGCCTGAACGTCAACGTCAACAACTTCACTCAGACCGCCAGCGGTCAACTGCTGGCCTCTGACAGCTTCGTGGGGACTGGCGGCACTTGGTACAACGATGGGCTGATTGCCAGTGATGGCAGCTTGAGCCTGGCGCTGGGCGGCAGTTATGGCGGCAACGGTCGCTACAGTAGCCTGGGTAATCTGGGGCTGTCAGCCGCCTCGATGAGTCTGGGCAGTGCGGGCAGTGTTGCCAGTGGCGGGGACGCCACGATCAATGTCGGCGGCCAACTCAACAACTATGGTCGGATGACGTCTGCCACCGGGATGACTGTCAATGCCGGATCAATCAATAACTACGGGACCATGGGCAGCAGTGGCAATCTGCGTTTGAGCACGCCCAGCCTGTTGAACGAGAACGGCCTGATCTTCAGCGGTAGTGACACGGCGTTGCAAGTCAACAGCTTCACCAACCATTCGGCCCAGCTTTACAGCCTGGGTGCCGTCAGCATCGACGGCTATGGCGGCGCGGCCCAGGCGGCCCAGGTCAGCAATATCTCCGGGTCGCTGGAAAGCACCGGCAAGTTCAGCATCAATGCCGCCAACTTCGAGAACCGCACGGAGGGTTTCAGCCTGGGGCGCAAGCTGGTCTCTGGTTTTATCGCGATTAAATGCATCGAATGTTGGGGGAATTATTACGCTGCCAGTATTGTCGCTCGTGAGACTTTCGAAGGGCAGGACAACGACACCAGTGCCACCGCGTCGCTCTCGGCGGGAGGCGACTTTACCTTTCGCGGTGGCAGCTTTCTCAATAGCAAAAGCACTATCAGTGCCGGCGGCAATATTGCCATTCAGGCCGATAGTGTGAAAAACGTCGGGGCAGTCAGCGGCACGATTGAGCGCACGCGCAGCTATCAGACGGGTGATATTGATAAGGATTTAATCAATGAGTTTGCTGGCGCTGCGTTTAATTACAACGCGCGAAACAATCCTGATTTTCCGAACATCTACTACTTCAATGATTCTGGTGGCCTGAGTAGGGCACTCGCGGTGGATGCTATGCGCCGCATAGGTGGGCATGACGGGGAACAGATACCGGTTATTCGGTTCAGGGACGCTGTTACTAATGCGATAGTGAATACCTTCGACTTACCCCCTATTTACAACTATTTAAGCACCAAACCGCAATCCCAGTATGACCCCAACAACCTGGTAGCGCTGCCCAGTCAACTGCTGTCATACACGCAGGGATACACCCCGACCGGTGACGTCGAAGTCGCCAAGGACGGCAGTGGCTCAATCCGCAGTGCTGTTATCCAGGCCGGTGGCAATGTCTCGATCTCCGCGACTCAGGACCTGACCAATAGCGTCATTCATCAGGACTACGGGTTCAGCGCTGGCGCCAACAAAGTCCAGGGCACTCAGGTAGCCGGAGCGGGCGCGCCGGTCGTGGTCCGGATCAATGCCCAGTTGCCACCGAACCTGGCCCAGCAGCAGGTCAACCCGATCACGCTTCCGGGTTTCACCCTGCCCACCGGCCAGAACGGTTTATTCCGCCTGAGCGGCCAAGGCAGCACACCCGTCGACAGCGGTCCACAAAGCTGGACCATGGGCGGTGCCAGCCTGGGCACTGCGCAACGCCAACAAGCTTTACCGGTCACTCAAGCGCGGGATATCCAGTCGGTTAACGTCGCCCAGGTTTCGGCGAGCACTCTCGACCTGAGTACCGCGACGCGTCAGGCGGCCAATATCAATGTGACCGCCAGCACCGTCAACGCCGGTATTCCGGGCGATGATCCGTCCTCGGGTAGCCTGCTGCCGGCCCGTAACACCGCCAACGACGGCATGACTCAGGCGACCCCGCTTGGCGTTCTCGCCATCCAGCCCGGCGCCTTGAGCGTCAACCGCGTCCGGGGCCTGCCCGATACCTCGGGCAGGTCCAATCCGCAAAAATACCTGATCGAAACCAACCCGGTACTGACCAACCTCAAACAATTCATGAGCTCGGATTACCTGTTGGCGAACCTCGGCTACGACCCGGACAAAAGCGCCAAGCGCCTGGGCGACGGATTTTATGAACAGAGACTGGTCCAGCAAGCAGTCACCGTCCGTACCGGGCAACGTTTCATCGACGGCCAGACGTCTGACGAGGGCCTGTTCAAGTACCTGATGAACAACGCTATCGCCAGCAAACAGCAGCTCAATCTGTCACTGGGCGTGAGCCTGACCTCCGAACAGGTCGCGGCGCTGACTCACGACATCGTCTGGATGGAAAACGCCGAGGTCAACGGCGAGCAGGTGCTGGTGCCGGTCTTGTACCTGGCCAATGCCAACAATCGCCTGGCCGCCAACGGTGCATTGATCCAGGGCAAAGACGTCAACCTGATTGCCGGCAAGGACCTGAACAACGCCGGCACTCTGCGCGCCAGCAACAACCTGTCGGCAACAGCTGGCAATGACGTGGTCAACAGTGGCCTGGTCGAAGCCGGTAACCGGCTGGACATGCTGGCCGGCAACAACCTGACCAACAAGGCCGGCGGCATCATCGCTGGTCGTGACGTCAGCCTGACCGCGATCAATGGCGATGTGGTCAATGAACGAACGATCACCACTGCCAAAGCCAGCATTGGCTACATGAGTACCAGCAACGACTACGCCAACAGCGCTGCTCGTATCGAGGCTGCCAACAACCTCTCGCTCCAGGCTGGTCGAGATGTCAACAACATTGGTGGCGTACTGCAAAGCGGTCGCGACACTAGTATCAGCGCCGGTCGTGACGTGAATCTGGTCTCCGCCAAGACCGATAGCAAACTAGCTGGCGGCAGCAGTTTTCTCGACGAGAAAATCACCCAGCTGACCGGTTCTATCAGCGCAGGACGCGACGTTTCCGTCAGCGCCGGTCGTGACATCTCTGCCATTGCCAGTCAAATCGATGCCAAGCGTGACATCGTGATGTCGGCCACGGAAAACCTGACCCTGGCCTCGGCAGCGGACGAGAGCCACTCCTACTTCAAGAACAAGAAGGAGACTCGTCAAGAGGATCATGTCAAACAGATCTCCAGCACCGTGACTGCCGGTGGCAGCGTTGCGTTGAGTGCGGGTAAGGACATGACGCTGATCTCCAGCCGTGTCAGCGCGGGCGATGAAGCCTACCTGGTCGCCGGAGACAAAATCGAACTGCTGTCTGCGCAAGACAGTGATTACTCGCTGTACGACATGAAGAAAAAAGGCAGTTGGGGCAGCAGTAAAACCCAGCGTGATGAAGTGACCCAGGTCACGAACGTCGGGAGCGAGATCAAGACCGGTGGGGATCTGACGCTCAAGAGCGGTGGGGACCAGAAGTATCAGGTTGCCAAGCTCGAAAGCGGTAAGGACATCACGCTGGACAGTGGCGGTTCGATCACCTTTGAAGGGGTGAAGGATCTTCATCAGGAGAGTCATGAGAAGAGCGACAACAATGCGTTTTGGGTCTCGTCCAAAGGTCAGGGCAATACTGACGAAACCTTGCGTCAGAGCCAGATGGTTGCAGCTGGAAATATTGCGATCAAAGCCGTCGATGGCCTGAAAATCGACATTAAACAGGTTGACCAAAAAACTGTCAGCCAGACCATCGACACAATGGTCAAGGCTGATCCAAAACTGGCGTGGCTCAAGGACGCCGAAAAGCGCGGTGATGTGGACTGGAAGTTGGTCAAGGAAATCCATGAGTCGTTCAAGTACGAAAACTCAGGGTTAGGGCCTGCTTCGCAAATCATCATTGCGATCATCATGGCTGCTGTTGTCGGTCCCGCCGTTGCCGGTATGGCGGGCGGTGGTGCCATGGGGGCTGCCGCAGGTGCCGTAGCTGCCGGGGCATCAACAAACGCCACCGTTAGCGTAGTCAACAATCGCGGCAATCTCGGCGCTGTAGTCAAGGACGTGACCTCTTCCGATGCCATCAAGGGTTATGTCATTTCAGGCGTTACGGCGGGCCTGACGGCCGCCTACTTCGACGGTTGGACGGGGACCCATACTGACTCAATAACAGGCAAGATCGTCGGGCCGCCGCTTAATACCTGGACAGGCGCCGCTCAGTTTGCAGGGAACCAAGTGTTGCAAAATACGACCTCCACGCTGCTGAGCAAGGCGTTGGGGCAGGGCGGCAGCATGAGTGATGCCCTGAAGAGTGCTTTGTTCAACACCTTGGCGGCAGCCAGTTTTAACGCGGTAGGCGATTACACGAAAAATGTGGTTGCTGACGGCTCCCTGCCGAAGGTCGCGATTCACGCCATGGTGGGCGGACTACTGGCTCAAGCAACCGGTGGGGACTTCAAGACAGGAGCCTTGGCGGCGGGAGCGAATGAGGCGCTGGTCGGGCATCTGGACAACCTGGTCAAGGGCGACAATACCCTGTTGAGCATGAGCTCTCAGATCGTTGGCGTTCTGGCTGCCGCAGCGCAAAAGGATGTCGATGCGAGCAAGCTGGAGAAGGGAGCTTGGGTTGCCAAGAATGCAACGCAGTACAACAGACAACTGCACAAGGACGACAAGGATCTCGCCAAACAACTGGCTGAGCGCAGCGGCGGAAAGTACAGCGCCGAGCAAATCGAAGAGCAGCTTCGGCTTTCCAACGTCAACGGAACCGACATTGTGGCGGGAACCGACATGGTTGCCACCAAAGACGGGGTCTATGACCCCTCCGCAAAATGGGTGGACTTGGGGAACGGTCAATACGTTCAACAGCAAGCCAAGCTTGATCTTGATGTGGTGGCTTATATTCGGGAGTCGACCAACAATTACAGCTGGGCCGCGTTCCCTAAGGCGCCTGATCATGATTGGAGCAAAACGCCAACGGTTGGCGAGGAGGTACGTGATCGGCTTTCTGGTCGTGTGCTCGATGCTCAGGGTGGCTTCCGCTCATCAGTCCAGGTAGACGGAGAAGCGTTCAACCCACGCTTTATGCCTTGCGCTGATGCCTCTTGCGTGGCGGTTGGGGCTAACATAGATCTGAATGATCCAGAGACTAAGCGATGGATTGAAGCCGGGGATGCAAAAGCCAGGAGTGACGCGCTGGCCATAGGGTCGCTTGTGCCGGTGCCGATGTCTTGGGTTGGAAAGGCTCTTGGGTCTATTCTTGGCAAAGGGGCTTTGAGAGAGGCGATTGTTGTTGGTGAGGCGGCGGGTGCTGCAAAGAGTACGGGAACCTCGTCGGTTTGGGAAAACGCGGTCTCGAGAGCTGATGGGGACTTTGGATACTTAAATCAGACACCAAAATTTGGAGTGAATCCGAATTACCTCGAGGAAATGACAGCAAATGGAGTGAAATATACTCCTGAAAATGTTATTGCAACGACTCGTAGCCAAAGTGGGCAGGTTGTGTTCTTGGAAACAGGAAATTCAAAGGCAGGTTTGCAACATATTATTGAAGAACACGGTACTCAATTTACACAAATGGGTGTCACTGAAGCACAAATTCCGAGCGTTGTAATGAAAGCTGTTTCTGAAGGCAAGCTTATTGGCTATCAAGGTTCTGGGGTTGGTCGTCCGATTTATGAACTGACTATAAACGGACAATCTCAACGAATAGCGGTAACTGTTGGTAATAATGGTTATGTTGTTGGCGCTAACCCAAGAGGAGGGGTGAAATGAGATATATAAAATTGATGGCTGATTATCAGTGTCACCCTATTTGGGAAATTTCTCCGGATGAGTATGGAGACGTAGATCCTAGTACTCTTCCTATTTCTGAAAAGCTTAAATCTCGGTTGGTGAAATGGGCTAGTTTGTATGACGAAACCCTAGACTTGGACTGTCCGCAATATTCGGGATTTAAAACTGAAGAGTTGGAAGTTGAATTTAAAAGAGAAGGTAGATTGCTCGTTGACTGTCTACAAAACGAGCTTGGCGCTGATTTTGTTGTTACAGCTAAAATTTAGTTTTTACAAAAGGCGCAGGGAAATAGATCAAAAGGGGACACCCATTAGCCGGTATCGAGTCAAGGCTAAAAGCCAACTCGCCCTGCAGTTTTTAACTGCAGGGTTTTCCCTCTATCTCAACCTACTTGGTTGAACCCGTCGAATCCGTTTCCTCGTCATTGGCTACGACCGAGTCGTGCCTGACACCCATGTGGATCAAGCGGTAGCGGTATTGCATGCACCGCCCTGGCAGTGAACTGCCCCAGAGAAACGTTGATGCCGCCAATGTGTCCAAAACGTGTCACAGAACTGTGTCTCGTGCACCACGCACGTCCAGTCCCAGCGGGCTCACTTGGCAGACGACCCGGTTACAACACACTCAGGCGGTGACAGGCGAAAAGGGGACAAATTTATTTATTTTCTGAAAATTTTACGGGTCTTTCTAATTATATGACTGATACTAATAGTCTTGCTAATCATGTTGTTGAGTACTTTTCGGGTGATAAGCAAGGGATGGAGGGCGGGATCGATATTTTGGATTATAAGTCCAGAGTGGAGTTTGGTTGCAAGCTGCTAGGTTATAATTCGACGCAAGGGTGTGCGCCATGAGTAATGAACGATATCCGTCTATGAAGGTTTTTACAGCATTTGTGCTGTGCCCATTAGTTTCGGGATTTGTAGTTGGGGTCGTTGCCCTGATAGTAACGATTTTTCATTTGGTTAGTAATCCGCGCTTGTTAGGTGAGGTGCGAGGGGCTGAAGGTATGTTGGTGCTTGTCATGGCTCCGCTCATGGCTGAGTTGGTATTTATTATTCCATTTTCTTTTTTGGGTTTTTTTGTGGTGGTAAGGAAAGTTAGAAAAACGACAAGTGCCTTGCGGACTATTTCTATAATTGGTGGTGCTGTGGCCTCGCTATGGGGGTTGCTTATTATTCTTGTGATTAACGGTGGAGGGCAGAAGACTTATATTTCTGGCTATGGTTTTTTACTCGTGGCGGTTTTTTTTGTAGCTATGTTATTCACAGGTTTTTCCGCTTATTTTGTTTTGCCTGAGAAAAATACAATCTCAGTGCTCGAAAGACTCAAAGACGAGTCTTAACGAGTCTTAACGTGTATAAACGGGGACAGACCACGTTTTTCCTACGAAAAGGGGACACCCATTAGCCGGTCTCGAGTCAAGGCTAATGGGTGTCCCATTTTTTTGTTCCATCGATGCAAAAGTCGAGGCAATAAAAAACCGGACAGTGTCCGGTTTATGTCATTGAGTTTGACGTCAGCGCAAACTGGCGACGGTTCCACCTGCTACTTTGCCCTGACTCTCGAGTTCACCAAGTGCGTGCAACAATTGCAGGCGCAGGGCTTTGGGTGTCGTGTAGTCCGACGTCTTGTGGCGCGTCTCACACCATCTATTGATTTCAGCCAACCAGTCGACGTAATCGGTGTCGGCCTGACTCAAACCGCGCATCCAGTAATTGAGTTGTTCCCAGCTTGCCTTGATGCCGACCAGCGCCCGGCGCTGCTCATGACTGAGCGTTCGTGAGCTGGACTCGAGCAGATCCGAGACCGGACCATCGACCGCCGGACTGGATTGTTTGCTCAATACTTCAACTGCAACACGGAACACACGAGGCGAGGGGTCGCCCAGTGCGCGTATCAGTGCAGGCAACGAAGCTTCGCCACACACTTGTTCTAATGTCTCTAAAGCCTGCGCACGAACTCTCGGGGCGGAATACTCGACAGCTGACTCGAGCATCTCTCTGGCCTGCGGTTCGTTCAGCTCTCGAGCCAACCCGATCAAGCCAATCCATTCGCGTTGGGTAGTCGGTAATGGCGCTTGCAGGCGTTGTTGCAACACCTCTCGACTGTCTAGTTGCCACTTCGACGACGCCCAACATGCAAGGAAACGCACCGAGGTCGAAGCGTCGAACAACGCTCTTTTCAAAACGCAGTGAGTCTGATCTGAGGTGTTTGCCAGATTCAACCAAGCGCGCAGAGCATTCACTCGAAGATTAGCGGCGTGACTGGTTAATGCACCGAGCAATAGAGCCTGTACCTGTGCGTCGGGCAACTGCAGGCTTGCCTGTAATGCCATGCGTTGGACCGATGGGTCCTGATGGTTCAGGGCTATTTCCAGCACGTGGGCGAGATCATGCGCAAACGCCTTTTCTAATATCTCCAGCAGCAGGCGTGCTGGTTTTCCATGCGTTGCCTTGAACGCTTCAAGGCTGGTATTTCGCACCGAAGGCGCCGCCAGAATACGAATGACGTTTGTCAGCGTGGATTGGTGATTGATACGGTTTTTCTGGACCAGGGCGATGAATGGGTCCAGTACCTGAATCAGCATTACTGCATGTTGTGGATCGAGAAAACGCTGCACATGATCGCTGGCCAGTGTGCGAATCTGCGGCACGTAGTCGTTCAAGTTGTCGATCAACGCTGCGAGTGCATCGCGGCCCTCAATCTGCATGAGCCGACGTACGGCCGCCTCGCGGACGAATCCATTACGATGACGACTCAGAGCGCACCAATCGCCGGTGCTCTGAGCCGTGCTGAGCACGGCCATCGCTTGGTCGCGGCGAATCTCTTCGTCAGTACGCAGGTCTTCGTTGCGCACGTCCTCTGGGAGGGGAGTCTCGTCGCGTGGTGCAATGGTGGGAGAAGTATGAGCGGTGCGATTAAAGATGCGTTTGAGCCATCCCTGGAAGGCGTCCATGGTTTGTCCTTGTGGCCGGAGGCTGTCGGACAGAACTCGCAGCTTGTATGTATTGGGAGGGGCAAGGATATCGTTACGAGTCGATGATGGCTATCTAGTATTATCAGTTTGATCGCGCAAAGACCGATTAAGGCGTTTGTCGCCGTAAACAAATCAGTCCCTTCTGTGTTTGTAAAATCCCACTCTTAATTTAACGTAACCCTCCTCAAGGACGAACTCACATGCGTGTATTGGTTCTACTCTTGGCAATCTCATTTTTGTCCGGCTGCGCCTCCAAACCGGCTTACTACATCTCCCCCACACCGGTTCAGATCCCGGCGACCGCCATCTATTGGATCGATAACTTCGACGTTGAACTGGTCGGCAAGAATGAGCGGTTTATGCCGCAAGACGCGTTGCGCGAGCAGCTCAGCGTTGAGCTGATCAGTCAATTGTCGAGCGCTAATCGCTATGCGACGAGCAAGGAAAGTGCCGATTACCTGCTGGATGTGAACACCGTCTACAAGCGTCGGATCGGCAACTCCAATGGTGGATTGGTGTCGGTCATCGTCGACGACAATACGATCCTCGCCAGTGTTGATTTCAGTTATCAGGTCAAGGTCAAAAAGGCTGGTACCGAAGTGTTGCATTTCTCCCAAGCTCGCGAGGGGCTGCAGCCTGCCGGTGCATTTGGTCAGCTTCGCAATATGAAGACGATGGTGGCGGCGCTGACCCACAAAGATAATTCTGACGTGGAGCCTTTCTATATCCGTACCTTGCCGACATTTATCGTGTCCGACATCAGGGATATTCCTTCACGCTAGTTGCTGAGCGAGAAGGGGGACACCCATTAGCCGGTCTCAAGTCAAGGCTAATGGGTGTCCCCTTTTTGGAGCAGATTGATCGCGGCTTAGAAGGCTCCATCATTGGGCCCACTCTGAAAACGAGCCTTACTCTCAAATAAATCGTTCCCCGCGATGAGGTACATGGTTATCGCGGGGGTACGGCGTTGAGCACCATCGTTTTGCAAGATTTTGCACGCACGGCTGTGAGGCGCAATTGGCTTCCCCGCAACGTGCGGGAACAGCCTATGCGTTACTTCAGTGCTGCGCCCGAATCTGGCGCCCCAATACATCCATCACATCGCAGCCATCACGCAGCAGCATGGCCGCTGCGTGGGCGATTTGCTGCACGTCTGCGCCTTTGGCATGGGTAATGTCGAGGCTGGCCAGGCTTTCCATCATCTGCGTGACCGCCAGAAACCGCGTCGCGGCATTGCTGTGCAGCACATCCAGCGGCGCTTGGGTGGCGACCAGCAGCACCGGGATGTCGCAATCGTTGTTGGTCATCGGCATGTGCGGGTTCATGCGTCATCTCCCGGTTGGGCGGCGTGCAGTCCGTCGATCGAAGCCTGGACCAATGATCGGGCGGTGCCGAGCATCTGCTGGCTGGCCCAGCGTAACGAGACGATGTGTTCCGGGCGGGTGGCGGTGGGGGCTTGATGGGCGAGGGCTTCGGCGCAGCTCAGGTAGACCGAAGCATGTTCGAGTGCGTCGAGTAACGGGATGTCGGGTTGAACGGCGAACAGGTAATGGTCGACGTGGTCGCAGCGGGCGAAGGGGGTGGATTTTGTGGTTGGATCGGTCATGGGTGTAGCTCCGTGAGATTCAAAAGAGCTGCCACAAAAAACGCCGTCAAACGATATTGGGTGGCAACTGTGCGTGGGTTGACGGACCGGCTCTCACGAACACCGGCGCACCCGAAGGTGCCCCGCGCACAGTCGCCATATGCAATGCAGCGGGCACAAAAGTGCTCGAGCAGAGAGAGGCTATGCACGTCGTAAGAAAATACGGGCCGTCAAACCCGATCACGAATGAGTCGTGACAGGCGCGAGGATAGGGAGTGAGGCTGTGGCAGTCAATCGCCCTAAGGTCCGACGCAGGTGGTTTGTTTGTAGGTTTGTTCCGAGACTGACAGTTGCCGTGCGCGCAGATACCGATCGCCGGTTGCGATGAACGCAACTGGGCGGGATTAACAGGGAAAGGGGGCTGATTTATTTACCGGCGCCTGAGCAAGGTTGTCGAAGATAAAATCGTCCTGTTTGATAGCAAAAAGGAGACACCCATTATTAGAGGAAACCACGGCTTTCCCGTCGACTCAGAACCTGACTCTTCATCCAGGAAAACCGCGCGCCCTATCTTCGTACGCTGAAGCCCGAAAGTGGCTTACTTCAAATCTTTTTGCGCCAGGAAAGAAACCTTCTCTTTCGGGACCAACAACAGGTTGTGATAGAGCCTTGATGGATCGAAAGCGTAGAGCTTTACGGATTTTCTGGTTACGGTACGAGCCACAAAGCGTCTCACTTTAGCCAGGCTTCGCTGTTCGTAATACTCAGGGTCAAAGCTGTTGCCTAGGACGAATATCTGATAGTCCGGAAAGTATGAGTCAAATATGTTCATCTTTTTGAAGGCTTCGATATTGGCTTTATCGTTATATTCGAGCATGACGAGCGGTCGAAACTTCAGTAGCGTATTTTTCAGGCCTTTGAGTGCTTTGGGTTCATGCCCTTCGACGTCTATTTTGACAAAGTCGATTTTATTTATAGTGCCGGCCAATGATTCGGCCCAGCTATCGCCACAGGCAAGCTGGATGACTTCGGCGCAGGATTTCTGGCCTTTGTACTCAATGCTCGAGCCACCTATATTGCCGGTCTCATCAACAAATATTTCTGCCGAAGCATCGGTGTCCGAGAGTCCGTAGTTAAAGCAGGTCACATTGTCAATGCGGTTACGTTCTATGTTTTCCTTCAACAGGTTGAAGGTGGCCTTGACGGGTTCGAAAGCGTAGACCCGGGCGGCATCCAGAGAAAACGACAAGGTGTGATTGCCAATATTCGCTCCGATATCCAGGACCACAGCGTTTTCAATTTTTTGCAGGATTCTGGCGACAAGCGAAAGTGGCAAACCTTCATAAATGCCCCTTTTTTTTATTTTTTGAGTGATCAGGTCATCTTTGAATGCTTTCAGCGAATGGTTGTTTTTTGTGACTACCGTCTCTGTCATTCGAGTATTTGGTTGCATGCCGGCCATATCCACTGCGCTGAATCTCCTCTGGATGATGGCGTTAAAATATCATTTTGATGGCTATTTGTCGTCGAGAAGAGACCGCGTTGTCTGAGTCATCTACCGCTAAAATTTGAGAGTGGCAATCAGTCAATGGCAACAAGATCAACCTGATGGCCTATGTCTCGTGAGGCACGGCTCAAGCTCCCGTAAAACCTTGGAGAGACTTGAGCACGCCTGCGTGAGGAGGTACATCAACAGGCGCAGGTCTTAGCGCTTCTTCACCGCCACACACATGTCCATTTCCATCACATCGCTCTTCTGATCGTAGGAAGCATCCACTGGGTAGCGTTCGAAGTTGGGACGTTTGTCGTAGTCCAGGCCACTGGCCGGCATCCACTGACCGCAGAGTTCGCCCCATGCCGCGGCAATGTGCAAGGCCGGACCTTTGAAGCGGGCCACCGCGTAAAGACCACCGGGCAGGGTGGTGACGGCGAACGGGAAGGCCGCATTGAAACCCTCCGGGACCTCGACGCAAGCGTCGTATCGGCAGTGCGCGGCCGGGGTGACGCTTAGGTCGTCATGGCCGATGCCATAGCGCACCTTGTTCAGCAGATCGTTTTCGATCATCCACGGGGCGACAGTCTCGCGCCAGAAGGTACCAATGCCTGGGCCGTAAGGGCCGGTGTAGCGCAGGTAGGCGACGCGGGCGGGTGGCAGTTCTATCAAGGTGACGTTCATCAAGGGTGTCCTTTAATGATCTTTGAGTGTCGAGCCTTGTAGTGAAGGGAGGTGCATCCTCGCCCCGGCTGGGGCGAGGGGCCGGCAGAGTTACTCGCAGCCACAGTGTTTGGCGCTCGGCGCTGTCTCGTAACGATCGTGATGACGCACCCATTTCATGCCTTGCTCCTCGTTGCGGCCCTTGGGCGTCAGGTCGAGGTAGTTATAGGCGCCGACCAACAAGTCCAGCCCGCGAGCATAGGTGGAGTAGGTGTGGAATATTTCGCCGGCGTCGTTGCGATAAAACACGCTCAGCCCCGGCAGTTCACCTTCAGTGCTGGTGCTTTTTTCGTAGTTGTAGGTCGCGGTGCCGTCCGCGAGTTCTTGCTCGCTGATGGTCACTTTGTAGTCGGCGTTGAAGTCGCTGCCGGCCGATGAGACCCATTTGAACTGCCAACCCATGCGTTTGCGGAACGCCTGGAATTCGGTCAATGGCGCGTGGGAAACCACCACCAGCGAGACGTCATGGTGGGCCAGGTGCTGATTGGCGCCGTCGATGTGATCCGAGACAAACGAGCAGCCGTGGCAGCCTTCTTCCCAACCCTTGGCAAACATGAAGTGATAGATGATCAGCTGGCTGTTGCCACCGAAAAGATCCGCGAGGTTTTGCCGCCCGTCGGGGCCTTCGAAAACATAGTTTTTGTCGACCTTCACCCAGGGCAGTGCGCGACGTTCGGCGCTGAGTTTGTCGCGCTCCCGGGTAAAGGCCTTTTCGTGAATCAGATGCTGTTTGCGGGCCGCGAGCCATTCTTCTCGGGACACGACCTTGTGCTGTTGCACGCTGTTCATGACGTTCCCTCCTGCGAGGTTGGCGTTTTATGGCTTACACAGCGTAGTCGTTTGGCCGACGGGTAAATCGACAAAGCGCTGGTCGGTTATCGGTATTTAAGAGGCTCGCGCCGCCTTCAAGCACTTCAACGCGCTGAAATCGCTGCGCACCTTGTCGAGTTTCTTCAGCAGGTGCTGGCGTTGATCGGCAGTGCTGTCGGTCATCAGGTCGACAATCAGGCTACGCGCCTGGGCTTCGGTGTTGGCATAAGCCTCGCGGTAGGCCGGGGTCCATAGGCTCTCGCGATCGACCAGCAGGGTTTCAATGCGTTGCGCAAAGTCGCTGCTCTGACGTTGTTCCACTGCTGCACTGAACTGTGCCTGCCAATGAGCGCGGTTGGCGATCCATTGCTGATTTTGCTCGCCCAGCGTGTTGGACCAGGCGACAACGCGCTGCTCCTGAGCATTGCTGAGTGGGCCGAGCCAGTCACCCAGGCGCTTGTCCATTCGTTCGCTGCGATGTTTGATCTGCTGTGCCAGCGACGGTTTGAGGTATTTGTCCTGACGCTCGCGCAGGTCTTTGGCGAAGGCCTGCTTCATCTCGTTGACCTGTTGGTCATTCAAACCCTGCAACAACTCGACCGCCGACGGGGTGATTTCCAGGGCGGTCTGGGCGATGGCTTGCTTGGCTTCGAGGATTCTGGCTTGCAGCGCGGCGTCGGTGACTTGGTGGGTTTCGACCATCTGCTGCAAGCGACCGAGCCAGTCGAGGTAGCCGGGCAACTGCGTGGAGCAGTGCCAATTGAGGTGCTCCTTGAGACGTTCGTTGAGCCAGTCTTTCTGCTCGCTGTTCATGTCCAGGTAGTCGTTGAGCGTCCAGGGAATGATTACGTCGAGATTTCGATAGGCCAGGCCCACGCGGTTGCAGGCCGGTAGTGAGAGGCACAGGGTCAGGAACAGAGCGAGGTGTTTCAACCAGCGCGACATGAGCCAATCCTTGCAAGGGCGTAGTTCTGGTATCTGCACGCAGGATGGACCTGGCCGTTCAGCTGATCAATAGAACACACGTTTGGTCTTGAAGGATGTTGCTGAGGGGGAGGGTTCCAGTCCTAGCGCTTCGAAGCTCAAAGCGCTTAGGGACCAGGGTGATGCGAGGGGGTATTACTTTTTGCCCAGAGTGATCTGCTTGGACGGGCCGAATGTCTGGCCGCTGACGCCTTTGGCAATTTGCTGGATCTCGCCGCCGGACTTAAGGAAAAGAGCGATCTGATCGTTGATCGATTCGCTGGTTTCAACGGCTGGAGCTGGCTTTGCTTTGCTGTTGGATGCTTTTACACGCATGGCGGCCATTAACCTGTAGAAAATTAACTTGGCCAGGCATCGTACAGGAAATACTTGACAATTGCTTGGTAAATATCTGCCTGAAATAACCGAGGGCGGGTGTCGATTAATCATAAGTTGCTGTTCGCAATAACCACCTAAGCTACTGTTTTAAATAAGAACACAGGCGTGAAAAATATCGCGTATGGCTTACCGATGTCAGCGAAAACCGTCTGAACGGTCTGACGAGCGGGCTCTGCTCTGGCGTAGAACCCAGGAAAAATGAGCCTCGCAGCGGATTTTTCTTCGCAAGCAAGCCGGTCACCCAACGGCGCCGGCAAAACCGGGTAGAATGGCGCCCAAGCAACGAGGGTATTGGAAATGGCTTTAGTCGGGCGCTACAACAGCTTGCAAGTGGTTAAACACACTAACTTTGGTTTATATCTGGACGGTGGCGCGGATGGCGAAATCCTTCTGCCTAATCGTTATATTCCAAAAGATATTCCCAGTGAAGATGAAGACTGGCTGAACGTTTTTGTTTATCTGGACAGCGATGACAAACTCATCGCAACTACGGAAAAACCGAAAGTTCAGGTCGGTGATTTCGCCAGCCTTAAAGTCGTTGAAGTCAACAGCATCGGTGTGTTTCTCGACTGGGGTCTGCCCAAGGACCTGCTGCTGCCGTATTCCGAAGAAAAGCGTCAGATGACCGCTGGCGAATACTGCGTGGTGCACGTCTACCTCGACAAGCATACCCGCCGCATCACCGCGACCGCGCGTCTGGATCGCTACCTGGACAAAACCCCGGCCAACTACAAGCCGGGCCAGGAAGTTGACCTGCTGGTGGCCGAAGCGACTGACATGGGCTTCAAGGCGATCATCAACAACAAGCATTGGGGTTTGATCCACAAGAACGAAATCTTCAAGTTCATGCGTGCCGGCAAGGAAGAGAAGGGCTTCATCAAGGAGATCCGCGCCGACGGCAAGATCAGCCTGAGCCTGCAACCCGTGGGTGAAGAAGCCGCCACCAGCCTGAACTCGAAGATTCTCGCCAAGTTGCGCGACAACGACGGCACCTTGCCGGTCAGCGACAAGAGCGACCCGGCGCTGATCAGCAGCCTGTTCGGTGTCAGCAAGGGCAACTTCAAGAAGGCCATCGGCGCGCTCTACAAGAACGGCCAGATCGTCATTCACGCGGATCGCATTGAGCTGAGCTGATGCCTTTGCGCCCACCGAAGACTGCGTTCTTCACTTTTACGGCTGCTCGGCGGGGGCAAGATCAAAAGATCGCAGCCTACGGCAGCTCTTACAGGCGATGAGTGTAGGAGCTGGCGAAGCCTGCGATCTTTTCAGACGTTTGATTAATAATTTACAGCATTCTTTTTTACCCCGTTTTGGGGCTTTTGCCTGCTGTCGAGAAACTGCCATGTGTTTATGGATGTGCAAGGCGTTGTCGTGATTGCCACTCGGCGCAGCGCCGATGGTTTTGCTCTGCAAGTGATGCTGGGGCTGTGCCTGGTCTGGGGTATTCAGCAGGTCATGATCAAATGGGCGGCGGCGGACATCGCACCCGTGATGCAGGCCGCCGGGCGTTCCGGAATCTCCGCGTTGCTGGTGGGTTTGCTGGTCTGCTGGAAGGGTGGCTGGGACCAGGTCGGCAGTACCTGGCGCGGCGGTTTGCTGGCGGGCAGCCTGTTTGCCATCGAGTTTTTGTTCATCGCTGAAGGTCTGCAACTGACCACAGCGGCACACATGTCGGTGTTCCTCTATACCGCACCGATCTTCACCGCATTGGGTGTGCACTGGCTGCTGCCAAGCGAGCGTTTGCGACCACTGCAATGGCTGGGGATCTTGCTGGCGTTTATCGGGATTGCCGTGGCATTTGCCGGAGGCGTGTCCTGGGACAATCTGGACCGGCGCATGCTGCTCGGCGATGCATTTGGCGTTCTGGCCGGGGCTGCCTGGGGCGCGACTACCGTGGTAGTGCGCGCCTCACGGTTGTCGGAAGCTCCGGCGACCTTGACCCTGTTTTACCAACTGATCGTCGGTTTTCTCGGCCTGTTGCTGATTGCCGCCCTGAGCGGGCAGATCACCCATGTCCACCTGACTGAGGTGGCGGTGGCCAGCGTGCTGTTCCAGGGGCTGGTGGTGTCGTTTTTCAGCTACCTGACGTGGTTCTGGCTGCTGCGCCGTTACCTGGCGTCGAACCTCGCGGTGTTCTCCTTCATGACACCGCTGTTCGGTGTCACCTTCGGGGTGTTGCTGCTCAATGAACCGTTGAGTTTCAACTTCGTCGTCGGTGCGGTGCTGGTGTTGCTCGGTATCACTTTTGTTAGCGCAGAACAGTGGGTGCGCCGTCGTTTGCGCAAAGCACTGGAGCGTTGAGTGGACGCAGCAGCAAACCGCCGGCTACCAACAAGCCGCTGCCAGCCACCATCAACGCCGGTTGCAAACCACCACTGAAGTGGCTGCTCAGCGCCGCCAGCAATGGCCCGCTGAGCTGACCCACGGCGAAGCACGCGGTCAGCAGGCCGGCGTTGCGCTGGGTGGCATGCGGTGCCAGCTCCCGTGAGCGTTGCATCACCAGTTGCATGCAGGCCAGAAACGGCGTGCCGCAGAGAATGACCCCCAACGCCAGACCGAGACCGCTGCCCAACAGACACGCGAAGACCCCGGCCGCTTGCAGCCACAACGTTGCGATCAACCAGTGACGCGTGGCATTGGGTTTATGCCGGCGCAAACTCACCAGCAACACACCGGTGGCGGCCGCCAGACCAAAACACGGCCAGAACAAATCTGCCTGCCATTGACCTTGAAAGCGCGCGCTGGCCATCTGCGACAGGAAGGTCGCAGGAATGATGTAGCCCAGACCGTACAACGTGTAGATCAAACCCAGTCGTGAGATTCCGGCACTCTTTGACGCGATGGCAGTGGGTGTGATTGTCACGCTCGCGGCCGGTTGCGGCAGGATCGGCAGAATCACTAACAGCATTGCCAGGCCCACGCCGGCATATACCAGCCACAAGGTCGCAGAGCTTTGTCCCAACAGGTTCGAGCCAAGTGCGAGCACGCCCGTCAGAAAAATCCCCAATCCCGGCCCGGCGAATACCAATGCGCCGAGCCTTGGACGCCCGGCAGTCATCGCCAATGGCTGACTCAGCGCGGTGATCATCACCAGCACCCAGGCGCTGGCCACGCCGGTGCCGAAGCGCAAAAACAGATGCGGCCAGAAGCCTTTGGCCCAGAACGAGGCGAGGGTCAGTAGCACGCACAACCACAAACCGCTGAGCAAGCGCTGACGGACTTGCTCGGGGCGACGGGCGAACATCGCGTCCACGGCGCCGATGAAGTAGCCCAGGTAATTGGCTGCCGCAATCAGACCAGCGGCGGTCAGGTCGATCTGACCTTCGCTGAGCAAATGCGGCAGCTGTGGGGTGAGTGCAAAGCGCCCAATGCCCATGGCCATCATCAAGGCAATGAAACTGGCGAGTAAGCGTACAAGTGGCGACATGGTCAGGATTCCTGCATTGGTGCGATGACCGTCAGGCTAGGACTGATTGACTTTCTTTAAAAATGAATAATAGTGAGTAACTTGTTCTTGTTTGGAGAAAGGTGTGGAGTTCAGTCAATTGCGCATCTTCCAGGCTGTGGCCGAGGAAGGTTCCATCACCCGCGCCGCCGAACGCTTGCATCGGGTGCCGTCAAATCTGTCGACCCGGCTCAAGCAGCTTGAGGACCAGTTGGGCGTAGAGCTGTTCTTGCGTGAGCGTCAGCGATTGCAACTTTCGCCCGCAGGCAAAGTGCTGTTGGACTACACCGCCAAGCTGTTTGCCCTGCATGACGAAGCCCACGCGGCAGTGCAGGGCGGGCAACCGGCCGGCGATTTCGTGCTTGGCACCATGTACAGCACCGCGGCGATTCATCTGCCGGCGTTGCTGGCGCGCTATCACCGCACTTACCCGGCGGTGAACCTGCAAGTGCAGTCCGGGCCCAGTGGCGAGTTGCTCGAAGGCCTGCTCACCGGGCGCCTTGATGCCGCACTGGTGGATGGCCCGCTGCAGCTGGCCGGGCTCGACGGTGTGCCACTGTGTGACGAAAAACTGGTGCTGATCAGCGAAGCCGATCATCCGCCGGTGCGCAGCGCACTGGATGTGCAGGGGCGCTCGGTGTTCACCTTTCGCCAGGGCTGCTCTTACCGGATGCGCCTGGAGGCCTGGTTCGCTCATGATCACGCGGCCATGGGTCGGGCGATGGAAATCGAGTCCTATCAAGGGATGCTGGCCTGTGTGATTGCCGGTTCTGGCGTGGCGCTGATGTCCGAGTCGATGCTGGCCAGTCTGCCGGGACGCGAGAGCGTGACCGTACACCCGCTGGCCGAGCCTTTCGCCAGTGCCACTACTTGGCTGATGTGGCGCAAGGGCATGGTCGGCGCCAATCTCAATGCCTGGATCGAAGTGCAGCAAGCAGCGTTCGGCGGTAGCTGCCCGATTGGGGCTGATTTTGATGGATTCGGTAACAGATCTTTGCCTTCTGAGGCGAGCATTGCGTAAGACTTCGGACTACTATCTGTATGAAGCGTCTATAGAACCCGGTCGCTCAGCACTACCCTGAAGGGGGGCACCATGAAAGAGAAACTGCAAAACTGGCTCCATGACCTCGGTGTCGCGCTTGGTTTGATCGAACCACCTCTGCAACCCGTGCCAATCCGCACCGACGATGAGCAACGTCGACGTCAGCAACGCCGCCGGTAAAAGGGGTAAGGCGTGAAAAAATCGCAGCCTTCGACCGCATTGTCGGAGGCGCGATAGTGCTGCGATAGCGCACCCACCTCAAGCGTGCTTATGCAGCCACTGGTCAATCATTATCTGTAACTTCTCCCCGGAAAAACTCCCGAAATGCCCGCCGTGCACGGTGCGGATCGGTAGTGTGCGCAGGCGTTGCAGGCTGCGGGCGTAATCCTCGAGGTTGGAGTGGTAGGCGTCTTCGACCAACGGTCCGTCGTAGATGATGTCGCCGCTGAACAGTGTGCCGGTGGCGACTTCAAAGAGACTGATGCCGCCCGGTGAATGGCCGGGAGTGTGCAGCACTTGCAGGGTTCGATTGCCCAGGTCCAGCACGTCGCCTTCTTCGATCAGTCCCGTGGCGGGTGCGGCTTTGACCCGGTATTCGGCGTAGCACAGTGGGCAATCGGGGTGGGCTTCGAACATCTCGTCGCCGACAAAAGCCTTTGAAAGGGTGTTGTCGCCGTCAGGCTCGGCGAGGATCTGCGCTTCGGCCGGATGCACCAGCCGCTCGGGGAATTCGTGATGACCGGCGATATGGTCGAAATGGCAATGACTGGCCACGGCCACCAGCGGCCGTTCGGTAATCCACGGCAGTTGCTCGCGCAGGCTGACCAGGCCCGAGCCGCTGTCCAGCAGCAGGTCTTTGTCGCGGCCCTGAATGTGCCACAGGTTGCAGCGGTAGAACGGTCGGATGTACGGCTCGTGAATCAGCCGAATGCCGTCACTCAGCTGTTTGACTTCGAACCATTGGTCGCGACTGACGATCTTCATGGCACTTTCCTCCAGACGAAAAAAAACGGGTGCAGCAACCGACGCTGCACCCGCCGAAGAAAGGTGTATAGCGTCTAACCTGAGGTTAGATCGCGTTTGCCACGGTGACAGGGCGAGGGGACAGCAGGCTGACCACGACGAAGCTGATCAGGCCGACAGCCAGGCTGTAGTAGATCGGGGTGTTGGCATCCAAGCCATCCTTGAACATGAACACCAGGGCGGTGACGAAGCCCAGGCCCATGCTGGCGATGGCGCCGGAGGTGGTTGCACGTTTCCAGAAAATGGCGCCGATCAACGGGACCAGCATGCCGCCCACCAACAGGTTGTAGGCCAGTGTCAGGGCGCTGATCACGTCACTCACAACCAGCGCGATACCCAGCACGACAATACCGGTCAGCATAGTGAACAGGCGGTTGATCTTCAGGCTCGACTGTTTACCACCGCGTAGTTTTGGCAGCAGGTCTTCGGTCAGTGTGGTGGACGCGGCGAGCAGGCCGGCGCTGGCGGTGGACATCATGGCCGCCAGGGCAGCAGCGATCACCAGACCACGAATGCCATCCGGCAGCGAAGCTTTGACGATCGCGGCGAAGGCGTTGTTGACGTTGCCCAGGTCCGGGATCAGCACATGAGCAGCCATACCGATCAGCGCGCACGCCAGGCCGTAGAAAATGCAGTAGACACCGGCGACGGTACCTGCGTACTGAGCGACTTTTTCGTTCTTGGCGGTGAACACCCGTTGCCAGATGTCCTGACCGATCAGGATGCCGAAGAAGTAGATCATGAAGTAGGTGATGATGGTGTCCCAGCCAATGGTGGTGAAGCTGAAGCTGGACGCCGGCAGTTTCAACACCAGTTCATCCCAGCCGCCCACGCGGTACAGGCAGATAGGCAACAGGATGAACATCAGGCCAACGGTCTTGATCACGAACTGAACGATGTCGGTCAGGGTCAGCGACCACATGCCGCCGATGGTCGAATACACCACCACTACGCCACCGCCGAGCACTACCGAAATCCAGAATGGCAGGCCGAACAGCACTTGCAGCACGGTGCCGATAGCGAGGATCGAGGTCACGCCGATCATCAGCGCGTAGGCCAGCATGATCACCGCACTGGCCTGACGGGCCATTGGGTTGTAACGCTTTTCGAGGATCTGGGTAACGGTGAAGATCTTCAGTTTGAGCAGCGGCTTGGCCAGGAACAGGTTCAGCGCGATGATCCCGCAACCCAGCGCAGCGCAGAGCCAGAAACCGGAAATGCCGTGGACGTAGCCCAGGCGAACGGTACCGACGGTCGATGCGCCGCCCAGTACGGTGGCGGCCATGGTGCCCATGTACAGGGTCGGGCCGAGGTTACGACCGGCCACGAGGTAGTCTTCGTGGGTCTTGGCCTTGCGCATGCCGTAATAGCCCAGTACCAGCATGCCGGCGGCATAGATGAGTACGACGAATAAATCTAAAGCCATGAAGCGTGTCTCCGATTGTCTTTCTTATAAGAGTCTCGTAGGAGCAAGGCTTGCCCGCGATACAGGCGCCTCGGTGCATCAAACTCAACCGCGTCATCGTTCATCGCGGGCAAGCCTTGCTCCTACGGGTAGTGCTTGAGTCAGGCTGCTTGGCGCATGACCGGTTTAGCGAGCGAATCCGTGCCCTTGCTGCGTGGATCGTTCGGCCCGAACACGGCCGCCGGCTCCGGGAACAGGTTCAGCAGTGCCAGGTACACCAGCGACGCAAGACCCAGAGTCCCCGGCAGGCTGATATCGATTCCGCCGGCCAGGTCGCCCAACGGGCCGACAAATTGCCCCGGCAGGTTGACGAAGCACAGACCGACCAGTGCGCTCGGGATCCAGGCGCCCAGGCCGCGCCAGTTCCAGCCATGCTGGAACCAGTAACGTCCGCCTTTCTCGCCACGGGTGAACACTTGCAAGTCATCCGGGCAGTAGAAGCCGCGACGCACCAGCAGGCCGATGATCATGATCACCATCCACGGGGTGGTGCAGGTAATGATCAGCACGGCGAAGGTCGACACGCTCTGCACCAGGTTCGCCGCAAAGCGCCCGATGAAGATGAAGGCAATCGACAGCACGCCAATCAGCAAGGTTGCCTTGACCCGTGACAGCAGGCGCGGGAACACGCTGGACATGTCCAGGCCGGTGCCATACAGCGAGGTGGTGCCGGTGGACATACCGCCGATCACCGCGATCAGGCACACCGGCAGGAAAAACCAGCTCGGCGACACGGCCAACAGGCCTCCGACATAGTTGTTCGCAGCGATGTAGTCCGGTGCCTTGATCGCGACGATGGTCGCGGTGGTCAGGCCGAACATGAACGGGATCAGGGTAGCGATCTGCGAGATCACCACAGCGGCCATGATTCGGCTTTTCGAGGTATCACGCGGGATATAGCGTGACCAGTCACCGAGGAACGCACCGAAGGAAATCGGGTTGCTCATCGCCAGCAGCGTGGAGCCGATGAAGGCTGCCCAGAAGCCGGGTTGACCGTGGTTGACGCTACCGGCGAAGTTCGCATCGAAGGGGCCGGCGAAGGCGAAGATACCCAGCAGGAACAGCAGGCTGGCACTCCACACCGCGATCTTGTTGACCCACAACAGGAAGCGAAAGCCGTAGATGCACACCGTCAGGACCAGAATCGCGAACAGGCCGTAGGCCAGGGCCAGGGTCAGGTCATTTTCCGGAATACCGATCAAGCGCTTGGCGCCGCCGATCAACGCATCACCCGAGCTCCACACCGAGAGAGAGAAGAATGCGATAGCGGTCAGCAGCGACAGGAACGATCCGACGATCCGCCCGTGCACGCCGAAGTGCGCACCGGAAGACACGGCGTTGTTGGTACCGTTGAGCGGGCCGAACAGGCCCATCGGCGCAAGAATCAGTGAGCCGACCAGTACACCCAACACAATTGCCCAGACGCCGGCTTGAAAAGACAAACCGAACAGCACCGGAAAACTGCCGAGCACGGCGGTGGCGAAGGTGTTCGAACCACCGAAGATCATCCGGAACAAATCCAGCGGACTTGCGGTACGTTCGTGGTCGGGGATCTGTTCGACCCCGAATGTTTCGATGCTGCTAAGGCTTTGTTCTTTGTTGTTGTTATTCATGATCAGCTCCGATCAAAGAGGCGCGCTCATCGTGTGCGAGCGTCACCTGTCTTGGCTAAGAGGAGGGCAGCCCTTCCGGCATTGCGGACAAATGTTCATGGCAGGCCAGCCAATGGCCTTCTTGTTGTTGGCGAGACACCTGTTTTCTAAAAACAATGGTTTCGCGTTCCTGGCTGAAGTGTTGCTCCCCTTGCATGCGCAGCTCGGTGGCCACGTCATGGACAAACACCGCCACGTCCCCTTGCAGGCTGACGAAGGCGTTGCTTGAGGTGCAGGAAAGCACCTCGAAGCCATCCTCGGAGCGCCAGCTGTCCCACAACGCCTGATAGGCATCGCGCGACAGCAACGGCTGTTCGAGGGTGTAGAACACGAAGCTGGCATCGGCGCTGAAAGCGCCGAAGTAGGCTTCGCGATCATTTCGAGCGAACGCCGACACCAGTTCGGCGGCAGCGTTGAGAACCTGATCACGTGCGTTCATGGTCAAACCTCAGCGGTGAGCCACGCCCGGCAGTACGCAGAGCATTTCGTACAGCAGGTTGGCGCCCAGCAGCGAGGTGTTGCCGGTGGTGTCGTACGGCGGCGAGACTTCTACCAGATCGCAGCCGACCAGGTCGAGGCCTTGGCAGCCACGAACGATTTCGATCGCCTGAATGGTCGTCAGACCGCCGATTTCCGGGGTGCCGGTGCCCGGAGCCCAGGCCGGGTCGATGCCGTCGATGTCGAAACTCAGGTACACCGGGCCACCGCCGACTTTTTCGCGGACCTCAGCCATCAAAGGTTCCAGCGACTTGTGCCAGCATTCTTCAGCCTGAACCACACGGAAGCCCTGCTTGCGACTCCAGTTGAAGTCTTCAGCGGTGTAGCCCTGAGCGCGCAGGCCAATTTGCACGACGCGGTCGCAGTCCAGAAGGCCTTCTTCAACGGCGCGACGGAAGGTGGTGCCGTGGGCGATCTTCTCGCCGAACATGTGATCGTTCACATCGGCGTGGGCGTCGATGTGGACCAGACCGACCTTGCCGTGCTTTTTGTGGATGGCACGCAGGATCGGCAGGGTGATGGTGTGGTCACCACCGAGGGTCAGCGGGATCACGTCGTGTTCGAGGATCTCGTTGTAGGACTCTTCGATGATCCGCACGGCGTCCAGCAGGTTGAAGGTGTTGATTGCCACGTCACCAATGTCGGCAACCGACAGCGAGTCGAACGGCGCAGCGCCGGTGGCCATGTTGTACGGGCGGATCATTACCGATTCAGCGCGGATCCCGCGAGGCCCGAAACGGGTGCCGGCGCGCAGGGAGGTGCCGATGTCCAGCGGGATACCAATGAAGGCAGCGTCCAGACCGGCAGCGGATTGCAAATGGGGGAGTCGCATCATGGTGGCGATGCCGCCGAAGCGCGGCATTTCATTGCCGCCCAGTGGTTGGTGAAGAATCTTGTCCACGGGTATGGCCTCATCATCATTGTTTTATTTATGGGGTTGCTCCGCGCAAAGGGATTGCACAGGCACCTGTTGAGCGGATTCTGCGAAATGCAGTGCGGGAGAAGAATCGCTACCGGCAAATACTTAGTTCAGATTTTTCTAAACTAATGGCCAGAGGGGCGCTAGACTTCCCACCCAATGAAAGCTGGAATACGTCCCGTAGCAGCTGGCGTAGCCTGCGTTCGGCTGCGTAGCAGTCGTGATTGCGGTACTTGAGATTTCAGGAAAATTGAGTTGCCTGGATGGCGACCGCTTCGCGGCCGAACGTAGCCTTCGGCAACTGCTACAGGGGTTGTGTCGCGACGATGACTGCATTTCACTCGGAACCTTCACCATGGCCAACGCTTTACCCGACCTGAAACTATTGCGCATCTTCGTCAGCGTGGTGCGCCATCAGGGGTTTGCCAATGCCCAGCAGGAGCTCAACCTCTCGACCTCGGCCATCAGCACCTACATGAGCCAGCTCGAAGCGGCGTTGGGGCTGGTGCTCTGTCATCGTGGGCGGGGCGGTTTCAGCCTGACCAGCAAGGGCGAGCTGTTCCATCAGGAGACGCTGCGCCTGCTCGGCGAACTCGAAGGCTTCGAGCAATACGCCGCCGCGCTCAAGGGCGAGCTGCGCGGTACGCTCAACCTCGGGGTGATCGACTCCACCGTCAGCGACAAGGCCTTGCCGTTCGCCGAAGCCATCGGTGCCTACAGCCAGGAACACCCGGCCGTGCATTTGCACCTGTCGGTGATGAGCCCTTACGAACTGCAACTCGGTGTGCAAGACAACCGCCTCGACCTGGCCATCGGTGCGTTCTCCACGCGCATGAGTGGGCTGGTCTACATGCCGCTCTATCGCGAACAGCACTGGTTGTATTGCAGCAGCCGCCACCCGTTGTTCACCGAACGGCGAATTCCCGAGCAACTGATCACCCAGCAGCGCATGGTCGGTCGCGGTTACTGGAGCCAGGCCGAACTGGCTCGCCACGGCTTCAAACACAGCGCGGCGACCGTGGAAAGTATGGAAGCGCAACTGATTCTGGTGCTGTCCGGCGCCTACATCGGCTACCTGCCGGAGCACTACGCCCAGGCCTGGGCCGACAAGGGCGATTTGCGTGTGCTGCTGCCGGCCACTTTCGGCTATCAGGCGCCGTTTTCGATGATCGTGCGCCGCGGACGCAGCCGTGAGCCGCTGATCCAGACCTTCCGCGACCTGCTCAAAGCGCAGCTCAACCAGGCCTGATCGGGAGAATCGTATGTCCAGAAGCCAATGCGCCCGTTGCCTGCGCCCGCAAACCCATTGCCTGTGCCCGCTGATTCCCTGCCTCGACAGTCGCACCCGGGTGTTGCTGTTGCAGCATCCGAGCGAGGTGAACCATGCGCTGAACACCGCGCGGCTGGCGGCGCTGGGGCTGAACAATGCCGAACTGATCGTCGGCGAAGTGTTCGAGGATTTGTCGCAACGGCTGAATCAACCGGGTTATCAGGCCCGCTTGCTATTCCCGGCTGACGACGCGCAGCCGTTGCAGGCCTATACGCCCTCCGATCAACCGTTGCTGCTGGTAGTACCGGACGGCACCTGGCGCAAGGCGCGCAAGTTGTTGCACCTCAATCCATTGCTGGCGGCGTTGCCCCGAGTGACGCTGACCGAAGGCGCGGTGTCGCGTTATCGGTTGCGCAAGGCGCCGGGGCCGGGGGCGTTGTCGACCGTGGAAGCGATCGTGCAGGCGTTGCAAACCCTCGAAGCACCGGCCTCTTTCGAGCCGTTGTTAAAGCCGTTCGAGGCATTGATCGAAGGGCAGATCGCGGCGATGGGGGAGCAGACCTACCAGAAAAATCATGGTGGCTAGAAGCGAAAAGATCGCAGCCTTCGGCAGCTCCTACAGGTGTACGCATCCCATGTAGGAGCTGCCGAAGGCTGCGATCTTTGTTTCCCTTCAACGCCGTGCGTTCAATCCATCAGCGCCGATGCCAGGATCGCCGCGCTGGATTTAAGGATCGGCAGTGACTTGAGCACCGGAAAACACAGCCTGGTGTCCTGTGAGCAATAGAACCCATCCCGGTTTTCCAGCGGCAGATTGGTGCCCGGCACCGAAAATACCTCGCTGGGGCGGCGCTCGGTTGGAGCGCGTCGGGTCGCTACGTCGGGAGGGGTGATGACAAAGCAGACCGTGGGGTTGAGCGGGTTGGAGGACGTCTTTATCGGGATCTGTTCGACCAGGGTTGCACCGAGCTGTTCAACGACCCCGGCGATGTTCTTGATGTAACCCAACCGATCCATACGCTGTCGGCCCTGCTCACTGTTGATTTCGTAGGACGGCTCGAAGAGCACCAGCTTGTCGATCGTCACACGGAACAACTCTTCTAGGAGTTCGCTGAGCGTTTCGCCATTGGGTTCCAGCGCATGGCTTGAAACGGTGACGTTGACGGATTTGTCGAGCAGGGGGATTTCGCTGATGTCGGCGATAAACGGCGTGAGTCGTTCGAAGGTTTCGCCCATGTGTTGCTGCGCAAATGCCATGCCCTTGTGCACCCGTGACCAACTGATGTCGAAGGCATAAAGTTGTTCGGGCGGGAAGGGTAACTGCCGGGCGATCAGGCTCAGGGTCGTCAACTCACCGGTTCCGATGTCCAGTAGTGAGTCCTGAGGCTTGAGGTGCTGGCTCAGCAGGCTGGCCAGTTCACCGGCGTAGGCGTGGGCCTGGGTGAGGTTGTTTTCGACGTAATCGATGTACGTGCCGGCCTGCAAATCGTAGGCGGCCTCAATGATCTCGGGGGAGTTGTAGCTCAGTTGCTTTTGTTGGCGAAGCAGCTCCGTTATGTTCCGGCCTTGCGCGTAAGCGTGCCGGGCGGCCAGCATATCGAAGTGTTTGAGCGCAGTCCTTGTCTTGGTCATGGGCGGTCGCTGTGTCGAATGTGGGGGGGCAAAACCGCGCACAGTTTGCCCTGCTTTGAACCCTGGCGGGCAACGACGGGCTAAAAAATCCTCCTGCATTGGCCAATGTCACATGGCGTGCGCCTGTCGAGTCACCTATATGGGCGCTGGCGGTCCGATCAGCCGGCCCATGACGCCGAAGAGCCCCAGCGACGTGATCGCCTCCAGCTCAGCCTGTGTCTCTACCTGCTCGGCTATCAACGGCAAATCAATACTATTGGTCGCGCGGAAAATGGCTTCGATGAACTGTCGTTTGTCGCTTTGCTGGTCGATGGCACGAATGTAGCTGCCGTCGATTTTCAAGTAGGCCAAACCCAGTTGGGTGAGGTTGCCGATCTGGCTGAAGCTGCCGCCGAAGTGCTGCAGGCCGATCCCATAACCGGTGTCGCGCAGGCTCAGGCTCAGTTGACGCAACTCTTCGGGGGGCGGCAGTTGGCGTTCGTCGAACTCAAGGGTCAGCAACGGTGCGAGGCCGGGCAGGGCGTCGAGCATGTCGAGGATCAGGCGCCGTTGTGTGGCATCGCGCAGGGTGCTGCCAGACAAACTCAAGGCCAGCGGCCAGCTGTGTTCGGCCAGATAGTCGAGGGTGTGTTCGAGCATCGCCAGATCGAACCGTGCCGACCAGCCCAGACGCTCGACCCATGGCAGAAAGTGTCCTGCCGAAATGGCTTCGCCCTGCGGGTCGAGCAGCCGCGCCAGCACTTTGTGGTGCAGCACCTGGCTGGTGTCGGCGCATTGCACCACGGGTTGCAAGTACAGCTGCATTTTGCCGTGGGTCAGGGCGTCATCGATCCAGGTGCGCCAGTCATGCTGCGTCTGGTTCGGTGCGTTATCGGACTGCGCCAGATGCACCCATGGCCGTTCAGGGTGCTGCTGGGCCTGAGTCAGTGCCTGATCGAGGCGCAGCAGTACGTTGGTGGACGCTTCGCCAGGTGTGTAGGCGACTATCCCCAGATGCGCCACTGGCATGCAGTCGCTGGCGCCGGTCAGACGCAGGTTCTCCAGGGTGGCGCTGATCTCTGCGGCCAGGCGCGTCGCGTCCTTGTTGTCCAGGCCGGGGGTCAGCAGGCTGAACTCACCACCACGATTGCGTGCGGCCAGCCAGGTATGGCGATCAGGCTGTTGAATCAGGCGTTTAAGTAACTGACCGACTGCTGTGATCAGCGCGTCCGTGCGCTGGCCACCCAGTCGCTGATTGAGCCCGGTCAGGTCATTGATCCGCAGCATCAGCAGGTGTCCGGCGCTGCTTTGTTCGGTCACCAGCAAATGGTCAGTGAGTTGCTCATTCAGTAACCGTCGGTTGGCCAACCCCGTGAGGCTGTCCTGATACGACTCGACGCGGAGTTTTTCGCTGCGTGCGGCCTCTTCGGCAAACAGTCCTTTGAGTTTTTCGACCATTTGGTTCATCGCCAGCACCACGCGTTTGAGTTCCGGGGTTCTGGGCAACTTCGGCAGGCTGAGAAACTCGCGTTTGCTGATGGCTTCAGCCTGTTTGACCATGGCATCCAGCGGGCGCAGTTGCCGGCGCAGCAACCAGCCGCCGAACACCGCACTGAGCAACCCGCACAGCAGTAACCAGACCAGACTGCCAAGGGTACTGTCCCACAGTTTGGTCAGGGCGAACTGTAGGTTGCTCACCACTTCAACGCGCGCCGCTTGCTCCCAACCGCGCATGACCAAGGCATTGCCCCCTTGCGGGTGCAGGTTCACCAGATCGACGAACCAGCCCGGTACGTCTTTGGGGGTGGCGGCAGCGTTACGCTCCACCAGTACGCGCTCGTCCTCGATGTTGATGACCCGAATACTGGAAAAGTAGCCGCTGTCGAAGATCGAGCTGACCATCAACTCGATCTTCGACAGGTCGTCGATCTGTGTGCTCAACGACAGCCCCAGCGCAGTGGCGGCGTCCTGGGCGTGCGAACGCAATTGACCGAGCATTTGCTCGCGCGAACTCTCCAGACTGACAAAAAAACTACCGCTGAAGGCCACCAGCAAGAACAGGCAGATGGCCAGAAACAACTGTTTGAGCAGCGACATGAGGCGCTCCTTGCGGGTTGACGGCGTTAGCCATCACCCATCGCGAACCTTCGCAGTCGCCACGTTGGCCTTGGGCGAACGATGGGATATGTCTGGCGACTGACGTGCAGATGTCTGCAGTTTAGGTGCTGTTTTGTGAAAAGCAGGGCAGGTCGCCGCGCGGGAGCAAGCTCCCTCAGCACAAAGGGGGGGTATTCAGGATTTGGTAGGGGGTTTCTGCCGCAGGATAGACACCGTCACCAGCACCGCGCTGGTCAGCATGAAGCCGCATGCCCAAGGCAGGAGGACGAGGACGCAGTACCAGGGAGGGTTTGCCTATGGGGTCAGCCACAGGCAAATCCTTTTTCAACGGCCTGTTAGTGGTGACGAGGCTTGAGGATCGCCGGTTTTTCGTCTGGCGCGTTGCACAGCAGGTACAGCGCGGTCAGGGCTTCCGGGATCTGCACGATCATGTCGTCCATCAGGTTGGCGTCGGCCGCGATGTCGGAGAATTCAGGCTGCTCATCGAACAGGCCGGAACCGACCATGATCGGCAGCAGCATTTCGCTGACTTCGTCTTCGGCGGTTTCGAACCAGGCTTCTTCACGCAGGAATACGCCTTCCATGAAACCGATGCACCAGCCGCGCAGGTCGGAATCATCCGGCTCTTCGCCCAGGTCCAGGTCACACGGCAGCTCGAACTCTTCATCGGACGCCAGTTGGCGAGCAATGTGAGCCTTGAGGGCCAACAGGGTCGATTCGATTTCTGCACGCTCGGCGTCGTCGCGATAATGCGGCTCTTCGGCGAACAGCGCGTCGATCCACTCACGATCAGGCACCGTCTCGGAACAGATCGACAGGGCCGTCAGATAGCCGTGGGCGGCCACATAGTCCAGCGCCTCGTCATGCAGCTCGTCGGCGTCGAGGAAGGCTTGCAGGCGGGTTAGTTGCTCAGCGAAGGACATTGAAGGGCTACCTTGGGAATATACGATGCCCAATTCTAGGCGTTCTTGAGCGGTCCGGCCAGCCGCGCGGCAGATTTGCCCGCATTCCAAGCCGGTCTAAACCCGATCTGTAGCAGCTGGCGAGCCCGCGAGCCTGCGTTCGGCCGCGAAGCGGTCGCAAAATCAGGCACCGCAGTGTTTCAGGTAGACCGAATCGATAGGGTTTACGACTGCTTCGCAGCCGAACGCAGGCTGCGCCAGCTGCTACGGGGGAGTTGTTGATCTGGACGGGGCGGCTATTCGTCAGTGACACCCTTTGGCCGGTATCGCTCGGGTATACTCGCGCGTTTTGCAAAGCCCTGCAGGTGTCGCGACGGTCCCGGACAAATCCGCTTACGGATCTGTCCGTGAACAACGTGGTTTTTTGATCCAGCCTGCACACAGGGATATTCAGCACCATTTGGAGTTATTCATGCTCGAACAGGCTCAGCGCGTCCTCAAGGACATCTTCGGCTACGACAGTTTCCGTGGCCGTCAGGGTGCCATCATTGAGCGCGTGGCCAGTGGCGGTGACGCCTTGGTGCTGATGCCGACCGGCGGCGGTAAATCCTTGTGTTTCCAGGTCCCGGCACTGCTGCGTGACGGCCTCGCGGTAGTGGTTTCACCGCTGATTGCGCTGATGGACGATCAGGTCGCGACGCTTGAAGAGCTCGGTGTGGCCGCGGCGGCGCTCAATTCGACCCTGAGCGCCGAGCAACAGCGCGATCTGGCGGCGCGGATCAAGCGTGGCGAAGTGAAGATGCTGTACCTGGCACCTGAGCGCCTGGTTCAACCACGGATGCTGGCGTTCCTGCAAAGTCTTGAAATTGCTCTGTTCGCCATTGACGAAGCTCACTGCGTGTCCCAATGGGGTCACGACTTCCGCCGGGAATACCTGCAATTGGGCCAATTGGCGGAATTGTTCCCCCATGTCCCGCGCATCGCCCTGACCGCCACGGCCGACAAGCGTACCCGCGAAGAAATCGTCGAGCGCCTGCATCTGCAGAATGCCGAGCGCTTCCTGTCGAGTTTCGACCGGCCGAATATTTTCTACCGCATCGTGCCCAAGGAGCAGCCGCGCAAGCAGTTGCTGGCGTTCCTGGCGGAGCGGCGCAGCGACGCCGGCATCGTTTATTGCCTGTCGCGCAAGAAGGTCGACGAAGTGGCTGTGTTCCTCAGCGAGCAAGGTTTCCCGGCGCTGCCGTACCACGCCGGTCTGCCCAACGATACGCGGGCACATAATCAGAAGCGCTTCCTCAACGAAGAAGGCCTGATCATGGTCGCCACCGTGGCGTTCGGTATGGGCATCGACAAGCCCAACGTGCGTTTTGTCGCCCACCTGGACTTGCCGAAATCCCTTGAGGCCTACTACCAGGAAACCGGTCGCGGCGGCCGTGACGGTCTGCCGGCAGATGCCTGGATGGCTTACGGCCTGCAAGACGTGGTGATGCTCAAGCAGATGCTGCAGAACTCCGAAGGCGATGAACGCCACAAGCGTCTGGAGCAGCACAAGCTCGACGCCATGCTCTCGCTCTGCGAAGAAACCCGCTGCCGCCGTCAGACCTTGCTGGCCTATTTCGACGAAGACATGCCGCAACCCTGTGGGCATTGCGACAACTGCGTCGACGGTGTGCAGACCTGGGACGCCACCGAACCGGCCCGTCAGGCACTTTCGGCGATCTACCGCACTGGCCAGCGCTACGGCGTCGGGCATCTGGTTGATGTGTTGCTGGGCAAGGACAACGAAAAAGTCCGCAGCATCGGCCATCAGCATCTGTCGGTGTTCGGTGTCGGCAAAGCGCGGGCTGAAGGCGAATGGCGTTCATTGTTCCGACAGCTGGTGGCGCGCGGTCTGGCGGATATTGATCTGGAAGGCTACGGCGGCTTGCGCTTGAGCGACAGCTGCCGGCCGCTGCTCAAGGGTGAAGTGACCCTGGAGCTGCGCCGCGACCTCAAGCCGCAAACTACCGTGAAAAGCAGCACCAGCCAGGCCAGCCAGCTGGTACGCGGCGAAGAACGCGAGCAATGGGAAGCATTGCGCGCTCTGCGACGCAAGCTCGCCGAAGAACATGGCGTGCCGCCGTACGTCATCTTCCCCGATTCGACCTTGCTCGAAATGCTCCGCAGCCAGCCAAGCTCCCTGCCGGAAATGGCCAAGGTCAGCGGCGTCGGTGCGCGCAAGCTGGAGCGCTATGGCGAGGCCTTCCTCGAAGTGCTGGGCGGCCAGGTCGAGGCGCCGAAAGTGGTCGCCGACCTGCGTCACGAATTGATCACCCTGGCGCGCGCCGGCATGACACCGATGCAGATTGCCGGTCAGTTGCAATGCTCGGAAAAGAACGTGTACACGATGCTCGCCGAGGCCATTGGCAAGCAGCAATTGTCGCTGGAACAGGCACTGGACCTTCCGGAAGACCTGATGGGTGAAGTCCAGGACGCATTTCTGGACGGCGAGGGCGAGTTGCCGCCAGTGTCGGAGATTTCCGCGTTGTTTGCCGGCCGTGTCCCTGAGGGTGTTTTGTACTGCGTGAGAGCGGCGTTGCAGTCGGAGTTTGAAGTTTAAGTGCCGAATATCAAGATGTAACGATTCAGTACAGACCGAGCCTTGCTTCGAATCGAGGGTCATGCTTAGCTGACTAATAATTAGTTTCACCTTATTTCAGTCTAACCATGAGTTTTTTATGCCGTTAACCGATCAACACCGTTTTGGCATGCAGTTGGCGCAGATGTCTCGCGGCTGGCGCGCCGAACTGGATCGCCGTCTCGCCGGCCTTGGCCTGTCTCAGGCCCGCTGGCTGGTGCTGCTGCACCTGGCGCGTTTCGAAGAGGCCCCCACTCAGCGTGAGCTGGCACAAAGCGTGGGTGTTGAAGGGCCAACGCTGGCCCGCCTGCTTGATAGCCTGGAAACCCAGGGTCTGGTGCAGCGTCAGGCCGTGGTGGAAGACCGCCGGGCGAAAAAAATCGTGCTGTGTGCGTCCGCCCGTCCCTTGATTGAACAAATTGAAACCATTGCCACCGAGTTGCGCCACGAGCTGTTCGAGGGCGTCGACGAGGAAGAGCTGCGGGTGTGCATGCGGGTTCATGGGCACATTCTGGCCAATCTGGAAAAATCTTGAGGCATAACCACACAGCAGACTTTTGAGAACTGGCGCTGAGCAGACTATAAGAATTACCAGGCAATAACGTGTTCGTACTGGAAGTGCGAATACGCATTGGTGGTTCTGGTTATCGAAGGGATGCTCATGCTTGAGAGTTTGCAGTCTGTGTTACGGCGCTCCGTCAACCTGTTGTCGATCGCTGGCGCCTTGTTTTACTCAGCATTGGCTCCTGCGCTCGGGTTGGGCGACATCACGTTGCACTCAGCTTTGAACCAACCGTTGAATGCCGAAATCGCCTTGGTCGATCCCGGTCCTCTGACCGACGGTGAACTCTCGGTCAGCCTGGCGACGGCGGACGAGTTCGCCCGCGCCGGTGTCGAGCGAGTGTTTTTTCTCAACGACCTGCGTTTTACCGCCGTTCTGCGTGGCGATCGCCGCGTGATTCGGGTGGTGTCCAGTAAACCGGTCAATGAACCTTTCCTGAACTTTCTGGTGCAGGTGAACCAGCCCAACGGGCATTTACTGCGCGAATACACGTTGCTGATCGATCCACCGGGCTCACCGGGAATCGTACCGGCGAGTGACGTTGAGCCGACCCCGGCGATCAGCCGGCAACCCACTGCCGTCGCACCCGCCAAAACGCCTGCTGCTGCCCCGGCGAGCAAGCTGCCTGCGGCTACCGACCCCACTTCTGAATTGCTGGCAGCCAGCGTTCTGGAAAACCAGCAACTGAAACAAACCGTCGATCAGTTGAACACCCGGCTACAAGCCCAGGATGAGCAGATCGCCAGCCAGCGCAAGCAAGTCAGCGATCTGCAAACCGAGTTGGCCGAAGCCCAAAAGCCCTTACCCACACCCGTCACTCCTGCTGCGCCAGTCCCGCTACCCGTTGCACCGGTGGATGAGACAAACAGTGGATCGACGCTGTGGTTGATCGTCGGTCTGATGGTGCCGGTGCTTGGCGCGCTGTTGCTGTTGGGCTGGTTTGTGCGCCGTCAGCGGCGGGTACAGCCTGTGTCAGAACCAGCGCCGCGACATGAGCCGGTGGTCGGTTGGGCAGCACCCGGTACTGCACAGAAACTACTGGTTGAGCTTTCTACGACACAAGCCACCCCCGCGAACCGCGAAACCGTTCATGGGGCGGAAGTGCTTGAGGGCGTCGGTATCTACCTGACGTATGGCCGCTTCGCCGAGGCGGTCAGTTTGTTGCGCGAAGCCTTGCTCAAAGAACCGCAGCGCAGTGATTTGAACCTGAAGTTATTGGAGGTGCTGGGGCAGCAGGGCGACAGCGCAGGTTATTCGGAGCACGAAAACAGCCTGCTTGAAGCGGGTTACAGCACCGAGGTGCTGGAGCAGATTCGTGCGGGTTCGCCAAAACTGGCCAGTGCACAATCTTCGGCGACTCTTGAATCGACGGCTGAACCTGCTGTTTCGGTACGGGATGAGTTCCAGTTGAATCTGGATGATTTGTCGATGGAATCGAGCTGGGATCTGGTCAGTCCGTCCGACACAACAGTGGCAATGGCTAAACCCGTGGATCAGCTGGAGCCGCTGGACGATGGTTTTCTCGACGATTTCGCCGATGCCTCACCGGCCCTGGAACTTGAGCCGTTGCCGGTGGAGTTCGCAGGGCAGGAGCGCGAAGAGGTCCACGCCGGCAAACTGGAGGAGGCGCAGAACTGTATCGACGACGGTGATCTGGACAGCGCCATCCAGTGTTGAACGAGTTACTCAAGGACAGTGACGAATCCTTGAAGCACACCGCCCGCAGCCTGTTGGCCAGCATTCGCTGAACTCCTCCAGCGCCGGCTATGATAGCGATGCCATCGAGCTCAGGAGTCCAGCGCACCATGACCACCAGCAAACCAGAAGTTGTCATCACCTATTGCACGCAATGCCAATGGCTGTTGCGCGCCGCCTGGCTGGCCCAGGAGTTGCTCAGCACCTTCGGTGACGACCTGGGCAAGGTTTCACTGGTGCCGGGAACCGGCGGGGTGTTTCACATTACCTGCGCCGGGGTACAGATCTGGGAGCGCAAGGCCGACGGCGGCTTCCCGGAGGCCAAGGTGCTCAAGCAGCGGGTTCGCGATCAGATCGATCCAAGCCGCGACCTCGGCCACAACGACCGTTAGGTGACGAAAACCGTCTGCTCATCGATCATGCTGCGTTAAAAGCAGGTTCGAAATGCTCATTGACTAGCGTCAACTCCGCTTTCTCACCAGCTTTTGTCTTGCCTGATCTTCGCTCGGCTGGTTTTCGTCGAACCTAATGAGAGGCTGCTTCAGCCGCCACGTTTTTCTTGCTTGAACTGCCAGACAGACTGCTGGAAACCACAATCGCGATGATGATCAGCGCACCGCCAATCAACATCCGCAGTGTCGGATTCTCATTGAACAGCAGCCAGGCGACGGTGATGCCGTAAACCGGCTCCAGAGCGAACACCACCGCTGCGGTGCGAGCCTTGATCACCGCCAGGCTGGCAACGAACAAACTGTGGGCGACGCCGGTGCAGAACACCCCGAGCAGACCGATCCACAGCCAATCGATGGCGCGTACTTCACTCAAACCCGGTGCCGCCACCGGCAGCAGGCAGAGCGCGACCACCACGTTCTGACACAGCGCGGCCTGCACGGCGGGTATACGTCCGGAGCTGGCGCGGTTAGTCAGCGACAACAGGGCGAACAGCAAGCCCGAGCCTACAGCCCAGAGCAGACCGCTGGTGGCCTCACTGGCCAGATCGAAATCCGGGGTGACCAGCACCAGCCCAACGCTCACCAGCACCACCAAAAGTATTTCATTGGTGCGAATCCGCTCGCGGAAGATCAGGCCTTCAAGGATCACGGTGAACGCCGGGAAGCTGGCGAAGCCCAGGGTTGCAATCGCCACGCCGGCCACTTTGACCGCAATGAAAAAGCTCACCCAATGCCCGGCCAGTAACAGGCCGCTGAGCAGCAGGCGACGCCAGTCCACGGCTTCGAGTTTCTGCCAGCCGGTGTTGCTGGCGAAACGGGCAAAGAACGCCAGGGCGATCACCGCGAATGCCGCACGGCCAAAGACGATAATGGCGGGGGAGGCAGAGACGGCGAGTTTGCCGAACACTCCGGTCAGGCCAAACATCAGTGCGCCGATATGCAGGGCGCCAAGGGCGGTACGCGGAGTCATTTCAATCCTTAATCCATAGAGGCAATTACGACATTGAACCTCGTGACTGCCTGATTTGTCTGTCGTCAAACTCGCGTCTTTTATCGTCAGCCTAGCGCTTGCTCACCGTACGACGCAGCGCACCCGGGGAGGCGCCAAACTCACGCATCACCGCGGCGGCGAAGGCACTCTGGGATCCATAGCCGACACGGCTGGCGACTTCGCCGATGGGCAGCGCGGACTCACGCAGCAACTTCACCGCGATGTGCAAGCGGCGACTGCGGATGTAATCCATCGGCGTCTGCCCGCATTCGGCCACAAACCGCGCATGCAGGCGCGCGCTGGACAGCCCGGCGATACGTGCCAGATCGGCGACTTGCAGCGGGTAGGCGGCGTATTGGTCGATGTGAGCGTTGAGCGCGGCGTAGGGCAACCGTCGCCCGGCGATACTGTTCGGCGCGGCGTTGTTGAGGCTGGCGAGCAACAACACGGCGCCTTGCTGGGCGATTAGCGGGTCACTTACCGGGCTGCTCGCCAGCCAGCTCACTAGCTGACTTTGCCCAGCGTCCAGCGGCAAGCGTCCGGGGTTGTCGAGCAAGCGCCGACTGGCATCGGCATGCTCGCCCAATGATTGCGAAACCCACTGATCGCTCGGTACATCGAGCACCAGGCAGCGGCTGCCATTCGGGCTGCCACAGACGTGATGGGCACCTGAGGGCACCACCACGAAACTTTGCTGCACCACTTGGCTGCCATGCCCGCCGACCTCGAAGTCGAGCGCACCCGACAGGCCGAACACCAGTTGCGCGTGGTCGTGGCTGTGGACGATCAAGTCGTGGGTGTATTGGCGTAGCGTGAGGATCGGTCTCATCGCAGTCTCCTGGGCAGAGTGGCAGTCTACACCGGCCGCGTCCCGGCTCGGGCTGTCATCAGACTGCCGCATTTGTGTCATGGGCTATTAATCGCTGTGGCGCAAGCTTGCGAAAAATCTCGCAGAGGTTGTCCATGACCAGCGCCGAAGTCGCCAAACCCAGCCGTAAACAACGCGTGCGCACCTTGTGGATTTCCGATGTGCACCTCGGCACCCGGGATTGCCAGGCCGAGCATTTGTCGCAGTTTCTCAAGGGCTATCAGGCTGACAAGGTCTATCTGGTCGGCGACATCATCGATGGCTGGAAGCTGCGCAGCGGCATGTACTGGCCTCAGGCTCACACCAACGTCATCCGCCGTCTGCTGACCATGAGCAAGCGCGGCACCGAGGTGATTTACGTCACCGGCAACCACGATGAGTTTCTGCGGCGTTATTCGAAGCTGATTCTCGGCAACATCCAACTGGTGGACGAGGCGGTTCACGTCACCGCGGATGGTCGGCATCTGTTGGTGATTCACGGCGACCAGTTCGACGTGATCACGCGTTATCACCGCTGGCTGGCGTTTCTGGGCGATTCGGCCTACGAGTTCACCCTGACGCTCAATCGCTGGCTCAATCACTGGCGCGCGCGTTACGGCTACGGTTACTGGTCGTTGTCGGCGTACCTCAAGCACAAGGTCAAAACCGCGGTCAGCTTCATCAGCGATTTTGAAGAGGCCATTGCCCACGAGTGCGTCAAACGCAAGCTGCACGGGGTGGTTTGCGGGCACATCCACCACGCGGAAATCCGTAAGGTCGGCGAGGTGGATTACCTCAACTGTGGGGATTGGGTGGAGTCGTGCACGGCGCTGATCGAGCATTGGGATGGCTCGATCGAGTTGTACCGGTTGGCGGATGCCCAGGCGCGAGAGGCACAATTGAAGGCGGAGTTGGTGAAGGTCGCGGAACCGGTTTGATGCTGGAAAGATCGCAGCCTGCGGCAGCTCCTACGATGTTCGCGTGCTAACCCGATCCCGTAGGAGCTGCCGAAGGCTGCGATCTCTTGATCTCAGGCCGGTGCGTATTCTTCCATTGCCGCTTTGTAGATCGAGTTTTTCGGCCGGGCAAACAGGCGTTCCAGCATAGGTTCGAAGAAACTCAGCGGTAACGTGTCGTACGCTGGATCAAAGGCTGCGGCGTCGTACTTGGCGCAGAACTCGATGGTCTGTCGGTACTGCGGGTGTTCGCGAAATTGCTCGCGCAGGTGCCGGTCCATGCCCAGGTGATGGAAGAAGTAGTAGCCCTGGAAAATCCCGTGCTTTTCCACCATCCACAGGTTTTCAGCGCTGACGAATGGCTTGAGGATCGCCGCCGCGATGTCCGCGTGATTGTAGGTGCCGAGGGTATCGCCAATGTCGTGGAGCAGCGCACACACCACGTATTCCTCATCCCGGCCATCGCGCCAGGCGCGGGTCGCGGTTTGCAGTGAGTGGGTCAGACGATCGACCGGGAAACCGCCAAAATCACCCTCCAGCAGTTTCAGGTGCGCCACAATCCGTGTCGGCAATTGTTTGGCGTAGGCACTGAAGTCTGCGGCGATGATCGCCCAGTCTTCCTGCGTGCCATCCTTCATGTGGGTGAAACGGACGTGCGCATTCATCGGCTATCCTCTTATTGTTTTCGCAGGGACGTTTTGCAGTGTAGAGCCTGGATCCAATGCTGCACTGTCCGCACGGGACGGCTTGATGGCCCTGCGAGCCTGGTCAGCGATCCTGGAAAGGAGCTCTAGAACGGAATTTTGCCCAGAATCATGTCGCGGTACATGACGAAGTCGCCGAGCAGGCTGTAAAACGGATGCTGAAATGTCGCCGGTCGGTTCTTTTCAAAGAAGAAGTGGCCGACCCAGGCGAAGCTGTAACCGGCGATAGGCAGGGTCAGCAACAGCATCCAGGCACCTTTGCCGATAGCGAAGGCGAGGATGAAAATGACCAGGCTGGTGCCGACAAAGTGCAGGCGTCGGCAGGTACTGTTGCTGTGTTCGCTGAGGTAATACGGGTAAAACTCGGCGAAGCTGCTGAAACGTTTGATGTTTTCCACGACTGCGATCTCTGTGGTTATTGTTCTGCGGACCGGATGTTCTGCGGGGAGCTTATTTGAGTCTAGAGTCATCAGTGGCAACAGCCAGTGACAATAGGCGCCACTTTAGTATCCTTCTGAAAATTGGCCGTGACACGCGGCTCATCAAGTAAGAAAACGCCATGAGCGAACGAACGACTTCTGCAAGCTGGGCGATGGGGATTGTCAAAGCACTGGAGATGGACGGCCTGGATTGCCGGGTCTTGTTCAAACAGCTGGGGCTCGACTATGCGGCACTGGATGATCCGGATGCGCGCTTCCCTCAAGATTCGATGACGCGGCTCTGGCAGCGCGCGGTAGAGCTGTCCGGCAACCCGGCGATCGGTCTGAACATGGGCAAGCTGGTCCGCCCGGCATCGTTTCATGTGGTCGGCTATGCCTTGATGTCCAGCCAGACCCTGGCTGAAGGCTTTCAGCGCTTGGTGCGTTATCAGCGGATCATCGCCGAAAGCGCCGACCTCAGTTTTCGACTGTTACCTGAAGGTTATGCGCTGATTCTCACGGTGCATGGCGACCACCTGCCACCAACCCGACAAAGTGCCGAAGCGTCACTGGCCTGCGCGCTGGGCCTGTGCGGCTGGCTGACCGGGCGCACCTTGCAGCCACGTAAAGTGTTGATCCAGGGCGCTCAACCCGTAGACCTCGAACCCTACAAATTAGCCTTTCATGCGCCGCTGGAGTTCAACGCCCCGTATGACGCGCTGATCTTTGAACGAGCGGACATGGAGGCGCCGTTGCCGACTGCCAACGAGGCCATGGCGCTGTTGCATGATCGCTTTGCCGGCGAATATCTGGCGCGGTTTTCTGAAAGTCGGGTAACCCACAAGGCGCGGCAAGTGTTGTGTCGTTTGTTGCCTCAGGGCGAACCCAAACGCGATACGGTGGCGCAAACCCTGCATTTGTCCCAGCGCACCTTGCAGCGACGCTTGCAGGAGGAGGGCACGAGTTTTCAAACGCTACTCGACGACACGCGCCGCGAGTTGGCCGAGCAGTACCTGGCGCAACCGAGCATGACCCTGCTGGAAATTGCCTACCTGTTGGGGTTCGCCGATCCGAGCAATTTCTTTCGGGCCTTTCGGCGCTGGTTCGATACCACACCCGGCGAATACCGGGTGCGGCTGATGGAAGCACCCAATGAGGTCAGTGACGCCAGAACGCCGGGATACACAGCACAAACACGGTAATGATCTCCAACCGCCCGAGCAGCATACCGAGGGACAGAATCCACTTGGCGGCGTCGGGCAGTGTGGCGAAGTTGCCGGCCGGGCCAATGGTTTCGCCCAGCCCCGGGCCCACCCCGGAAACCGTACTGGCCGCACCGGTCAGGGCCGTCATCCAGTCCAGGCCCAGCAACGAGAGTGCGAGGGCGATGGCGCAAATAGTGATCGCGAAGAAGAACGAAAAGGTCAGAATCGAACGAACAATTTCTTCGTCGAGACGGTGACCGTTGTACTTCTGCTTGATCACCGCGCGCGGGTGGATCAATTGGTTAAGGTTGGCCTTGAGCAGGATAAAGGCCACCTGGAAACGGAAGATCTTGATCCCGCCAGCGGTCGAGCCCGAGCAACCACCGACAAAGCCCAGATAGAAGAACAGCATCAGTGAGAAGTTGCCCCACAGGCTGTAATCCCCCAGCGCAAAACCGGTGGTGGTAACCACTGACGTAACGTTCAGCGCAACGTGGCGCAGTGCGTCCAGCCAATGCAGGTTGGTAGTCCACCAGTACCAGGTACCGAGTACCAGCCAGGTCACCAGCAGCATGCCGAGCAATCCCTGTACCTGCTGATCCTTGATCAATGCTCGCCGATTGCCGCGCAAGGTCGCCACGTACAGGGTAAACGGCAGGCTGCCGAGAATCATGACCACCACCGCGACCCAATGCACGGCCGGCTGCGTCCACTTGGCCAGGGACTGGTCGGAGGTGGAGAAACCACCGGTGGAAATTGCCGACATCGCATGGTTGATCGCGTCGAACGGGTTCATGCCCGCCCACCAGAACGCCAGGCTGCCGAGGATGGTAATGCCGACGTAGGCGGCGACGATCAGCCGAGCCACCATGTGCGAACGTGGCATGACCTTTTCGGAACGGTCCGACGACTCGGTCTGAAAGAGCCGCATACCACCAATGCGCAGCAGTGGCAGAATGGCAACCGCCATGCCGATAAAGCCGATACCGCCCAGCCAGTGCAGCAACGAACGCCACATCAGGATGCCCGGAGACATGGTGTCCAGGCCGCTGAGTACAGTGGAACCGGTGGCGGTAATGCCTGACATGCTTTCGAAAAACGAGTCGGTGTAACTGATGCGCTGGGTCAGCAGAAACGGCAAGGCAGCGAATATGCAGACCACCACCCAGCTCGAGACGGTGAGCAGGTACATGTCTCGCGGTCGCAGGTGCACCTGCTCGGGTCGTCCGGGGATGATCAGCGCCAGACCGGCGAGAAAGGTAATCATGCTGGCCCAGAGGAACGACGGCAGGTCGCTGGTGCGGTCGTAAATCACGAGCGTCGCCATCGGCACAACCATGCTGATGGCCAGGGTGATCAGGAAGATGCCGATGATAAAACCAATAATCCGTAAGGTCGGCAACGCCATTAAATCCGCTCGGGCTGATAGGGAAGGGCACCATTCTACCTGCGAGGCAGGTCATGTAAACCGGCACCCCGGCGGCGGTTGCCGCTAGAATAGTCAGACATTTTTTTCAGGAGGTGGCCGATGCAGGCTCTCGACGCTTTGCTCAACCGTGTTTCCGTTCCGCGTTTGCTCGACCCGGCGCCTACTGCCGCACAACGGGAAGTGTTGTTTGCTGCGGCCATGCGCGCACCGGATCACGGGCATTTGCAGCCGTGGCGTTTTCTGACGGTCGAAGGCGCGGCGCGTGAGCAATTGGGCGAGTTGCTGGCCGAGGCTGCACGCCTGCAAGACGCCGATGTGCCTCAGGCCTTGGTGGACAAGGCGCGCAATGGCCCGCTGCGTGCACCGTTGGTAGTCGTTGTGGTGGCGCGTCTGCAAGACCACATCAAAGTGCCGAAGTCCGAGCAGTTGCTGGCTGCAGGTTGCGCGGCCCACGGTATCTTGCTGGCGGCTTACGCTCAGGGTATCGGCGCGGTATGGCGTACTGGCGAGCTGGTCTATTCGGCGCATGTGGCCAAAGGCTTGGACCTGGCGGAAGGTGAAGAGGTCATTGCATTCCTTTACCTGGGCACTCCGCAGAACGAACCGCGGGTGGCTGGCAAAGTCGATCTCGCCGAGTTCGTCAGTGCCTGGCCTGCCAAGGGCTGAAGGCTTCGATCTAATGTGTAAGGGCTTGTGTGGGAGCGGGCTTGCTCGCGAATCAAGCGCCGCGGTACGCCAGACGGACCGCGTTATCGTTCTTCGCGAGCAAGCCCGCTCCCACAGGTATTCAGGGCTGAACCACAGCCCCCGGTTCCAACGGCAGATCCAGGCTGGCGATGAACCCGCCCTCCGGGTGGTTGGCCAGAATCAGGCTGCCGCCGTGGCGCTCCGCCGCACGGCGGGCGATGGCCAGTCCCAGGCCATGTCCGGCGGCCGTCTGGCCGGGTGCCCGATAAAACGGTTCCCCCAGTTGGCTCAAATGCTCGGCCTCTACGCCGGGGCCATGGTCGCGCACACTGAGCACAATCCGATCCGCCTGACGCAAAGCCAACACCTCAATCGGCTGTCCAGCCGGGTTGAAGCGTTGGGCGTTGCGCAACAGATTGTCCAGGGCCCGCTCGATCATGGTCGGCCAGCCCTTGAGGCTCAATTGCTGTTCGGCTTCGATACGTATGCTTTGCTCCGGCGAGCCAAGCTGAGCGTCTTTTTTCAGAGTGTTCAGCAGCGCGTTGAGGTCAACCTCTTCGGCACTCGCGTTGTCGGCGTCGACCCGTGCCAGTACCAGAATTTCACTGATCAGCGCTTCAAGGCGATCACATTCGCGGGTCAGTCGTGGCCAGAGTTTTTCACGCTCTTCGGGGCCGGCCCGTTCCGCGAGGGCCAGGGCGATACGCAACCGGGCCAACGGTGAACGCAGCTCGTGAGACACGTCGCGCAGCAATTGCCGCTGACTGCCGATCAGGCTTTGCAGGCGTGCGCCCATGCGGTTGAAGTCGTTGGCCAGCACGCCAAACTCGTCACGCCGGTTGGCCAGTCGGGCCAGGCTGTTTTGTTGATAGGTGGTTTGGCCGAGGTCATGCACCGCACCGCGCAGACGGCTCAACGGGCGAGTAATGGACAGGGTCACCAGCAGGCTGAACAGCGTCAGCACCACCAAGGCAATCGACAGTGCACTGAGGGGCCAAAGCAGGCTGGAGCGGTGCCAGGCGTTGAGCTCTGGATGCGGAATACGGTAGATCAGCAAGTAAGTTTCAGCGCTTTTCGGGCTGGTGTACTCGACGGTCAGGCGCCGCCAGGGCAGGTGGCGGTCGTTGTCGTCGGAGTTGTCGCTCTGTCTTGCTTCCAATGCCGCCGCGCGGCGAGGGAAGGTGCCGCGCACCACCGGGTCGCCACTTTCGTTCAGCACCTGAACGTCGATGTGGTAACGCCGTTTGCGTTGTTCGAGCAGCGCTTGCGCGGCGTCCTCGCCACTTTCTTCGTAGAGCTGCGTCCACTCTTGCGCCAGGGTATTGAGGCCTGGGTGGCGACTGAGAATCCAGGCGTCCTGGTTCAACATGTGCCCGAGCAGAATCGACAGCCCTGCAACCAGAGCGATGGCCAGCCAGAAACTGGCAAGGATGCGCCAGAACAATGAACGCACGGGAAGTCCTCAAACAAAGAAAGCCCAATGGCGATTAACCATTGGGCTGGGATGTAGCGCTAGAACATTATTGCGCTTTTTTCGGTTGTTGGGCTTTCCACGCTTGAAACTCGGCCCATTCGGCTTTGCGTTCGGCCTGCTTTTTTTGGATGGCGTCGAACTTCTGCTGCTGGTCCGGCTTGAGAAGGGCACGGATGTCTTTCTCGGTTTTCTGGCGGCCGGCCGCCATTTGGTCTTTCATTGCCTGCTGATCGGCTGGCGAGAGTTTTTGCAGGTACTGCTCTACCAACTCTCTACGCGCATGCATCTGCTCGCCAATCAGTTTGCGGATCTGCTCGCGTTGTTCGTGGCTCAGGTCGAGCTCTCTGTAAGTGCCTTTGCCGCCGTGCATATGCTCGCTGTAACCGTGGCCGTCCATTGGCCCCATCGGGCCCTGGCCTTCTTGCGCGGCCATGGCAATGGTCGGCAGTGCGGCAGCAAACATCAAAGCGATAAGGGTCTTGCGCATGGTGTGTCTCCTTGTCTCGTTCCCGGTGTGTTCCGGATGAGTACAGATTACGGAGATCAAGGTCAGCGGCGGTCAGCGGAGCGTAAAGCTTGGGTAAAGACGGTTTTCTGTCGTCCTGACAAAACAAGCCCCCGTAGCAGCTGGCGAGCCCGCGAGCCTGCGTTCGGCCGCGTAGCGGTCGTAAATTCAGGCACTGCAGTGTTTCAGGGAGACCGAGTCGATAGGTTTTACGACTGCTTCGCAGCCGAACGCAGGCTACGCCAGCTGCTACAGGGAAGTGTGTCGGTCGTTAGAGGCTGTAGTAATAACCGCGGCTGCGCAGGGCAACGATGCGTGGGCGGCCGTCGGGGTGCGGTCCGATTTTCTTGCGCAGGTTGCTGACGTGCATGTCCAGGCTACGGTCGTACAGGGTCAGCTTGCGACCGAGGGCGATCTGCGCCAGTTCCTGCTTGTCCAGTGGCTCGCCGGGTTGCTTGAGCAGGGCTTCGAGCAGGCGACTTTCGGAGACGGTCAGGGTGAATTCCTGTTCATCGATGCTGACCACGCCACGGATCGGGCTGAAACACAGATCGCCGAGTTCCATCTGGCTGGATACCGCTGCCGGATGACTGCGCCGCAGTACTGCGCGCAGGCGGGCCGTCAGCTCCCGAGGATCGCACGGCTTGGCCAGGTAATCGTCGGCACCCAGTTCCAGGCCGAGGATACGGTCCAGCGGTTCGCCACGGGCCGAGAGCATCACCACCGGCAGATCCGGGTGGTCGCTGCGTAATTGCTTGAGCAGTTCCAGACCGCTGCCGTCGGGCAGCATTACGTCCAGCACCACCGCCGCCGGCGCGGACTCGGCCAAGGCGCGGCGCGCACTCAGACCATCGTGGCAGGCGCGCACGACAAAACCTTCCTGGCTCAGCCAACTGCTCAGAAGCTCACACAGCTCCTGGTCATCATCAATTAGTAACAGCTCGCTCATGACTCACTCAATTTAGCCATTGCCGACGTTGTCTACGTCCACCACTGGCGAAGATACCGCAGAGCAGGGCCAATAGCGCTACTCCCGCGCCCGTGACGAACCACTGTTGCTGATCGCTCAGCAGACGCGGCTGGGGGCTGGCCTGGACTTCCTTGAGTTGCAGCTTGAGGCGCTGATTCTCTTCGCGCAACCGGCCCAGCTGGGCGCTTTCGCGTTCGTTGTCGGCATTTTGCAGTTGTTTGTTCAGTTCTTCTCGTTGCCGCTCGCTTTCTTTCAAGCGTTGCTGCAATTCGGTGATCTGGCCGCCGGCGCTTAATGACAGAGGCGTTGAATAACCTGAGTCCGAGTGCTCTTCGGCATGGGCGAGGGCCCCGATCGATAACATGACCAACAGCAGGCACAGCGGACCTTGGCGCATCGAAACTCCTGATTCCAATCGAGTGTTGGGCAGGTTGTCGGCCGTTGAACGAGAATAATGAGCAGTTGAACGCGCGATCAACCGAAGGTTCATCGCGCCGGTGCTGGGTTATGGCAGGACTTGCTTGAACGGTTTGACCAGAACGTTGGCATAGACGCCTGCGGCGATATACGGATCGGCGTCGGCCCAGGCCCTGGCGGCTTCAAGGGAGGCGAACTCGGCGACGATCAGGCTGCCGGTGAAACCCGCAGCGCCCGGATCATTGCTGTCGACGGCAGGGTGCGGCCCCGCCAGAACCACGCGGCCCTCGGCCTTGAGCTGTTGCAGCCGTTCTATGTGTGCAGGGCGCGCAGCCAGGCGCTTTTCCAGGGAGTTGGCGACGTCTGTAGCAATGATTGCGTAAAGCATGTCAGTCCTCGGTCTTTGGCGTAGTAGTGTCGGCATCGTGCAGGTGGCGGGACAGGTAAATACCCTGCCCGACCAGGAACAGCAGGGTCATGCCCAGGCTGCCGAAGACTTTGAAGTCGACCCAATAGCTCTGGAATGTGAACGCGACGAACAGGTTGGCCGCGCCGCAAAACAGGAAAAAGCCGATCCAGGCGATGTTCAGGCGGGTCCAGACCGAGTCCGGCAGGGTCAGCGCGTGACCCATGATGCGTTTGATCAGCAGTTGGTCACCGATGAAGTGACTGCCGATAAAGGCCAGGGCGAACAGCCAGTTAACCACCGGCGCCTTCCATTTAAGGAAGGTTTCGCTGTGGAAGGCCAGGGTCAGGCTACCAAAGACCAGGCAGGCGATCAGGGTCAGCCACTGGCTCTTCTCCAGCTTGCGCTGTTTGATAAACAGCGTGCCGTAGACCACCAGGGAGCTGATGATCAGCATCGCAGTGGCGCTGTAAATACCACCTACCGTCAGTTGATGACCGGCGATGTCGACGACCCGTGGATCGATTTTGTAGACGATGAAAAACAGCAGAAGCGGGATGAAGTCGATGAATTGTTTCACAGTGGCAGCCAGAAGCAGGATGTGGCGGCATAATAACAAACATATTGGGTCGCGAAAGCGCCAGCTGATTTGAGGTTACACAGTCCTGTGAATGTTGATTTGCACTGCCATAGCACGGCCTCCGATGGCGCCCTGGCGCCTGCGGTACTGGTTGCGCGTGCGTTCGAGAAAGGCGTGCGAGTCCTGGCCTTGACCGATCACGACACCCTTGAAGGCCTCGACGAGGCCCGCAGCGCTGCGGTTGCGCTGGGGATGCAACTGGTCAACGGCGTCGAATTGTCCTGCACCTGGGGGGGCGCGACCATTCATGTGCTCGGTTACGGTTTCGATGTCAACGCGCCGGCGTTGGTCGAGGCAATTGCCAAATTGCATGACGGGCGCTGGCTGAGGTCCGAAGAAATCAGCCGCAAGCTCGAACTCAAGGGTATGCCGGGTGCGCTGGAAGGCGCGCGGGCTATCCAGCAGGAGCTCGGCGACAGTGGCAATGCGCCGGCCCGACCGCACTTTGCCGACTATTTGGTCCGCGCCGGCTTCGTCAAGGACCGCGCCGAAGCCTTCCGCAAGTGGCTGGGCGCCGGCAAGCTGGGGGACGTCAAGCAGCACTGGCCGACCCTGGAGGAAACCGTCGAAACCCTGCGCGCCGCCGGGGCCTGGGTCAGTCTGGCGCACCCTTGGCACTATGATTTCACCCGCAGCAAACGCCGCCGTCTGATTGCCGACTATATTCAAGCAGGTGGCCACGCTATTGAGGTGGTCAATGGCCATCAGCCGGCCGAGCAGGTCGGTAGCCTGGCTATTCTTGCACGTGAATTTGGTCTGCTGGTCAGTGCCGGCAGTGATTTCCATGGACCCGGAGGCTGGTCCGAGATCGGCGAATACCGCCCAATCCCGGAGGACCTGCCGCCGCTTTGGTGTCGGTTCAAACATGACCCAGCCGTTATTGCCGTCTGAACAGGTAGAAAATGTGAGTCAATTTTTCCAGATTCATCCGGAAAACCCGCAAGCGCGCCTGATTAAACAAGCGGTAGAAATCATTCGAGCCGGCGGTGTGGTGATCTATCCCACCGACTCGTCCTACGCCATTGGCTGCCAGATCGGCGACAAGAACGCTGTCGAGCGTGTGCGTCGACTACGGCAACTGGACGAAAAACACAACTTCGCACTGATCTGCAGTGACCTGTCGCAACTTGGGCTGTTCGCCAAGATCGATACCGGCACCTTCCGCTTGCTCAAGGCCCACTTGCCGGGGCCTTACACCTTCATTCTCAACGCCACCCGCGAAGTGCCACGACTGCTGCTGCACCCGAAGAAGCGCACCATCGGTTTGCGGGTGCCAAGCCATCCGATTGCCCTGGCGTTGCTCGAAGAGCTGGGCGAGCCGCTGATGAGTGTGACCCTGATCATGCCCGGCGACACCGATCCGTTGAGCGACCCTTATGAAATGCGTCAGTTGCTTGAGCATCAGGTCGACCTGATCATCGACGGTGGTTTTGGCGGTATCAAAGCCTCTACGGTGATCAACCTGGCCGACGGCGAGCCAGTAGTGATTCGCATCGGTTGCGGCGATCCCGCGCCGTTTACGGTTGAGGCCTAGATGTCCGCAGTAGAGCCCGTCGATAGCCAGGCCGGCGCACAGCAAGAGCTGCCGTTCGCCATGGTTTATGGCCAGGCGGTCATGGAAATGCCGCTGGACCTGTACATTCCTCCAGACGCGCTGGAGGTCTTCCTTGAAGCCTTCGAGGGCCCTCTCGATTTGCTGCTGTACCTGATCCGCAAGCAGAACATCAACATCCTCGACATTCCGGTGGCGGAAATTACCCGGCAGTACATGGGCTATGTCGAGTTGATGCAGTCGGTGCGGCTGGAGCTGGCCGCCGAGTATCTGGTGATGGCGGCCATGCTCGCCGAGATCAAGTCGCGGATGCTGCTGCCGCGCTCGGCCGAGATCGAAGAGGAAGAAGACGACCCCCGCGCCGAGCTGATCCGCCGCTTGCAGGAGTACGAACGCTTCAAGGCGGCCGCCGAAGGTATCGACGGCCTGAGCCGGGTCGGCCGCGATGTGGTGGTGCCCAAGCTTGATGCCCCGGAGGCGCGGGCGCGCAAGTTGCTGCCGGACGTGAGTCTGGAAGAGTTGCTGATGTCCATGGCCGAGGTGCTGCGCCGTGGCGATATGTTCGAAAGCCATCAGGTCAGCCGCGAGGCGTTGTCGACGCGCGAGCGCATGAGCGATGTGCTGGAACGGCTCAAGGGCGGCGGTTTTGTGCCTTTTGTCGAGCTGTTCACCGCTGAAGAAGGACGCTTGGGTGTGGTCGTGACCTTTATGGCGATCCTCGAACTGGTCAAGGAATCCTTGGTCGAGCTGGTACAGAATGAGCCGTTTGCGGCTATCCATGTGCGGGCGCGAGCCGAATAACGAGCTAAATCAATGAATCTGAGTGAACCCCGCGAGCTGGCGCCACTGCTTGAAGCCTTTCTGTTGGCCTCGGGAAAGCCGCAGTCGATGGAGCGTCTGTTCGAGCTCTTCGAAGAGGGCGAGCGCCCGGAGCCGCCAGTCTTCAAGAAGGCCTTGGCGATTCTTGCCAAGTCCTGCGACGGCCGGGCTTTTGAGTTGAAGGAAGTCGCTTCGGGCTACCGTCTGCAAATTCGCGAGAAGTTCGCGCCGTGGGTCGGACGTCTGTGGGAAGAACGCCCGCAGCGCTATTCCCGAGCAATGCTGGAGACCATGGCGTTGATCGCCTATCGTCAGCCGATCACCCGTGGCGAGATCGAGGATGTGCGCGGTGTGGCGGTCAACAGCCACATCGTCAAAACCCTGCTGGAGCGTGAGTGGATCAGGGTCGTCGGTTACCGCGACGTACCGGGCAAGCCGGCGATGTTCGCCACCACCAAGGCGTTTCTCGATCATTTCAACCTGAAGAACCTCGACGACCTGCCACCGCTGGCCGAACTGCGCGAGCTGGAGCCCGAGCCGATGCTCGAGTTCGACGACGCACCGGTGCCGCAGAGCCTGCAAGAACTGGCCGATGCCAGCGCCGAGCCGGAAGAGCCGAAGGACGAAACCAGTTTCCATACCTTGTTGCTGGAGCTGGACTCGATGGAAGAGGGAATCAAGACCGACTTCGATGATTTGCTGCGTGATGGGGCGGTGAGCGAGGCTGAAGAAGGTCTGGATCAGCCTGAGCCCGAATCCAAGCCTGAAATCGTAGAGCCTGAAGCCGAAATCGAAGCAGAGCAGGACGACGACATCCTCGGTGTCGCCGAAGCGCGGGAGAAACTGCTCGCCGCCGTCGCCGCACTGGAACAACCCAAGCCAGAACCTGAGCTGAGCGACGAAGAAGCCGAAGCCCTGGCCCTCGCCGAAGCGATCGAGAACGAACGCCGCCAGTTCGACGATTGACGCATATCACTGTGGGAGCGAGCTTGCTCGCGAAAGCGGTATGCCAGGCGACATTGATGCTGAATGTGACGCCGTCATCGCGAGCAAGCTCGCTCCCACAATGACTCCAGTGTCTGATGAACCTCTGTGTCACCGGTCGGCGGAAAAACCACTAACCCACCGTTTATCCGCTAGTCTCTGATGCGCGAGCGGCGCCATGCGCGTATGATTCGCGACCCTTCGGCGATCCTTTCGCCCAAAGACCAGATTTCAAATCTTCAGGCCAGGCCTGAACAGACCACACCGGGAGGTGCCCAGATGAGTATCAACGACCAGAAAGACGACCAGGAAATCGGCCCAGCAGGCGAAAAACTGCAGAAAGTCCTCGCCCGTATCGGCGTTGGCTCGCGCCGCGACGTAGAAGCCTGGATCAGTCATGGCCGGATCAAGGTCAACGGCAAAGATGCCACCCTTGGCCTGCGAGTCGACCTGCACGACGCCATCACCATCGATGGCAAGGTGATCAAGCGTGAAGAAGCGGCTGAATCGGTCCGCCGCGTGATCATGTACAACAAACCCGACGGCGAAATCTGCACCCGTGACGACCCTGAAGGCCGTCCGACCGTGTTCGACAAAATGCCGAAACCAAAAGAAGGCCGCTGGATCAACATCGGTCGTCTGGACATCAACACCACTGGTTTGCTGATGTTCACCACCGACGGTGAACTGGCTAACCGCCTGATGCACCCTTCCTACGAAATGGACCGTGAGTATGCGGTACGTGTACGTGGCGAAGTCGACGACGAAATGATCGAGCGCCTGAAGGCGGGCGTGGTTCTCGAAGACGGCCCGGCGAAGTTCACCGACATCAAGCAGGCTCCAGGTGGTGAAGGTTTCAACCACTGGTACCACTGCGTGGTGATGGAAGGTCGTAACCGTGAAGTACGTCGTCTGTGGGAATCCCAGGGTCTGGTGGTCAGCCGTCTGAAGCGCGTGCGTTTCGGTCCGGTGTTCCTCAACTCTGACCTGCCGATGGGCCGCTGGCGCGAAATGAGCCAGTATGAAGTCGACATTCTCAGTGCTGAAGTCGGTTTGACCCCTGTGGCCATGCCGCAAATGAACGCCAAGAGCAAAGACAAGCTTGAGCGTATGCAGCGCAAGTCGTCCCGTCCGGTCGGCAAGAGCGAGCGCGTGCGGACCCTGCGTCCAGCCACCGCTGCTCCTGCTGCAGGTCCGCGCCCGGCGCGTGAGCCGCAGATCGAAGGCGAGCGTCCAGCCCGCAAGCCAGCGCCACGTCAGGACGGCGAGCGCGGTCCACGTACGCCGCGTCCGGCCAACGGTCGCACTGAGCGTGGCGAAGGCCGCGGCGCTCCAGCCGGTGGTCGCAGCGATCGCGGTGCTCCGGCAGGTCGTGGTGAGTCGGGTCGCGGTACGCCAGTGGCAGATCGTCCGTCTGACACCAAGCGCCCGGCCAAGCCAGCGCCGAAGAAACGTCCAGGCATCGTCCTGGTCGACCGTGACGCGCCATCGGGCAAACGTCGCGGCGCACCGGCCGGTTCCGGCCAGCGTCCAGGCTTTGGTCGTCGCAAGCCGGAGTGAAGCAGTTCTAAGCTTCAAGCTATAAGCTGCAAGTGAAAAAGCGCCAACCCTGAGGTTGGCGTTTTTTTTGCTCTTCTACTTGCAGCTTGAGGCTTGCAGCTTGTAGCTGCTTCTAGAACACAAACCGCCCGTCAAACACCGGCTTGTCATCCAGCGCCAGCACACCGCTGGCGAAGATCAGGTCCAGGTGATGGCTGCCCTTGGCGCCACCGCCCAACCCCAGATGCAGGCCGCAATGGCGCTCTTCGAAGCCTGCGTTGCGCGCATACAGGTCCTTGACGCCCTCATTGGTACCGATCCCCAATTCCTCGATGCGTCGGTTGGACGGGTTGGCGTCCAGGTACTTGTTGAAGTCATGTTCCAGCCCCGGCACTTGCGTGGCGATTCGGTTGATGGTCGAGTTCTCGATCCACAACTCCAGCGGCGATTCGAGCACGCCATATTTGCGGGCGAAGGGGATGGTGCCGAGGAAGGTCCCGACGAATTTCACCTGGCCATTGATGGCCTCACTGTGGGTGGCGATCTCGCCGGGCGCCAGATCGAAATTGCCGACGCCGTTGATATTGGTCCACTTCTTGATACTGCTCAGCGGTGTTTCGAAGTAAGAGCCATGCCGATCACTGAAGCTCAGGGTCGTGGCCTGGGACATGCGCTGGATCAGGTGGCTGTTGAGCCCGGCGATACGTTGCGGTGTGACGCTGAAGGTGTCGTAGAAGTAATCGCCGTAATCCTTGAACAGCAGCGACTTTTTCCAGTTGTCGGCCATGAGGCTTTGCAGGGCGCGAACAAAGTCGGGGCCGTCCGGGCGCGGGTTGGGCAGGGTCGACGAGTCGTAGAAGAAAATGTACAGATCGCAGTCGGCAATGGCCTGTGCCAGGGCCTGGGTCGGTTCGAGGTCCAGGCGCATGGCGCTGAACCGGAATGGCTCGTTGGACGCTTGTTCGATGATCGCGCCGGTCAATGCTTCGTAAGGCGCGGTATGCCCAAGCAAAACCTTGGCCGGACGTACGCCAACCAGCGCGGGGTGGTGTTCGAGGTAATAAAGGAAATGCGAAATGGCGCGGTGTCTATCCATGAATCCTCCCTGACTGTCAGCCAACAGCGGCAGCGGCGACCGGTCGGGTCGTCGCTGCCTGGATGTCTTACATCGGCCACATCGCCGTGCCGAACGGAACGACCGCGTCGGCTTGCATCATTTCGACGGCAGCGTCATGGGTCGGCGCCTCAAACCAATCGTCCAGTTGCAGTTCAGTTTCCAAGTCTTTTTCCAATGCTTGCATAGTGAATCTCCTAGATGACTTTTTCGGTTGAATGGCGGTGCTGTTTTCCGTGCATGAATAAATCATTGCGACTGAAAAGAGTTGCCGCTTACTTGCAGGACTTTACGGTCTGGCAAGTGGCTGAAAACCTAGTCCAGTATTTTTTAAAATACAATTTAATATTTAAATTTGTCTTTTGTGAAATTTTTATTCTGTTTTGTGTTGTTGTTTTTTTCAATTAAAAACAAATCGCTAACTCGGTCTCATCCATAGGAATGGGACTACCGTCAATTTGCAGTCGGTCTACAGAAAGATCTGTTGTGGAAAAAATACGTTACGCATCGTAAAGAAGGCTTTACGAAAAGCCGCGTTCTGCACCACGGATTCGCGTTGTCACGCGGGCTGTAAGGAAAAGCTTCCGGCTGGAGCTCGTTCATGCGGTTTGCACGGCTCTGGTCCGCTTGTTTCAGGACGGTTTCAGCGGTGAGATGCGCCATGCCTGTCGTGCAGGTGCATAACAAGAAGGAGGCGCAATGAACGCCGTGAGTCATCTCCATCTCTCCTCAAAGGGCGATTTTTCCATCGTCCCCGTCAACGACCCGCAAAGGTCTGAGTCTTTTTTTGCAGCCGCCCGGGACGATCGGGGCGGACACAGGCAATCCCGGCAAACGACGCGCTGATCCAGCGGTGTCTGGCAGCAGGGGGTTACAGGTGTACAATGCGCCGCGTTTTAACTGTGACCTCCCTGCGTAACTGCGCAAAACTCAAGGCTATCCGCTTTGTTAACTCCGCCGCGCCACAAGCGTGTCGGGTTCGATTTCGTCACAGATAAAAACAAACAGGTGACGCATGACTGGTAAAAAAACGCTGAACTCCTGGTGCCTGCGCTGGGGTTTGATCCGCGCTGCTTAATCCCGATTCGAGCAGCAATGTCTTAACGAACATCATCAAACCTTGCGTGAGACCCTTTTCATGAGTGGACAAAACTCGCATTCAGGCGAGCTTAAACGCGGCCTGAAAAATCGCCATATTCAACTGATCGCCCTCGGTGGCGCGATCGGTACCGGATTGTTCCTCGGCTCTGCCGGTGTACTGAAATCGGCCGGCCCGTCGATGATCCTCGGTTACGCGATCTGTGGCTTCATCGCTTTCATGATCATGCGCCAACTGGGCGAAATGATCGTCGAAGAGCCGGTGGCCGGCTCGTTCAGCCACTTTGCCCACAAGTACTGGGGCGGTTTCGCCGGCTTCCTGTCGGGCTGGAACTGCTGGATTCTGTATATTCTGGTGGGCATGTCGGAGCTGACCGCCGTCGGTAAATACGTGCACTACTGGTGGCCGGATGTCCCGACCTGGGCCTCGGCCGCCGTGTTCTTCGTGATGATCAATGCGATCAATCTGGCGAACGTCAAAGTTTTTGGCGAAGCGGAATTCTGGTTCGCGATCATCAAGGTTGTGGCGATTGTCGGCATGATTGCCCTGGGCAGCTACCTGCTGGTCAGCGGCCATGGCGGCCCGCAAGCCTCGGTGAGCAACCTGTGGGAACACGGCGGGTTCTTCCCGAATGGTGTCAGCGGTCTGGTGATGGCCATGGCGATCATCATGTTTTCCTTCGGCGGCCTGGAAATGCTCGGTTTCACCGCAGCAGAAGCTGACCAGCCGAAAACCGTGATCCCGAAAGCCATCAATCAGGTGATCTACCGGATCCTGATTTTCTACATCGGCGCACTGGTGGTTCTGCTCTCGCTGACCCCGTGGGACAGCCTGCTGGCGAGCCTGAACGCTTCCGGCGACGCCTATAGCGGCAGCCCGTTCGTTCAAGTGTTCTCAATGCTGGGCAGCAACACCGCGGCGCACATCCTCAACTTCGTGGTCTTGACTGCGGCATTGTCGGTGTACAACAGCGGCACCTACTGCAACAGCCGCATGTTGCTGGGCATGGCCGAGCAGGGCGATGCGCCGAAAGCGCTGTCTAAGATCGATAAGCGTGGCGTGCCGGTGCGTTCGATCCTGGCCTCGGCAGCGGTCACCTTCGTCGCGGTGGTGATGAACTACCTGATCCCGCAGCACGCGCTGGAACTGCTGATGTCGCTGGTGGTTGCGACGTTGGTGATCAACTGGGCGATGATCAGCTTCTCGCACTTCAAGTTCCGTCAGCACATGAACCGTACCAGGCAAACACCGCTGTTCAAGGCGCTGTGGTACCCATATGGCAACTACATCTGCCTGGCGTTCGTGGCCTTCATCCTGTGCATCATGCTGATGATCCCGGGTATCCAGATCTCGGTGTACGCGATTCCGGTGTGGGTCGTGTTCATGTGGGTGTGCTACGGCATCAAGAACAAGCGCAGTGCGCAACATGCGCTGAACGCCGCTGCTTCTGCTGTGAAGTAACGCAGAAAACAGAAACAACAAACCCGGCCATGTGCCGGGTTTGTTGTTTCCAGGGTTCATACAAAGCCCTGTGGGAGCGGGCTTGCTCGCGAAAGCGGTGTGTCAGGCAATGTTGATGCGACTGACACTCCCTCTTCGCGAGCAAGCCCGCTCCCACAGTTGATCTTCGGCGTGCTGAATATCTCATTCAGGGTATCCTGAACGCCCTGATACCGGACCGTTTTCCATGCTGGAGATTTCCAACAACGTGCATCTGCCGGATGCCGAGATCGAATTGACCGCCATTCGCGCGCAAGGCGCGGGTGGGCAGAACGTCAACAAGGTCTCCAGTGCGGTGCACTTGCGCTTCGATATTCCGGCGTCATCCTTGCCAGAGTTCTATAAGGAACGGTTGCTGGCGTTGCGTGACAGTCGGATCACCAGCGAAGGCGTGATCATCATCAAGGCGCAGCAATATCGCACGCAAGAAGCCAATCGCGCCGATGCACTGGCGCGTCTGACCGAGTTGATCCTCAGCGCCACCAAGGTTGAAAAGAAGCGTCGTCCGACCAAGCCGACCCTGGGGTCGAAGAAGCGTCGGCTGGAGTCAAAAACCAAGCGCGGCTCGATCAAGGCCGGGCGTGGCAAAGTCGACTTTTAGCGCGCTTCGCGTTCTTCTCGATACTTTTCGTTTAGATGCTGTGGCGCTTGGCGGTACAGGTAGAAGCTGAGCATCAAACCGCTCAAGGCGGCGAGGGCGGCGAACAGGAAGATCGAAGCAAAGCCGAATCCGGCCGCGATGGCACCCGCCAACGGCCCGGTGATTCCCAGCGACAAGTCGATGAATAACGAGTACGCCCCGACCGCTGCTCCACGGCTGGAGGCGGGCACCAGATTCACCGCTTCCACGCCCAGCGCCGGGAACACCAGCGAGAAGCCGAACCCGCTCAACGCCGCGCCCGCCAGCGCCCAATGAGCATCCGGGGCCAGCCACAACAGCAACAAGCCGAAGGTTTCGACCGACAGGCAGGCCATCGCCACGCGAAAGCCGCCGAGGCGATTGATCAGGTTACCGAACAGCAGCCGCGCGCCAATGAAACAGGCGCCGAACAGGCTCAGGCAGAGCACGGCGTTGTCCCAGTGTCGGGTGGCGTAATACAGGGTGATGAAGGTGGCGATGGTACCGAAGCCAATCGAACCCAGCGCCAGTCCGCAGCCGTGGGGCAGCACTCGTCCCAGGACATGCATGAACGGCAGGCGTTCACCGGCAACGATCGGCGCTGCGGTTTTTGGCCAGGCCAGTAGCAGCCCCAGCGCCGCCAGCAGCAGAATGCTCACGCCCATGCTCCACAGCCCGAAGTGATGCACCAGCAGCACGCCGAGCGGTGCGCCGATGGCCAGTGCGCCGTAACTGGCGATGCCATTCCAGGAGATGACCTTGGCGGTATTCGCTGCCCCGACCCGACCGATGCCCCAGCCGATCGATCCAGAACCCACCAGACTCTCGGCGCTGCCCAGCACCAGTCGACCGATCAACAGGCTGATCAGGCTCAAGGTCGGCAGGCTTTGTGTCCAGGCCGACAGCAGCATGAACACCCCACTCAAGCCACAACCGGCCAAGCCGTACATCACCGCGCGTTTGCTGCCCTGGTTGTCGATGATCCTTCCTGCGTACGGGCGGCTGAGCAGGGTGGCGAGGTATTGCACACTGATTACCAGGCCCGCGATTACCGCACCAAAACCCAGGTCGCTGTGCACATAACCCGGCAACACGGCCAAGGGGATGCCGATATTCAGATAGCCGATGAAGGTAAACAGAACGATGGAAACGACTTGCAGCGTGACCGCCATGGGGCGCTGAGGATCTGGCATGGGAAAAGGTCCACGGGACAGCAGGATAGATAGGCTGCTTATGATACCGGTGGTTGGGTGTGGGAAGGGGGAGAAATTGGAACCAGGTGTCGGCCGTTGCGTTGTCTGAACGGAATCAGGATTTCGCGGGTGCGACCAATTGCGTGGTAACCAGTGCGGCGAGGGCGTTTTCCTGGCTGCCGAAGCGGGCCAGTAGCAGGGCTTGTTTCTCGGGTGTCAGGCGGTTCCAGACATCGATCATCTTTTCAGCAGTGCCGATCAGTACGCTGGCCTGGCTTTCGGAGAAGGTGTCGGTCATGTGTGGGTCCTTGGTTCAGGCTGTGTGGAAAGCGCATGAGTTGGCGCTTTCCACACGGTCTGGGTAGTGCTTTTTCAGTCTTCGCTGTCGGCCTTGCGGCTGCCAGTGGCTTCTTTCGGCTCGGGCTGTTGGGCGCCGGCTTGTTGCGTGGTTGTCTGCTCAGTTTCGTGCAGGCTTGGGAAGGGGAGATTAGGAATCTCGTGCATGTTGGTCGCTCCTCGCAAGGTCTGTTTTTAAATCGCTGTGTAGATCCGCGCTTTTAAAAAGCCTTGGCAGGATACAGCAGGGGAGATGACAAAAAGACTTTTATCTCCCTTTGTTGCGACGGATGGGATTGTCTAGACAGGTCAGGAGGAGGGGCACAATTTAAATGTGGGAGCGGGCTTGCTCGCGAAGAACGATAACGCGTTTTTTCTGATAAACCGCGTCGTCTCATTCGCGAGCAAGCCCGCTCCCGCAGGGGTTACTTGCAGACGTCTGCGATAGCTTGCGCGAGCAAATCCAGGCGTGTGGCATCAATCCCGGCGACGTTGGCCCGGCCGGAGTTGACCATGTACACGCTGTGGTTGTCCCGCAGGTTTTTCACCTGAGCTGGCGTCAAACCGGTGTAGGAAAACATCCCGCGTTGCACGCCGATATGGGCGAAGCGTTCGCCCAAACCATGCGGCTCCAGCGCCTCGACCAGTCCCGAACGCAGTTGTGCAATGCGCAAACGCATGGCTTCCACTTCATTAGCCCACAGCTGTTTCAGCTCCGGGTCGCTGAGGATTGTCGCCACCACGGCGGCGCCGTGATCCGGTGGTGTCGACCACAGGTTGCGAGCGATGTTGGCCAATTGGCTGCGGATGTCCACAAGCTTCTCGGCATCCTTCGCGCAAACGATCAGCGCGCCGGTGCGGTCGCGGTACAGGCCGAAGTTTTTCGAGCAGGAACTGGTGATCAGCAGCTCAGGCAGTTCAGCGGCAAACAACCGCACTGCCCAGGCGTCCTGCTCCAGACCATCGCCAAAACCCTGATAAGCGAAGTCGATCAGCGGCAACAGCTCGCGGCTGCGAACCACTTCCAGCACACGGCGCCAGTCATCGTGAGACAGATCGAAACCGGTCGGGTTGTGGCAGCAGGCGTGCAGCAGCACCACATCGCCCTTGGGAATCAGGTTCAGGGTTGCCAGCATTGCTTCGACGTCGAGGCGGTTGTCGCTGCCCACGTACGGGTAGTGGCTGACCTTGAGGCCGGCGGTGGCGTAGATGGTTTCGTGAATCGGCCACGTTGGGTTACTCAGCCAGATGCCACGCCCCGGCAGGCATTGCGCAATGAAGTCAGCGCTCAAGCGCAAAGCGCCGGTGCCGCCCGGGGTCTGGGTCGCGCCGGCGCGCTGCTCGGCGATCAGCGCAGAATCGGCGCCGAGCACCAGCTCATTAATCACTTTGCCGAACGCCGCATCGCCGTGACCGCCGATGTAGGTCTTGGTGGTCTGACGATCCACCAGGCGCAGTTCGGCGAGTTTCACCGACTGCGGGATCGGGGTCAGGCCCTGGGCATCCTTGTAGACGCCCACGCCAAGGTCGAACTTGCGCGGATTGCTGTCCTGCGCATAGGCCTCCATCAGGCCGAGGATCGGGTCGCCGGGTACTCGGCCGATGGCGTCGAAATGCATTATTTGCGGCCCTCGGCGTCTTTCGCCACTTCGTCAGTGCGCGCGGCCATGATGAAGTCGTTGCGGTGCAGGCCTTTGATCGAGTGGCTCCACCAGGTCACGGTCACTTTGCCCCACTCGGTGAGCAGGCCTGGGTGGTGACCTTCGGCCTCGGAGATTTCACCCACGGCGTTGGTAAAGGCCAGGGCGAATTTGAAATTCTTGAACAGGAAGACTTTTTCCAGCTGCATCACGCCGTCGCGAACTTCGATGTTCCAGTCAGGGATCTGCTTGATCAGTACCGGCAGTTCTTCGTCGCTGACTTGTGGGGCATCGGCACGGCAGGCTTCGCAATGGGCTTGGTTCAGAGCGTTCATGGTTTATTCCTGAATTCGGTTCTTGTTAGACGTTGTTACTTTTTACGGGCATTTGCAAGGTTGCCGCGACTGCAGCGCTCTCAGGCCGCCTTGGGTTTAGGCGGAAACTTCGGTGCGTGCAGGCCTAGCTGCATGCCTTGCTGGACCATGCCCATGATGTCCTCGTGGGCCAGATCGAACAGGCGCTTGAGGTTGGGTAGGACAAAGTACAGCGGTTGCAGGATGTCGATGCGATACGGCGTGCGCATCGCTTCCAGCGGATCAAAGGCTTGATGCTCTGGCTCGCCGGACAGGCTGTACACGGTTTCTTTCGGCGAGGAGAGGATGCCGCCGCCATAGATGCGTTGGCCTTGCGGGGTGTCGACCAGGCCGAACTCGATGGTCATCCAGTACAGACGCGCCAGATAGACGCGTTCTTCCTTGGAAGCCTGTAGGCCGAGTTTGCCGTAAGTGTGGGTGAATTCTGCGAACCAAGGGTTGGTCAGCAGCGGGCAGTGACCAAAGATCTCGTGGAAAATGTCCGGCTCTTGCAGGTAATCCAGTTCTTCGCGAGTACGAATAAAGGTCGCGACCGGAAACTGCTTGTTGGCCAGCAATTCAAAGAAGGTCTGGAACGGAATCAGCGCCGGCACCCGGGCGACTTGCCAGCCGGTCGTCTCGCCGAGGACTTTATTGATTTCGTCGAGTTGCGGAATGCGGTCATGGGGAAGGCCGAGTTTTTCGATGCCGTCCATGTATTCCTGGCACGCACGACCCTCGAGCACTTTCAGCTGGCGAGTGATCAGCGTGTTCCACACCGCGTGTTCTTCAGCGGTGTAGTGAATAAAACCTTGCGCATCGGGCTCGCGGGCCACGTATTGCGTCTGCTTCATGCTGCTCTCCTGCAAAGGGATACGTTCTTGTTATGTCTTGCGTATAGACCCAGAAATACGCCGAAATCTCTGACCTTGCAGCAGGGTTTAAACGTTGCGCGTAGGAAAATTCCTGGTTTTTCGTAAACTATTCGTTACAGATCGGCGGCTATGGCGCAGGTATTGAGATTTCACGGTTTGAAAAGGCCCAAAGCTGTCACATAATCTTGACGACTAACTTTGCGCCTCAGCAGAAAAATCCTCGTCGCGCGCTCTATTCACCACCGTTCGGGCCTTTATATGCGTATCAAAGTTCATTGCCAGAACCGCATCGGCATCCTGCGCGACATCCTCAACCTGCTGGTGGAGTATGGGATCAACGTCGCTCGAGGTGAGGTCGGCGGCGAGCATGGCAACGCGATCTACTTGCATTGCCCGAACCTGATCAACATTCAGTTCCAGGCATTGCGTCCGAAGTTCGAGGCGATTGCCGGTGTATTCGGCGTCAAGCGCGTAGGGCTGATGCCCAGCGAGCGTCGGCATATGGAATTGAATGCCTTGCTTGGCGCGCTGGAGTTTCCTGTGCTGTCGATCGACATGGGCGGCTCGATCGTTGCAGCCAACCGCGCGGCTGCGCAATTGCTCGGTGTGCGGGTGGACGAGGTGCCGGGCATTCCCTTGTCGCGTTATGCCGAAGACTTCGATCTGCCGGAGCTGGTGCGCGCCAACAAGTCGCGGATCAACGGCTTGCGGGTCAAGGTCAAGGGCGACGTATTCCTGGCCGATATCGCGCCGTTGCAATCGGAGCATGACGACAGTGAGGCAATGGCCGGTGCCGTGTTGACGCTGCATCGCGCGGACCGGGTCGGCGAGCGCATCTATAACGTGCGTAAGCAGGAGTTGCGCGGCTTCGACAGCATATTCCAGAGTTCCAAAGTCATGGCGGCGGTGGTTCGTGAAGCGCGGCGCATGGCGCCACTGGATGCGCCGCTGCTGATCGAAGGCGAGACCGGTACCGGTAAAGAGCTGTTGGCGCGCGCCTGCCATTTGGCTAGTCCGCGTGGGCAGTCGCCGTTGATGGCGCTCAATTGCGCCGGGCTGCCGGAGTCGATGGCCGAGACCGAGTTGTTCGGTTACGGTCCGGGTGCGTTCGAAGGGGCGCGGGCCGAAGGCAAACTCGGGCTGCTGGAGCTGACGGCGGGCGGTACGCTGTTTCTCGATGGTGTGGGGGAGATGAGCCCGCGCTTACAGGTGAAACTGTTGCGGTTTTTGCAGGACGGTTGCTTCCGCCGGGTCGGCAGCGATGAAGAGGTTTATCTGGATGTGCGGGTGATCTGCGCGACCCAGGTTGATTTGTCTGAGCTGTGTGCGAGTGGGGAATTCCGTCAGGATCTTTACCATCGCTTGAACGTGCTTTCGCTGCACATTCCACCATTGCGTGAATGTCTCGACGGGCTGACACCGCTGGTGGAGCACTTTCTTGATCAGGCCAGTCGGCAGATTGGTTGTCCGTTGCCCAAACTGGCGCCGGCGGCGATGGACCGGCTCAGTCACTACCACTGGCCGGGCAATGTTCGGCAGTTGGAAAACGTGCTGTTTCAGGCGGTTTCGTTGTGTGAGGGCGGTACGGTCAAGGCTGAACATATTCGCCTGCCGGATTATGGCGTGCGTCAGCCTCTGGGTGATTTCTCGCTGGAAGGCGGGCTGGATGAAATTGTCGGGCGTTTCGAAAAGGCTGTGCTGGAGCGGCTGTATTCCGAGCACCCGAGCAGCCGCCTGCTGGGCAAGCGCCTTGGTGTATCCCACACCACGATTGCCAACAAGTTGCGTGAGTATGAAGTCGGCAAGACCGAGTCATAGCGGGTACCAGCTGTGTTTGTGCTGGCCTCATCGCGAGCAGGCTCGCTCCCACAGGGTTATGGAGTGCTCACAAATTATGTGGCCAATGAAGACTCAATGTGGGAGCGAGCCTGCTCGCGATGGCGGTAGTGGCCGCTGTCCAAGATCAAAGGTTGCCGCCAAACGGCATAACCGCGCCGGTTTTTCGTCTTTGACACAATTGCCCATTCGCCTCTGATTCCTCTCAAGTCCTTTGTTTAGAGGGCTGCGAAGCCCTGCATGAAAGTTGGTCTGCAAATTGCTTGAGGCTCAGCAGTACAGCGGTGGGCGGCAAACGTCCGACATGCAGAGGAAAGACTGTGGACAAGTACCTTTATGTGGCAATGACCGGCGCCAGCCAGAACGCACTGGCGCAAAAGGCTCATGCCAACAACCTGGCGAACATCTCCACCAACGGTTTTCAGAAGGACCTGGAGCAGGCGCGATCGATGCCGGTGTTTGGTGACAGCTTTCCGGCGCGAGCGTTTGCCATGACCGAACGTCCGGCCACCGACTTCTCTCCTGGCGCGATGATTGAAACCGGTCGCGACCTCGATGTGGCAGTCACTGGCAACGGTTGGATTGCCGTGCAGAACCCGAGCGGTGGCGAAAGCTATGTGCGCTCCGGCAGTCTGAATGTCGACGCCCTGGGTGTGTTGCGCGCCGGCAACGGTATGCCGGTGATGGGCAACAGTGGTCCGATTGCCGTGCCGCCTGAGCAGAAAATCGAAGTGGGTCAGGACGGCACCATCAGCATTCGGGCGATGGGCGAAGGTCCGCGCGTCATGGCCGAGGTCGACCGCATCAAGCTGGTCAACCCGGACATCAAGAACATGACCAAGAGCCTGGACGGCACGATCCAGACCGCAGACGGTAAGCCGGCACCGGCCGATGCCAAGGTGCAACTGGTGTCGGGCTTCCTTCAGTCGAGCAACGTCAACGCCGTTGAAGAGATGACCTCGGTGTTGGCCTTGTCCAAGCAATTCGAGCTGCACATCAAGATGATGAACACCGCCAAAGATGACGACCAGGCCATGGCTCGGGTCTTGCAGATCAGCTAATTATCAGAACGTCGCGCCGTAAAACAGGCGCACGAGGAGAATCGAATGCTTCCGGCTCTATGGGTTGCCAAAACAGGTCTGTCCGCCCAGGACACCAACCTGACGACTATTTCCAACAACCTGGCGAACGTGTCGACCACGGGTTTCAAACGTGACCGTGCCGAGTTCCAGGACTTGTTGTACCAGATCAAGCGTCAACCAGGCGCCCAGTCGACTCAGGACAGCGCACTGCCGTCGGGTCTGCAATTGGGTACTGGTGTGCGCATTGTCGGCACTCAGAAAAACTTCACCGCCGGTAGCCTGCAAACCACCGACCAACCGCTGGACATGGCGGTCGATGGTCGCGGTTTCTTCCAGATTCTGCAGCCCGATGGCACTACCGCTTACACCCGTGACGGTACGTTTCACCTGAACGCCAACGGCCAGATCGTCAATGCCAGCGGCTTTGCCCTTGAGCCGGCTATCGTGATTCCGAACAACGCTCAGACCTTCACGGTCGGTCGTGACGGTACGGTGTCGGTGACCATTCCTGGCAACGCAGCCTCGCAAGTGATCGGCAACCTGCAAACCGCCGACTTCATCAACCCGGCCGGTCTGCAGTCCATGGGTAACAACCTGTTCCAGGAAACCGCCGCCAGCGGTGCGCCGCAAGTCGGCACCCCGGGCCTGAACGGTTTTGGTACCACGCTGCAAAACACCCTGGAAACCTCCAACGTCAGCACCGTTGAAGAGATGGTCAACATGATCACCACTCAGCGTGCCTACGAGATGAACTCCAAGGTGATCTCTACCGCCGACCAGATGCTCTCGTTCGTCGCGCAAAATCTGTAATCAAGTCTGTGGGGCGGCATGAGGCCGCCTGCAACACCGTGAGGTAGGGTCATGAATCGCTTTGTATCTGTTCTCGCACTGAGTGGGATCGCCGTACTCGCGGGCTGCGTCGGCCCGACGCCGAAGCCCAATGACCCGTACTACGCGCCCGTGTTGCCTCGTACTCCATTGCCGGCTGCGGCGAACAACGGTTCGATCTATCAGGCCGGTTTCGAGCAGAACCTGTACGGCGACCGCAAGGCTTTCCGGGTCGGTGACATCATCACCATCACCTTGAACGAGAAAACCCAGGCCAGCAAAAACGCCAACTCCCAGGTGGACAAAACCAGCAAGACTGGACTCGGTCTGACCTCGTTGTTCGGTGGCACCCCGGCCACCAATAGTCCTCTGAGTCTGAGTGCCAATTACAGCGGTGACCGCGCAACCAAGGGTGACAGCAAGGCAGGGCAGGGCAACAGCCTGGTCGGTTCGATTACTGTGACGGTTGCCGACGTGCTCCCCAACGGCATCATTGCCGTACGTGGTGAGAAGTGGATGACCCTCAACACCGGTGATGAACTGGTGCGTATTGCCGGTCTGGTCCGGGCGGACGATATCGCTACCGATAACACGGTGTCGTCGACTCGTATCGCTGATGCTCGCATCACCTATTCGGGTACCGGTTCGTTTGCCGACGCGAGTCAGCCAGGCTGGTTCGACCGTTTCTTCTTAAGCCCGTTGTTCCCTTTCTAGGTGATGAAACGACTCATGTTTAATTTCAAGCACCTGATGGCGGCCCTGTTGTTGCTGTCCACCGCCTTCGGCGCTCACGCCGAGCGGTTGAAGGACATCGCCAGTATTTCAGGCGTGCGTTCCAACCAGTTGATCGGTTACGGCCTGGTCGTCGGGCTTAACGGCACGGGTGACCAGACCACGCAAACCCCGTTCACCCTGCAGACCTTCAACAACATGCTTTCGCAGTTTGGCATCAAGGTGCCGCCGGGTTCGGGCAACGTGCAGTTGAAGAACGTCGCGGCGGTGTCCATCAGCGCTGACTTGCCAGCGTTCGCGAAGCCGGGTCAGCAGGTTGACATTACCGTGTCCTCGATCGGTAACTCCAAGAGCTTGCGAGGCGGCACCTTGCTGATGACGCCGCTCAAAGGTATCGATGGTAACGTTTATGCGATCGCCCAGGGCAACCTGGTGGTTGGCGGTTTTGATGCTGAAGGTCGTGACGGTTCGAAGATCACCGTCAACGTTCCGTCGGCCGGTCGCATCCCGGGCGGTGCTTCGGTCGAGCGTTCGGTGCCGAGCGGTTTCAATCAGGGCAACAGCCTGACTCTGAACCTTAACCGCTCCGACTTCACCACCGCCAAGCGCGTCGTCGACAAAGTCAACAACATGCTCGGCCCAGGCGTGGCGCAGGCCATCGACGGCGGTTCGATCCGTGTCACCGCGCCGCTCGATCCAAGCCAGCGTGTCGACTACCTGTCGATTCTGGAAAACCTCGAAGTCGATCCGGGGCAAGCGGTGGCCAAGGTCATCATCAACTCGCGGACCGGTACTATTGTGATCGGTCAGAACGTCAAGGTTTCACCGGCCGCCGTCACTCACGGCAGCCTGACCGTGACCATCACCGAAGACCCTATCGTCAGTCAGCCAGGGCCTTTGTCCAACGGTCAGACGGCAGTCGTGCCGCGTTCCCGGGTCAATGCTCAGCAAGAAGCCAAGCCAATGTTCAAGTTCGGTCCTGGCACCACGCTGGACGAGATTGTCCGGGCGGTGAATCAGGTTGGCGCGGCACCGGGTGACTTGATGGCGATCCTCGAAGCCTTGAAGCAGGCTGGCGCGTTGCAAGCCGACCTGATCGTGATTTGAGATGGCGAACATGGATCTTCACAAGAGCGGGCTGGTCAGCAGTGGCGATTCGGGTTCGTACTCGGACCTGAACCGGCTTAACCAGCTCAAGGTCGGTGACAAGAACAGCGATGCGAACATGCGCAAAGTGGCGCAGGAGTTCGAGTCGCTGTTCCTTAGCGAGATGCTCAAGTCCATGCGTTCGGCCACCGAAACGCTGGGCAAGGACAATCCGCTGAACACGCCGGCAGCGAAGCAGTACCAGGAAATGTACGACCAGCAGTTGGCGGTTTCCATGTCTCGTCAGGGTCATGGTATTGGTCTGGCCGACGTGCTGATACGCCAGATGTCGAAGAACAAACCGCTGGCTCCGGGCGAGGCGGCGGCGATGTCTGCCGCCAAGCAGGAAGCGGCGAAAGCGGCAGTGTCGACGCCAGTGGCTGCCGGCACGGTGGGCACGAATGGGTCGTTGTCGCGGCTCAATGGTGAACGTCCGTTGTGGGCTTCGCGGTCGGTCAAGGCGCCGCTGTCAACGGCTGATCACAGTAATGACGTGGCGCTGCTCAACCAGCGGCGTCTGGCGCTGCCGCCGAAACTCACAGACCGCCTGCTCGCCGGTCTGGTGCCGTCGGCATCGACTGCCGCTGCGACCACCGTGATGGCGCTCAACAAAACCCAATTGCCTCAGGACACCAAGACCGCTTCCGATCCCCTGTTCAATGGCGATTGGCTGGCCTCGCAAACGGATTCGGCCTCGAGCGGGGGCATGCAGATTTATGGTCGTGCCATGGCTCAAATACCGCTGGCGCCGGCGAAGAAAGCCTTCAGCTCTGCCGACGAATTCGTCAACACCATGATGCCGATGGCCAAAGCAGCCGCCGACCGTATTGGCGTCGATCCGCGCTATCTGGTAGCCCAGGCCGCACTGGAAACCGGCTACGGCAAGTCGGTCATGCGCGCCCAGGATGGCAGCAGCAGTCACAACCTGTTTGGCATCAAGGCCGGCAGCAGTTGGAAGGGCGATTCGGCGCGGGCAATCACCAGCGAATTCAGAAATGGCGCGATGGTCAAGGAGACGGCCGAGTTCCGTTCCTACGACTCTTATCAGGACAGTTTCCATGACCTGGTGACTTTGTTGCAAAGCAACAATCGCTATCAAGATGTGCTGAAGTCGGCCGATAACCCTGAACAGTTTGTACGCGAGTTGCAAAAGGCCGGGTATGCAACCGACCCGAACTACGCAAGCAAGATTTCGCAGATTGCCAAGCAGATGAAGAGTTACCAGAACTACGCTGCGGCGGGCTCTTCCACGACGCCTTTATAGGCATAAGGTATAAGGTCTGAACCATGAGTTTGCTCAATATCGGGATGTCGGGGTTGAATGCGGCCTCATCGTCTTTGGCGGTGACCGGCAACAACATTGCCAACGTTGATACTGCCGGCTATTCGCGCCAGCAAACCGTGCAGAGCAGCAACTCCTCGATTCAGTATGGCAACAACATATTCATCGGCACTGGCACGACCCTGGCGGACGTGCGTCGGGTGTACAGCGCCTACCTCGACACCCAGTTGCAGACCAGCACTTCGCTTAACGGCCAGGCATCGTCCTACCTGGGGAAAGTCACGCCGGTCGACACGCTGCTGTCCGACAAGGACACCGGTCTCAGTGGCGCGCTGCAGAAGTTCTTCACTTCCCTGCAAGCGGTCGCGACCACGCCTTCCGATGACGCGTCCCGCCAATCGGTGATGACCAATGCCAAGGCCCTGAGCGATCGCTTCAACTCGATTTCCAAGCAGTTGAGCGACCAGAACACCGGCATCAATTCCAACCTGTCGGACATGGCGTCCCAGGTGAATAAGCTGGCGAGCTCGATCGCCCAGTACAACCAGCAAATCTCTCAAGTGTCGAGCAACAACGCCAGCAACAGCAGTGGGCCGAGTGACCTGCTCGACAAGCGCAACGAGGCGGTTCGTCAGCTTTCCGATCTGGTCGGTGCTCAGGTTGTCGAGCGCGGCACCAACTACGACGTCTACATCGGCAGCGGCCAGCCGCTGGTAATGGGCAGCACCACCAACACCCTGGAAACCGTACCGAGCAAGACTGATCCGAGTCAGTCGATGCTCCAGCTGAACCGCGGTTCGAGCGTCATCGATATTACGTCGGTGGTGACGACCGGGCAGATCGGTGGCTTGCTGAGTTATCGCAGCGACGTGCTCAACCCGGCAATCAACGAGCTGGGACGGGTGGCGCTGGTCACCGCCGATCAGCTGAACCAGCAGCAGGCCCAGGGCATCGACAAGAACGGCAGCTTCGGTTCGGCGATCTTCAGCAACATCAACAGTGCCACGCTGATCTCTCAGCGCAGCATTGCCCAGGCAGGTAACAGCGCCGGTTCCGGTAACCTCAACGTCACCATCAACGACACGGGCAAGCTGACCACCAACGATTATCAGGTGACTTTCAGCAGCGCCACGAACTATAGCGTCACGCGCTCCGATGGCACCGCCATGGGTGCCTTCAGCACTACTACGACACCGGCTCCGGTGATCGACGGCTTCAGTATGGCGCTCAATGGCGGCGGTGCGATGAGCGCCGGCGACACCTTCAAGGTGACGCCGACCCGCAGCGGTGCCAGTGATATCCAGACCGTGATCACCGATCCGAAAACCCTCGCCGCGGCAGCACCTCTGAGCGGTGTTGCCAGTGCCAACAACAAAGGCACCTACACCCAGCCAACGTTGACCAGCACCCTGGATATCTACAACCCGGCGGCCAATGCCGACATGCAAACCGGGCTCCAGTATTCGACACCGGTCAAAGTGGTGTTCGATCCCGCAGCTGCCGGGACTCAGGGTTATAAGCTTTACGATGCCAAGGGCGTCAGCATGGGGGCGGGCACCATCGTTCCCGGTCAAAGCAATACCCTGAACCTGCAAGTGAACATGATCGATGGCACGGGCGCCCCGATCCTGGACGGCGCGGGGGTACAGAAGACGTTCTCGGTTCAAACCACCGTCAGTGGCTCGCCCGCTTCGGGTGAGAGCTTCAGCATTTCGTTGACCGGTGCCAACTCTTCGGACAACCGCAACGGTACCGCGCTAGTCGGCTTGCAAACCAAACAGACGGTGGAAACCGGCTCGACGAGCAAGGGCGTCAGCATCTCGGATGCCTACGGAAAACTGATTTCCAATGTCGGTGCCCAGGCTGCCCAGGCCAAGTCTGACAGCAGTGCAGCCACGGTGATTCTGACCGGCGCCAAGAGCGCCCGCGATGCCCTGTCGGGTGTCAATCTCGATGAAGAAACCGGCAATCTTGTGAAGTTCCAGCAGTACTACACAGCCTCATCGCAGATCATCAAGGCTGCGCAGGAAACCTTCAGCACGCTGATCAACAGTCTTTAAGGAGTCGTAATTCATGCGCATTTCTACCGCCCAGTATTACGAAACGACCGCTGCCAACTATCAGCGCAACTACAGCAATGCACTGCAGACCAGCGCCGAAGCGAGCAGTCTGACCAAGCTCAACACCGCAGCCGATGATCCGATTGGTGCTGCGCGTTTGATTCAGCTTGGGCAACAGAGTTCGATGCTGGATCAGTACGCTGGCAACATCAGCAATCTCAAGGGGTCGTACAGCCAGGCCGAAACCGCCTTGAGTGCCATTGGTACCGCCTTGCAGCGGGCCAAGGAGCTGACGTTGGGTGCCAGCAACGGCACGCAAACCGATGCCGATCGTGGGGCCGCGGCCCAGGAGTTGGGGCAGATCCAGAACCAGGTGTTGGGTCTCATGAACAGTCAGGACGCCAATGGCAACTACCTGTTCGGTGGCTCCAAAACCAGCACGCCTCCGTACACGGCAAACTCCGATGGCACCTACAGCTACAACGGTGACCAGTCCGAGGTGAACCTGGCCATCGGTGACTCCATGTCGGTTGCCAGCAACATCACCGGATGGGATGCCTTTCAGAAGGCGGCCAATACCACTCGCTCTCAGACCACCATGACCGCACCTGCGGTGGATGACGGTCGCGTGACGCTGTCCAACGGTCAGATCAGCAATAGCGGAACGTTCGATTCCAAATTCGCCGCAGGTCAGCCTTACACCGTGAGTTTTGTCAGCAGCACGCAGCTGAAGATCACCGATGCGGTGGGTACCGATGTCACCGCCGAGGCCAGCCAGAACGGTGTGATCAGCAATAAAGACGCGTCTAACCAGACGGTCAGTTTCCGCGGTGTGGACATGACGCTGAACATCAATCTGAAGCCTGGCGATACCGTTCCGGACGCAGTGATTGCCGGCCATAGCTTCCAGTTGTCGGTCCAGCCGGACACCATCAACGCTTCACGCAGCCCGGGCAACCCGTCCACGGCAGTGATCTCCGGCGCCACCCAGACCAGCTCGACCGCCTACAACAGCACCTTCCCGACGGGTGGGGCGATCCTCAAGTTCACCAGCGCCACCGCTTACGATCTGTATGCATCGCCGATCACGGCTAGCAGCAAACCGGTTTCCTCGGGCACCATGGCCGGCTCTACGGCGACAGCCGCAGGGGTCACGTTCACGCTCGGCGGTACTCCGGCAGCCGGCGATCAGTTTGTTATCCAGCCCAATGACCACCAGACCCAGAACGTTCTGGACACCCTGAGTCAGTTGCGTACGGCGTTGACTACCCCGGCAGATAATAACGCTGTGGCCTTGCAAAAAATGCAGGCGGCCGTCGCGTCGGGCATTGGCAACCTGGAGACTGCGCAGGCGCAGGTGGGTTCGGCAATCACTGCCGTGGGCGTGCGTGGTCAGGCCCTGGATGATCAGACTGCAACCAACCAGAGTCTGGGCCTTGCCAATACGGCCAGCCAGTCGGCCATTCGCGACTCCGATCCGGCGGCGGTCATGACTCGTCTGACGTTGCAGCAAACCATGTTGCAGGCCGCGCAACTGGCGTTCAGTAAAATCAGTCAGCTGGGTCTGTTCAACAAGATCTAAGGGGGCCTGGCGCGAAAGCGCCCGGCCGTAAACCGCCGAATACCAATCGCCTTTTTTCAGCGGTTTCAGGGGCTCACCCGACCGGGTGAGCGACCGCCGCTTGAGAGCCCCGCCGTGAATCCAGTCTCGTTAGTCAGCCTTGTCATTCCCGCCTTCAATCCACGCTTCTTCGCCCGGGCCCTGCGCAGTGCCCTGATCCAGCAATACGCCAACCTCGAAATCATTGTGTGCGACGACAGTCGCGGCGATGAGATCCAGCAGGTTGTCGAGTCGCTGACGGGCGAGGCAGCAGAACGCGTGCGGTATGTACGAAACCCGCAGACACTGGGGTTTGTCGGCAATCTGCTGGCGTGTCTGGGCGAGGCAAAGGGCGAGTACATCAAGTTCCTCTGTGATGACGATCAGCTGTCTCCCGCGTGTATCGAGCGCCAGGCGCAGGTCCTGACCGAGCAGGCGGATATCAATCTGGTGCTGGCCCAGCGGGTGTTCTGGGATGCGGACGATCACCCGCTGCCATCGCGCCTGGAGAACAGCACGCTTTCGCCTGTTTGCGGGATGTACAAGGGCGATGACTTGCTGGCGATATTCGAGAGCTACCCGGTCAACTTCCTCGGTGGTTTCACGAGTGCATTGTTCCGCCGCAGGGATGTGCAGGAGCTTTTGCCAGCCTTGACCCAGCCCGGTCATTGCTTTGTGGCGTCGCTCGATCTGGCCTTGTACATCTGTCTGATGCGCCGGGGCAACATGGCGCAGCTCAACTACGTGTTGAGTGTCGAGCGCTTGTATCCAGAGCGTTTGATTCGTCAGCAGCCGATGAAAGATGCAGCGGAGCAGGAAAGGCACTGGCTAGTGCAAATGCTCAAGGTTCGAGGTGGCGAGGGTGCGCCTGCAGGGGGCTGGGTTCGTTACCTGCCGTTGAGTCGCGCCAATGAGGCGCCGCGCGTCTGGGACGAGCTGCCCCTGAGTCGAACCCTGGGCACCCGCCAGGCCAGCCAGGAATATCGGGTTGGCATTGCCAGCGAGAGTTTTTCCCAGCTGTATACGCAATGGCTGGCGTGTCGCACACTTAGTGACACCCAGCGACGTCTATTGCCGGAAACTGTAGCCGGTTGGCCGCGACAGCCGAAAATCGTCCCGATCATCATCGATGATCAGGCCAGCCGAGCGAATCTGGATCTCACCCTTAAAAGCCTTACCGGGCAGCTCTATGCGCCGGAGCTGACCCTGGTGTTGTCCAGCGCGTGTACCGAAGCGCAACTCGATGAGCGGGTGTTCAACCTGCCGTTGCAGGATGACCTGTATGAGCAACTCAACGCCTTGCTCGCGCAACTCGACGGGGTTGACTGGTTCTATGTACTGCGTGCCGGCGATCGTCTGGTGGAGCCGGCGCTGTTGCTGCTGGCCGAGCGCATCAGCGCGTCACCGAGTGCGTTGTGTGTGTATGGCGATGAAGGCGGATTGCGCGACGGGGAGTCGGCAGACCCGGTTTTCAAGCCGGATTTCAACCTGGACTTGATGCGCAGTTATCCCTACGTCGGGCGATCCCTGGCATTCCAGCGTGAGCGTTTCCTGGCGCTGGGCGGCTTCAATTCACGTTACGGCGAACTGGCGCCTCACGATGTGCTGTGGCGCATGGTCGAGGACGACGGTATCAAGGTCGTCGAACATATTGCCGAAGTGATGCTGGAGTCGACGCTCGGCCTCGCGCAGTGGCTGGCACTGCCTGAAATCATCGAGCTCAACCCGCACGTGCTGGAGGCGCATCTTCAGCGATTGGGCGTTGCCCATGAGATTCGCCAGGGCAGTTTTACCTTGCTCAATCGTGTCGATTACCGGCATGCGGAGCGGCCGCTGGTGTCGATCATCATTGTCTGCAAAGACCAGTTGGCGGTGCTGCAGCGATGTGTCGAAAGCCTGTTGGAAAAAACTGCCTACAGCGAGTACGAGTTGTTGCTGGTCGACAACGGCAGTGAATCTGCGCAGACGCTTGAGTGGCTGAGCGCCATGGCGCAGTTGGGCACTGACCGGTTGCGGGTGCTGACGTATCCGCAGCAGGGAAATGTCGCGGCGACGCGCAACTTCGCGGCGCAGCAGGCTCGCGGTGAATACCTGCTGATACTTGACCCGTATGTAGTGGTCACCCGTGCGGACTGGCTGGATGAGCTGCTCAACCATGCGCAGCGTCCAGAAGTCGGTGTCGTGGGGGCCAAACTGTTCAATCCCGACGGTTGCGTGCTGCATGCCGGCCTGATTCTCGGGCTGCAAGGGCCGGCCGGTTCACCGTTTTTCGCTGACTCGCTGAATGCCGCTGGCTACATGCACCGCTTGCAGGTGGTTCAGGATCTGAGCGCTGTCGGTGCTGATTGCCTGATGGTGCGCAAAGCAGTATTTGAGAGTGTCGGTGGGCTTCAGGCAGAGGATTTTGCCTTGACCCTCAACGAGGTGGATCTGTGTTTGCGGGTCCGTCAAAACGGCTACCTGGTGGTGTGGACGCCGTATGCCCAACTGGCCCTCGGGACACAGCCTGCTGCCGTACCGGACAAGGCCGAGCTGGCGCAGCGCACGCAGGAGCAGGAAACTTTCTACCGGCGCTGGCTGCCCATCATTGCCCGCGACCCGGCGTACAACCCGAACCTGATGCTGAATACGCTGGGCGGCTCCAGTTACAGTCTGGAGCCAGGCTTGCGCACCGGCTGGAGCCCGTTTTCCGTTCGCCAGCTACCCAAGGTCATGGCGCTGCCGGTCAATTCCTCGGCGGTCGGTCACTATCGGGCGATTCAGCCACTTGTTGAACTGGAGAAGGCCGGTCGGGCGACCGGGCGGATCTACTACGACCTGCCGTCGATCATCGAGATCGAGCGTGAGTCGCCGGACGTCATCATTTTGCAGGGTCGCTACAGTGAAGGACCGATCAACGAGATCGCCGGCTTCAAGCCCTATACCAACGCTCGACTGATTTTCGAGCTGGATGACTATGTCATCAAAGCGCCGAAGAAGAACGCGCACATCCGCAATATGCCGGACAACGTCGAGATGGAGCGTCTGGTCCGTCGCGGCATCGGCCTGTGCGATCGGGTGGTGGTGTCGACCCAGCCACTGGCCGATGCATTGTCGTCGATGCATCACGACATTCGGGTCGTGCCGAACATGCTCGCGACTCATCTTTGGGATGGCCTGCGCAGTCAGCGTCGCACCTCGAAAAAGCCACGGGTTGGCTGGGGTGGCGGTACCAGTCACTCGGGCGACCTGGCGATCATTGCCGACGTTGTTCGCGAACTGGCCAACGAGGTGGATTGGGTATTCTTCGGCATGTGTCCCGAAGAGTTGCGCCCTTACATGCACGAGTTCCATGGCGTGATCGACCTCAGTGTCTACCCGGCGAAACTGGCCAGCCTGAACCTGGACCTGGCACTGGCACCGCTGGAGTTTCATATCTTCAACGACTGCAAGAGCAATCTGCGTCTGCTGGAATACGGCGCTTGCGGCTACCCGGTGGTCTGTACCGATACCGAGGCCTATCGGGGTTATCTGCCGTGCACCCGGGTTGTCAGCAACAGCACCGATGAGTGGTTGCAAGCCATCCGCATGCACCTGGCCGACCCGGATGCCAGCTACCGCATGGGCGATGAACTGCGCGAGGCGGTGCTGCGCGACTACATGCTGCGCGGGGATAACGTGCGGTACTGGGAAAATGGCTGGTTGGCCGACTGACGTCCCCCTTACCCTCTTACCTTCGTAGGAGCTGCCGCAGGCTGCGATCTTTTGATTGTGTTATTGAAAAGATCGCAGCCTTCGGCAGCTCCTACGCCCGTTCCCGTTCCCGTTCCCGTGTCAGTGCCAGCTGGCGCGTTTCCTGCAAGTCCCCCTGAAAATCGCCATAAATCGAGCATGTGCGGTGCAGCCAGAAGGTGATGGGTGCAGCCTCATACGATTTATCCAGACGGTCGCAAAGCCTTGTAGGGCTTGGGCTGGCCCTGTGACGAACAAGAGGGGACAAGATGAAGGCAGTTATTCTGGCGGGTGGCCTGGGCACGCGGATCAGCGAAGAGTCGCACCTCAAGCCCAAGCCGATGATCGAGATCGGCGGCAAGCCAATTCTCTGGCACATCATGAAGCAGTATTCCGCACACGGAATTCACGACTTCGTGATTTGTCTGGGCTACAAGGGCTACGCGATCAAGGACTTCTTCGCCAACTACTTCCTGCATACCTCTGACGTCACTTTCGACATGTCCAACAACCGCATGGACGTTCACCAGAACTACAGCGAGCCTTGGCGTGTCACCTTGATCGACACCGGTGAAGACACCATGACCGGCGGCCGTTTGCGTCGCGCCAGCCGCTACCTGGAAGACCAGGAAGCGTTCTGCTTCACCTATGGCGACGGTGTGTCGGACCTGAATATTGGCGCGCTGGTGGATTTCCACTTGAGCAGCGGCAAGCTGGCCACCGTCACGGCGGTGCAGCCGCCCGGACGTTACGGCGCACTGGAGCGCGATGGTGATCTGGTGCGTGGCTTTACCGAAAAGCCTCGCGGTGATGGTGGCTGGATCAACGGTGGCTTCTTTGTCTTGTCACCCAAAGTGCTGCCGCTGATCACCGCCGACGAGACTGTATGGGAATCCGAGCCGTTGATGACTCTGGCTGCCGAGGGGCAACTGAACGCGTTCCAGCACGATGGTTTCTGGCACCCGATGGACACCCTGCGTGACAAGAACCATCTGGAGCACCTGTGGCAGAGCGGGGAGGCCCCATGGAAGCAGTGGGACTGAGTTCACAATTCTGGCGCGGCAAGCGGGTACTGGTCACCGGTCACACCGGTTTCAAAGGCAGTTGGTTGACACTGTGGCTGCAAAGCCTGGGGGCTGAGGTCACAGGTTTTGCCCTGGACCCGTCCACCGAACCGAGTCTGTTCGAACTGGCGCGTGTTGCTGAAGGCATCAACGATCAGCGTGGTGATTTGCGTGATCTGGCAGCCTTGCTGGAACTGATCGCCGAGGTTCAGCCAGAAATCGTCCTGCATCTGGCGGCGCAGCCGCTGGTGCGCGAAGGCTACCGTGACCCGCTCGGGACTTACTCGAGCAACGTCATGGGCACGCTCAATCTGCTGGAAGCGATTCGCCAGATCGGCGGGGTACGTGCGTGCGTTCTGGTGACTACCGACAAGGTCTACGCCAATCAGGAATGGCTGTGGCCCTATCGCGAGAACGAAGCCCTTGGCGGCCATGATCCTTACAGCAGCAGCAAGGCTTGCTGCGAGTTGTTGGCGCAGTCTTACGCGGCCTCGTTTTTCCCTGCCGAACGGCATGTCGAGCACGGTCTGGCATTGGCCACGGCGCGTGCCGGGAATGTGCTCGGTGGCGGCGATTTCGCCCCGGAACGGTTGATTCCCGATGTGCTCAAGGCGTGGTCGGCGAATGAACCGGTGACCCTGCGTTACCCACAGGCCGTTCGCCCTTGGCAGCACGCGCTGGAACCCCTGGCCGGTTACCTGCAACTGGCTGCTGGCCTTTATGAGCACGGTCCGCAATTCGCCGGTGCGTGGAACTTCGGGCCGAGCGAAGGCGACATGTGCAGCGTCGGTGAAGTGGTCGAACTGCTTTCCAGGCGCTGGCCGCATGCGCGCGGTTTGCGCATCGAACCGAGTGAGTTGCATGAGGCTGGCCTGTTGCGTCTGGACAGCAGTCGCGCCCGTCAGTTGTTGGCATGGCAGCCGCGCTGGTCGTTGCAAGACTGCCTGACGCACACCCTGGATTGGCACCTGGCCTGGGAAAATGGTGATGACATGCGTGCCATCACCTTGAGCCAGTTGAACCTGTATCGGGGGTTGCGGTGAGCGAATTCCGGATCAGCGCATTGCCACTTCAGGGCTTGTTCAGTGTTCAGCACAAACGTCATGACGATCAGCGCGGGCACTTCGCCCGGTTGTTCTGCGAGGGCAGCCTGAGCGCCTTTGGCGAGCCGTTCCATATTCGTCAGATCAACCAGTCCTGCACCCGTGAGCGCGGCAGCGTGCGCGGTTTGCATTATCAGAATGCCCAGGCACCGGAAGCCAAACTGATCACCTGCCTGCGCGGTGAAGTCTGGGATGTCGCGGTCGATCTGCGACCGGACTCGGCGACCTTTTTGCAGTGGCACGCCGAGCACCTGCGCGCCGGTGATGGTCGCAGCTTGTTGATTCCTGCCGGTTTCGCCCATGGTTTTCAGACCTTGAGCGACGATGCCGAGCTGCTTTATCTGCACAGCGCCGATTACGCCCCGGATCACGAAGGCGGCCTGTCGGTGCTCGACCCGCGTCTGGCGATTGCCTGGCCCGAGCCTGTCAAAAATCTGTCGACCCGGGATGCCGCCGATCCCTGGCTTGATGACCATTTCCCTGGAGTGCGTCTATGAACTGCCGAGGTTGCGGCACCCCGTTGGCGTTGCCGTTGATCGATCTGGGCACCTCGCCGCCGTCCAACGCGTACCTGCGGGCCGAACAGTTGGATCAGGCCGAGCAGTGGGTCCCGTTGAAAGTCGCGGTCTGCCAGGAATGCTGGCTGGTGCAGACCGAGGACTACACCAGCGCTGAGAGTCTGTTCGATGCCGACTATGCGTACTTCAGTTCCTTTTCCAGCACCTGGCTGGCTCATGCCGATCGGTATGTGGCCGAGATGGTCGAGCGTTTCGGATTGACCGCCGTGAGTCGTGTGGTGGAAATTGCCGCCAACGATGGCTACTTGCTGCAGTACGTTGCGCAACGCGGTATCCGTTGCCTGGGTGTCGAGCCGACCCGCAGCACGGCACAGGCCGCGCGGGAAAAAGGCCTGGACATACGCGAGCTGTTCTTCGGTCGCGACAGCGCCTTGCAGTTGCTGGACGAGGGCTGGGGCGCGGACCTGATGGCCGCCAACAATGTGCTGGCGCATGTGCCGGACATCAATGATTTTCTCAGCGGCTTCGCGACGCTGCTCAAGCCCTCGGGCGTGGCGACATTCGAGTTTCCGCAGCTGTTGACGCTGATGGCCGGGCAGCAGTTCGACACCCTTTACCACGAGCACTATTCCTATCTGTCGCTGACCGCCGTACAGCGTTTGTGCGAGCGCAATGGCCTGGAAGTTTTCGATGTCAGCGAACTGCCGACCCATGGCGGCTCACTGCGAGTGTTCGTGCAGCGTGCCGAGGGTGTGCGCCGTGAAGTGATGCCTGCGGTGCAACAACAGTTGCAGGTCGAGCAGGCGGCCGGTGTGAAAACCGCTGCCTACTACGCGACCCTGGCCCCGGCCGCGGAACGGATCAAACACGGACTGTTGCGTTTCCTCTTGCAGGCCAAGGCCGAGGGCAAACGCGTGGTCGGTTATGGCGCCGCCGCCAAAGGCAACACCTTGCTCAACTATGCCGGTATCAAGCCAGACCTGCTGGCCTGGGTGGCGGATGCCAACCCGCACAAGCAAGGCAAGTTCTTGCCGGGCAGCCGCATTCCGGTGGTCGCTCCCGAGCGGATTGAAATCGAGAAACCGGACTACGTTCTGGTGCTGCCATGGAACCTGCTGGACGAGATCACCCAGCAATACGCGGTTGTCCGCAGTTGGGGCGCGCGTTTTGTCGTTGCCATTCCGGAGTTGAGCTTCAGATGAGCCGAATTCACTACACCAGGCCCAGTGTGGGCGAGCTGGAAGCCAAGTACGTGCTGGATGCTGTGCAGCATGGCTGGGGCGAGCGTTGCTACGAGTACATCACGCGTTTCGAGAAGTCCTTCGCGCAGCACATGGGCGTGCCCTACGCCATTGCGACGTCCAGCTGTACCGGCGCCTTGCACATGGGCATGGCCGCACTGGGGATCGGCCCGGGTGATGAAGTGATTCTGGCCAACACCAACTGGATCGCCTCGGCGGCACCCATCGATTACCTGGGCGCGACACCGGTTTTTGTCGACGTGTTGCCGGACAGTTGGTGTCTGGATCCGGAGCAGGCCCGGCAAGCCATTACGCCACGAACGAAAGCCATCGTGGCGGTGCATTTGTACGGCAACCTGTGCGATCTGGACACGTTGCTTGCGATCGGCCGCGAGTACGGGATTGCGGTCATCGAAGACGCCGCCGAAGCCATCGGCTCGCAATGGCGTGGTAAAGCCGCGGGCTCGTTGGGGGCCTTCGGCGCGTTCTCCTTTCATGGGACCAAGACCATGACCACCGGGGAAGGCGGGATTTTCGTGACCTCGGACAAGGCGCTGTATGAACGAGTGCTTACGCTCTCCAACCACGGTCGTGTCAGTGGTAGCACACGTCAGTTCTGGCCGGATTTCATCGGTTTCAAATACAAGATGAGCAACCTGCAGGCTGCCATTGGTTGCGCCCAGATCGAACGTGTCGATGAGTTGATCGCCCGCAAACGCGCGATCTTCGATCGGTATGCCCAGGGATTGCTGGATATCCCGTTGCTGTCCATGAACCCTCAACCGGAGCATTCCAGGAACGGTTACTGGATGCCCACGGTGGTGTTCCATGAAAGCACCGGTATTACCCGAGAGCTGTTGATCGAAGCCTTCCAGGCTGCGGATATCGATGCCCGGGTGTTTTTCTGGCCATTGTCGGCGTTGCCGATGTTTGCCGATAAACCGGTGCACACGCCGACAGCGTTCTCGCTGTCGGAACGGGCCATCAATCTGCCGAGTTACCACGACATGACCGACGCCGACCAGCAGCGGGTGATTGAGGTGATTCGCACGGTCTGCAAGCAAAGGAATGTGCGGTGAAGGTCTACCTGTTGGGCGCGGCGAACCCTGAAGCGGTGCGCATGATCGGCTCCGTCAAACGGGCCAACCCTGCCGTGGAGTTTGCCTTTCTCGACAACGATGCAGCCAAGCACGGCACGTTGTTTTATGGCGTGTCGGTGATCGGTGGGGTAGAGCGTGTGGCCGACTTGAAAGGTCCGGACACGCAGTTCGTGAACCTGATCACCCGTGACACCAAAACCCGTTACGAGACGACACGGCAGATCATCGAGGCCGGTGGCACGCTGGGTAACTTCCTGCACCCGGGCGTTGATCTGAGCATGACGCGCATGGGCACCGGCAACTATCTGCAGGAAGGCGTGATCATCCAGGCCGAAGTGTCCCTGGGCGATAACAGCAGCATCAGCTACGGCAGCCTGATTGGGCACGAAGGTCGGATCGGGCACAGCGTGTTCATGGCGCCCGGCGTTGCTATCGCCGGCTGCGTTGAAGTGGGTGACGGGGCTTTCATCGGCACCAACGCCACGATCCTGCCACGCTTGCGCATTGGTCGCTGGGCCACGGTCGGCGCCGGAGCAGTGGTCACCCGGGACGTCCCCGACTACGCAGTCGTCGTCGGCAATCCCGCACGAATTATCAAGACTCAGGCTGTCCCTTATCAGGACGGTCGGGTTTTCAACTAACAACACCCCGTATCGGAGCGTTTGCATGAATCCTCATGAGCAGTTTCGCGAAGAAGTAAGCCAGAATATCGAAGGCTTGCAGCAGGACAAAAAACTTCAGTCCGAGTCGCTGGACTGGGTCGGTGTCACGGCCAAACACAAATACACCTACAATTTCAGCTGGATGGGCCGGCCGATCATTCAGTTTCCTCAGGATATGGTCGCCATGCAGGAAATCATCTGGGACCTGCGTCCGGAGGTGATCGTCGAAACGGGTATCGCCCATGGCGGCTCCCTGGTGTTTTACGCCTCGATGCTGGAACTGATCGGCCACGGTGAAGTGCTGGGTGTGGACATCGACATTCGTCAACACAACCGCGAAGCCATTGAAGCCCACCCGATGGCGCGCCGGATCAGCATGATCCAGGGTTCGAGCATCGATCCGGCCATCGTTGATGAAGTTCGTGCGCGGGTTGCCGGCAAGAAAGTGCTGGTGGTTCTGGACTCCAACCACACTCACGAACATGTGCTTGAAGAGCTGCGTCTGTATGCGCCGCTGGTTTCGGTCGGCAGCTACTGCGTAGTGATGGACACCGTGGTCGAAGACATGCCGGAAGACGCCTTCCCGGATCGTCCGTGGGGCAAGGGCGACAACCCGAAAACGGCAGTCTGGGCCTACCTGGAAGAAAACCGCGACTTTGAAATCGATGCGCGGATTCACAGCAAGCTGCTGATCACCGTAGCGCCGGACGGCTATCTGCGTCGGGTTCGTTAAGCAACGACATCATTGTTGAGTTCATCGGGCGATACGCCGGTTGTGGGGAAAGACTATGCAAGGCAAGTACGGTTCTGAAAGCGGATTACCATTGAACGAGTTGTTGACGGTGGTACTCATCACCCACAACCGACCGGCCTTTGCGCGCCGGGCGGTGAAGTTTTACAGCACCTTGCCTTGCAGGATTCTGGTACTGGACTCTTCGACCCAGGTCACCGATGGCATCGACGGCGTGTACCCCTCCGTCGACTATCAGCACCTGCCGCAGTACGGTTATTGGGGCATTCGTGCCAAGCTCGACTACGGCGTGCAGCAAGTCACCACGCCCTACATGGTGTTTGCCGCCGACGATGACTTCATCGTGCATGACGCCCTCGACGCTTCGGTGTCGTTCCTGGAAGCCAATCCGGATTACGGCATGTGCCATGGCTATTGCCTGATGTACCTGACCCTGGCCAACAGCGTGAGCTACTACCGTCGGGACAAGAAGGTCTGTGAGGACTATTCGTCCGAGCGCGCGCAGGACCGTGTCATCGACTTCATGCATCAGTACATCCCGCCGTTCTATGCTGTTCACCGCACTGAGCTGTTGCGTGACTGGTACGCGGTCATGCCGGAGAACACCATCTTCGAATGGCAGGAAATCGGCCATGCGTACTACATGCTGGCAATGGCCAAGGCGCGAATTCTGCCGATCCCGTATGTGGTGCGAGAGGTCAATTACCTTGAGTCGGAGCACAACACCGAGATCTACAGCACCCTGACCCTCGCCGATGCCAAATCGGTAGCGGATCGTGAAGCGTTCGCCCAATTGCTGGCGACGTTGCCGAGCACCCGCACCGGTCTTGATGCGGAGCAGGCCAGGCAATTGGCACTGGACAGTTTCGAGGCGATGGCTGACAGCCTGCGCAACCGTCGGGCGTTGACTGCCGAGCCGATTTTCGAGTCGCGCTGGAACAATGTGCAGAAGGGACCTGACCGCCAATTCGGGCTTTTGCAATATGTCGAAATGCCTTTCTACAATCAAAAGTTCTTCGACCTGTTGAGCCAGTTTGAATTTCTGCTGCATGCCATGCCGGCTGGCCGCGTTCAGCTTCAGGGGCTTGAAGGTATCTGGGCGATGCAGGCCGACATGATGCGGCCACGCAACAACGACACCGCTGAAAGCGTCGTCGAGCGCCTGGGGTACGCGTACGGCAGCAACCCGTTCAACCGTCAGGTGGTCAAGCGTCTGGCGCAGCAGTTGGAGCTTCTGGGTGAAGCGGACGACGCGCGGGACATGTTCGCCTGGGCCGAGCGTCTGGACGCAGTATCGACTCAAGGCAATGAAGAGGCGTTCGGTGCCATGCGCTCCGGTCGCCTGCTCAAGTGGCTGGCGGCGCGTACCCCGGACGCTGACGAAGTCGCTGCGACGTCGCGTTATCTGGCCGCCCACAATGGCGGTCCACAGTTTGGCATTCTGGTGCTGGACCTCGATAACGACGCGGCCAAGCTACAGATCACCCTCGACAGTTTGCTGGAAGGTCGCAACCACGCCTTCAAGATCGTGGTGTTCACCACGGGCGAGCCGATGGCGGCAACGACGGTGCACAACACTTTGCACTTTGTTCGCGTGACGCAGGCCAACTATGTCGACAAGCTCAATCAGATCGCGCGTCAATCGCCGTGCGACTGGTTGTTGCTGACCGAGGCGGGTGACGAGTTCACCGCCGGCGGTCTGTTGCGCGCAGGTCTGGAACTGCAGGCCGCGCCCGAATGCCGAGCGGTGGCCTCGGACGAGATTCAGCGTGACGCCAATGGCGCGCTGGTCGATGTGTTCCGTCCAGGTTTCAACCTCGACCTGCTGCAAAGCCTGCCGGCGCTGATGGCGCGGCACTGGCTGATCCGCAAGGATGTGTTGCTGGAGGCGGGCGGTTATCAGGCCGACTTCAGCAAGGCGCTGGAGTTCGACCTGCTGCTGCGGATCATCGAGCAAGGCGGTCTGGCCTGGCTGGCTCATCTGGACGAACCGTTGCTGATCGCCCGGGCGCCGGTACTGGAAGACAATGCCCACGAGCGTCTGGCGTTGATCCGTCACCTCGCGACCCGTGGCTACAAGGCGCAAATCAGCTCCGCCGAGCCTGGTACTTATCAAATCGATTACCGTCACACCGAGCGTCCGCTGGTGTCGATCATCGTGGCGAGCCAGGACAATCTAGAGCAGCTGCAACGGTGCCTGACCGGCATTGTGCAGCGAACCCGCTATACCCGTTACGAAGTACTGATCGCCGACAACGCGAGCCAGTCACCGGACATCCTGCAATGGCTGGACGGCCTCGGGCAGCCGGGCGACAAGGTCCGTGTCCTGCGGGCGCACGAGCGTCTCAGCCTGTCGGCGTTGTACAACGAGGCCAGTCAGCAGACCCAGGGTGAATACCTGGTGCTGCTGGCGGCAGACAGTGAAGTGGTCAACCCGAACTGGCTCGAATCCCTGCTCAACCAGGCCCAACGCCCGGAAGTCGGTGTGGTTGGCGCCAAGCTGTTTGATCGCGATGCCAAGGTCACTCAGGCCGGGCTGATTCTGGGCATGAACGACGGCGTCGATTCGGCGTTCGTCGGCGAGTCGAAGGATGCCAAGGGCTATCTGAATCGTCTGGTGCTGGAGCAGAACTATTCGGCCGTCTCGGCCGTGTGCCTGATGATCCGCAAAGCGCTGTTCGACGAGGTTGGCGGGCTGGACGAAGGCGCTTTCGCCGACGCCTACGGCGATGTCGACCTGTGCCTGAAAGCCGGTCAGGCCGGCTATCTGGTGGTGTGGACGCCGCAGGTGCAAGTCATTCACCCTGGCACCTTGCCCGACGCCCCGCAGGCGCTTGCGGCCTTGCGTGAAAAATGGGCCGGGCCGTTTCAGCACGATCTGGCTTACAACAAGAACCTCGCCCTGACCGGCAAGGGTTTCACCCTCGGCAACGCGACCAGTGTGGATTGGGCGCGGTTGCTGGTTTAAGTCAGGCGCACAGGTAAAAGGATTCACGGCATGTTCAACGGCAAATCGATTTTCATCTCGGGCGGTACCGGTTCGTTCGGGCGCATGTTCATCCGGCGTTTGCTGGAGCAGTACCAGCCCAAGCGGGTGGTGGTGTTCTCGCGCGATGAACTCAAACAGTACGAGATGCAGCAAACCTTCAATGCACCGTGCATGCGCTACTTTTTGGGCGATGTGCGCGATGCCGAGCGTTTGCGTCAGGCGATGCGCGGGATCGACTACGTGGTGCATGCCGCCGCCCTGAAACAGGTGCCCGCGGCGGAATACAACCCCACTGAATGCATTCGTACCAACGTCAATGGCGCGGAAAATATCATCGCCGCCGCCATTGATAACGGTGTGAAGAAAGTCGTTGCGCTGTCCACCGACAAAGCCGCCAGCCCGATCAACCTGTACGGTGCGACCAAGCTGCTTTCGGACAAACTGTTCGTCGCGGCAAACAATATCGCCGGTGATCAGCAAACCCGGTTTGCGGTGGTGCGCTACGGCAATGTTGCCGGGTCACGTGGTTCGGTGGTGCCGTTCTTCAGCAAACTGATTGCCGAGGGTGCAAAAGAACTGCCGATCACCGACGAGCGCATGACCCGCTTCTGGATCACCCTCGATCATGGTGTGCAGTTCGTGCTCGACAGCTTCGCGCGCATGCATGGTGGGGAGATTTTTGTGCCGAAGATCCCGTCTATTCGCATCGTCGATCTGGCACGGGGCATGGCTGAGCATTTGCCGCACAAGATCGTCGGGATTCGTCCGGGCGAAAAACTGCATGAGTTGATGGTGCCGCTCGATGACGCACGGATGACCCTGGAGTTTGAGGACCACTACACCATCGAGCCGTCGATTCGTTTTACTCACGTCGACATTGATTTTGCGCTGGATGGCGTGGGTGAGCAGGGACGGCATGTGAGCGAGGACTTCGAGTACCGCTCCGACACCAATGCGCATTTCCTCTCGGTCGGGCAGATCGCCGAGTTGCACGCCGAGTTGTCGGCATGATTCCTTACGGTCGGCAAAGCGTGGATCAGGCGGATATCGACGCAGTGGTCGCGGTGTTGCAGTCCGACTGGTTGACCCAGGGGCCGACCATCGAACGTTTTGAACAGGCCATGGCCCGACGCTGTGAAGCCGCTCACGCGGTGGCGGTGTGCAATGCCACGGCGGCCTTGCACATTGCTTGTCTGGCGGCCGGGTTAGGGCCGGGCGATCGACTCTGGACCAGCCCGAATACCTTCCTGGCGTCAGCCAACTGCGGACGTTACTGCGGTGCCGAAGTCGATTTCGTCGATATCGATCCGTTGACCTGGAATCTCGATGCAAACGCCCTGAGGCTTAAGCTTGTGGTGGCGGAGAGCAACGGGACGTTGCCTAAAGTGGTGGTCGCAGTGGCTTTTGCCGGGCAAAGCTGTGACATGCAAGCCATTGCTGAACTGAGCGAGCGCTATGGCTTCACGCTGATCGAGGATGCGTCCCACGCGGTCGGTGCGTCGTATGCCGGGCGTCCGGTCGGTTGCGGCGAGTTTGCGGCGATGACGGTGTTCAGTTTCCACCCGGTGAAAATCATCACCAGCGCTGAAGGTGGCATGGTCCTGACCAATCGCCCTGAACTGGCCGAGCGCATGCAGCGCCTGCGCAGCCATGGCATGACCCGGGACCCGACGCAGATGACCGAGCACAGTCATGGTCCGTGGTACTACCAGCAGGTGGAGTTGGGCTTCAATTATCGGATCACCGATCTCCAGGCGGCGCTCGGGCTTTCGCAACTGGACAAGCTCGACGGCTTTATCGCTCGGCGCCGTGAGCTGGTCGCACGGTATGACCGGCTACTGGCGGGGCTGCCGTTGACCTTGCCAAGTATTCAGCCTGGCGCGGAGTCGGCCTGGCACCTGTATGTGGTGCGCTTGCAGCGCGCGCGGATTACGCCGAGCCACCGGCAAGTCTTCGAGGCATTGCGCGAGGCGGGTGTGGGGGTGAACCTGCACTATATTCCAGTGCACTTGCAGCCCTATTATCGTGATCTGGGATTTGCCGATGGCGACTTTCCCGAAGCAGAGCGTTACTACGCCGAGGCGATCAGCTTGCCGATGTACCCTGGGTTGAGCGATGAACAGCAGGATTATGTGGTTGAGCAACTGAGACGAATCATCAGTTGAAGACCTTCCTTTACGGGTTGATGAGAGTGACGCATGCGTGAGTTGAGTGAGCAGGAAGAGTTCTGGCGCGGAGCGTTCGGTGATCAGTACGTAGCGCGTAACCAGGGGCAACCGCTGGTCGCGGCCAACCTGGCGCTGTTCGCCAAGGCGCTGGCGCGCACGACACGTCTCGACAGCCTGTTGGAACTGGGCACCAACTCAGGCAATAACCTGCGGGCGTTGCATCAGCTGTTGCCTGAATGCGCCTTGCACGGCGTGGAGATCAATGCCAGCGCTCATGCCGAGGCGCAGGCGTTGGGGATTGCCGAGGTCTGGCAGGGTTCGCTGTTCGATTATCCGCGCGAGCGCAGCTTTGATCTGACCCTGAGCAAAGGCGTGCTGATTCATCTGGCGCCCGAGTTGTTGCCGGCGGCTTATGCACAGCTCTATGAGTTGAGCCGGCGTTATATCCTGATCGGCGAGTACTACAACCCGTCGCCCGTCGAGGTGTCGTATCGCGGCAACAGCGGCAAATTGTTCAAGCGCGATTTCGCCGGCGAAATGCTTGATCGCTATGCTGATCTGCACTTGCTCGACTATGGTTTTGGTTACCACCGTGATCCGCAATTTCCGGTCGACGACATCACCTGGTTTCTGTTGGAAAAACGCCCTTGAGTGCAATCGCAATTATCCCGGCCCGTGGCGGCAGCAAGCGCATCCCGCGCAAGAATCTCAAGCTGTTTCACGGTGAGCCGATGATTGCTCACTCGATTCGCGTCGCCCTGACATCGGGGTTGTTCGATGAAGTGATCGTCAGTACCGAAGATGATGAAATCGCTGCGTTCGCCCGGGCCTTGGGCGCGCAGGTGCCGTTCATGCGGCCGGCGGAACTGGCGGACGATTTCACCGGGACGGCGGCGGTGATTGTACATGCCCTTGAAACATTGCAGCAGCAGGGGCGTTTTTTTGACCAGGCCTGCTGCATTTATGCGACGGCACCGTTGCTGCAAAAACGCTATTTGCGACAGGGGGCAGAATTGCTGGCCCTGTACCCGAAAAAGTCCTTTGCCTTCTCAGTCTGTGATTTCGGATTTCCGGTGCAGCGCGCCTTGACCGTCAACCCGCAGGGCGCCTTGACGCCGCTGTATCCCGAGTATCGCAACACACGCTCCCAGGACCTGCCGACCGCCTATCAGGATGCCGGGCAATTCTACTGGGGACGCAGCGAAGCCTGGCTGCAGGGGACGGTTTTGTACTCTGAGCAAAGCTTGCCGGTGATGTTGCCCCGGCATCTGGTCCAGGACATCGATACCGAAGAGGACTGGGTGCGCGCGCAATACCTGTACACGGCACTTCAAGCAGCCGGGGAGCTGGAACCGTGAGAGTACTGATCCGCGCCGATGCGTCGTCGGCCATTGGCAGCGGCCATGTGGCGCGTTGTTTGACGTTGGCCCAGGTACTGCGCGAAAGCGGTGCCCAGGTCCTGTTTGCCTGTCGCGTGTTGCCGGGTAATTCCCTGGCGCGGCTGGAGGCACAAGGCTTTCGCACGTTCGCTTTACCTGCGGACTATCCGGGAGAAGACCCGTCGCTGGGGATCGAGGCGTTGTTACCGTGGCAAGCGGACATCGACGCCCTGGGCGATTGTCTGGCGGCGGAAGGCCGCTTCGACTGGATTGTGGTTGATCATTACGGTCTCGATCATCAGTGGCAAGGCGCGGCCCGTCAGTGGGCCCGGCGCATCGCTGCAATCGACGACCTGAATAATCGCAAGCATGCAGTCGACCTGCTGTTCGATCAAAACCTGACCGCCAACGATCCGGCGTACGCACAGCGCGCACTGAACCTTTGTCGCCAACTGTTCGGGCCCCGTTATGCACTGATTCGCGACGAGTTCAGGCGTGAGCCCGTGCCGATCAGTCCTCGGCCCAGCCGGGTATTGGTGAATTTTGGTGGTCTTGATGGGGCGGGTGAGACCTGGAAGGCCATGCGCGCGCTGGCCGACTTTACCGAACTGGAAGTGGATTTCATTGCAGGTAGAGCCAATCCTGCCCTGGAACAGATGCAAGCGATGGCGGCGCAGCGGCCCAAATGGCGGCTGCAGACCTTCGTCAGTGACTTTGCACAGTTGATGGCGCAGGCGGATCTGTTCATTGGCGCGGGCGGCGGAACCAGTTGGGAGCGCGCGGCGCTGGGCCTGCCGACCATTTGCATTGCTGTGTCGGGGAATCAACAAGCCAATGCCGAACGCCTGGCGGCGGCGGGTGCTCATGTGTACCTGGGCACCAGTGAGCAGGTGGATGTCGATTGCCTGCGTCAGGCTGTTGGTTTTGTGTTGAGCAACATCAGCCTGCGTCAAAGCCTGGCGCAGCGTTCGCGCCAATGGGTCGATGGCCTGGGCGCTCGGCGTTTTGCTGTCGCATTGAGCGGCGAGAGCCTGCAACTGCGCCAGGCGCAAAGCGCTGATGAACGGCTGTTGTTTGACGGGCGCAATGCCGAGGCGGTGCGTCGCTGGTCGATTAGCCAGGCCCCGATCAGTTGGGACGCTCATCGAGCCTGGATGGCGGCCAGTCTGGTCAATGCGCAGCGGCTGTTGCTGATCGGGCAGACCACCGATGGTCCCGTTGGAGTGTTGCGCTACGACCGGTGCGGCACACGCGCCGAGGTCTCGGTGTATCTCTTCGAAGGTCGTTTCGGAGTGGGTTGGGGCAGGGCGCTGCTGGTGCGTGGTGAGGAATTCGTGAGCCAGCATTGGCCAGACCTGACGGTTATCGAGGCTCAGGTGCTGCCCGCTAACGCGGTCTCGATCAAGCTGTTTGACGAGGCTGGGTATATTCAGTCGGCCTGTCGCTTCGAGCGTGTATTAAAGGATCGGAACAATGACTAGCTTCAGTATTGGCTCGCGTTTGATCGGCGCGCAGGCGGCGCCGTTCATCATCGCCGAGATGAGCGGCAACCATAATCAGTCCCTGGAGGTCGCGTTGCAGATCGTCGAGGCCGCGGCCAAGGCCGGCGCGCATGCCTTGAAGCTGCAAACCTACACTGCCGACACCATGACCCTGAATCTGGATCACGGCGAGTTTTTCATCCAGGACCCTGGCAGTCTGTGGGCCGGCTCTTCGCTGTATGCGCTGTATGAGAAGGCGCATACGCCGTGGGAATGGCATGCACCGATCTTTGCCCGGGCCAAAGAGCTGGGCATGCTGGCATTCTCGACACCATTCGATGAGACGGCCGTGGACTTTCTCGAAAGTCTCGACGTGCCGGCCTACAAGATCGCCAGTTTTGAAAACACCGACTTACCGCTGATTCGCCGGGTGGCGGCCACCGGTAAGCCGCTGATCATTTCCACCGGCATGGCCAGCATCGCCGAGCTGGATGAAACCGTGCGTGCGGCGCGTGCGGCCGGCTGCAAGGATCTGGTGCTGCTCAAATGCACCAGCACCTACCCGGCCACGCCTGCCAACAGCAACGTGCGAACCATTCCACACCTGCGCGAACTGTTTGGTTGCGAAGTCGGTTTGTCCGATCATTCCATGGGCGTCGGGGTTTCGGTGGCGGCGGTGGCCCTTGGGGCGACGGTGGTGGAAAAACACTTCACCCTGGATCGGGCTGCCGGAGGCGTCGACGCGAGTTTCTCGCTGGAGCCGGCCGAACTGGCCAGTCTGGTGGTCGAGACAGAGCGCGCCTGGCAGGCCATGGGGCAGGTGCATTATGGCGTCACCGAGGCCGAGCAGAAGTCGCTGGTGTACCGTCGTTCGCTTTACGTCGCCCAGGACATGGCCGCCGGTGAGGTGTTCACACCCGACAACCTGCGGGCCATCCGCCCAGGTCTGGGCCTGGCGCCCAAACACGCTGATAGCATTATCGGACGACGTGCCCGCGAGCCTCTAAAGCGCGGCACGCCGCTGGCCTGGTCGCTTATCGAATGACAACATCTGTGGCTGATTACGCAAAATAGCGTGACCTGCGAGTCATAACGGGCATCTTCACTGTATTGTATTGATCGGGAAGATGGCGCCTGGCCGGTAAGCGGCTCAGTGATAGCCCTTTAAGCTTTCCGTGGTTGCCCGTTGCGGGCAGCGCAAACTCTATGTGTCGGCGCCCCTCGATTCGTGCGAACGGGGGTATTCAGCTGTTTATTATTGGGAAGCCGTAATGATTGGCATAAAAAGCATTGCGAGCTACGTTCCTGTAGCCGGCGTGGACAATTACGCACAAGGTGCAAAATTTGAAAAGGATGAGACATTCATCCTGGGTAAGATCGGTTCCGCTTTCCTGCCGCGTAAAGACGCCGGGCAGGAAACCTCGGACCTGTGTGTCGAAGCGGTCAATACGCTGTTTGCCAACAACCCCGAACTCAAGCGCGAATCGATCGATGTGCTGATCGTCGTCACCCAAAATGGTGACGAAGAAGGTCTGCCGCACACCGCGGCGATCGTTCAGGACAAGCTCGGTCTGCCGACCACCGTTGCCGCCTTCGATATTTCCCTGGGCTGCTCTGGTTACGTTTACGGTATCTACGCGATCAAGGGCTTCATGGAAGCCACGGGCCTGAAGAATGGCCTGTTGGTGACCGCCGACCCTTACTCGAAAATCGTCGACCCTGAAGACCGCAACACCACCATGCTGTTCGGTGATGCCGCCACCGCGACCTGGATGGGCGAAGACGCCCCGTGGCAGCTGGGCAAGGCCAAGTTCGGCACTGACGGCTCCGGCGCACCGCACCTGAAAGTCACTGACGGGGTGTTCTTCATGAACGGTCGTCAGGTGTTCAACTTTGCGTTGCTGAAAGTCCCGGCGCATTTGCACGAGTTGCTCGACGAGTCCGGTCTGCACGCTGATGATATCGATGCGTTCTGCATTCACCAGGGCAGTGCGGCGATTGTTGACGCCGTGGCGCGGCGTTTCGAAGGTGATCCGGAGAAGTTCATCAAGGACATGGTCGAGACCGGTAATACCGTATCGTCGAGCATTCCGTTGTTGCTGGAAAAACACGTACTCGACGCCAAATGGAAGCGCGTTGCGCTGAGCGGTTTTGGTGTAGGGCTCTCGTGGGGTTCGGCGATTATTTATCGCCCTTGAGCTACATCCTGTGACATAAAAATAGCGTCCAAGGTGTAACCTTGGACGCTATTTTTTTGCCTGAATGACTATCGAGGCAGCATGAGCGACAGCGTTGAAGACAATTTCCAGGTGATAGAGCGTCGCTGGCCGGCGTTGCATGTACGGTTGATGACGGAAGACAGCGCGGCGGTTCAGGCAGAGCTGGTGGAAGGATTGGGTTCGACCCTGAGCATTGGCGGTATCCAGCTCACCAGCCGCCATGACCGCACGCGTGAAGCGCGGTTGCAAGCGGCCAGCCTGCCACCGGGCAGTCCGGTGGTGCATGTCTATGGCACAGGGCTGGGTGACTTGCCGTGCGTGCTGCTTGAAAGCACCGAGCTTCAGCGTTTGTACGTGCATATCCTCAATGGCGCGATTTTCTCGTTGACGCTGCAGTTGCTCGATCAGCGGCAGTGGCTCAGTGATCCGCGGGTCGAGTTGATCTACGCCGGCGACTTGTCGGACATCCACCTGCCGTTTTTTGCGTTGCCGTCCGAGATGCTGCTGGCAGATGACTTCAATGCCAAGATTCGCGATCGGCTGATCAGCGAAGTGCACCTTACCTTCAATAATCGTGAGTTCGACCCGCAGTCCCCAGCGATCATTGAGCGGCTGGAGGAGAGTCGTGAGCTCGTCAGCCGTGATCGCGATGTAGTCGAGTTGTTCGCGACGTGTACCGGTCGAGAAGTCTATGTGATCGGCACAGGGCCAAGTCTTGAACTGCATTTCGACCAGCTTCTGGCGATACGCGAGCGCGAACAGCGGCCCTTGTTCATCAGCGTCGATACCGCCTATCGACCGTTGCGCGAGCATGGTATCAGGCCAGATCTGGTGGTCAGTATCGACCGACGCATCAGCTTCAGGCACTTGCCGCCCGAGGACACTGACAACATCCCGCTGGTGTACCTGCCCATGAGCGATCCGCAGGTGCTGAAAGCCTGGAAGGGCACGCGTTATGTCGGGTATTCCGCCAGCCCGGTCTATGCGGCTATCCGCCAACAGATCAGCAAGGCTGAACTGTATGTCGGTGGCAGCGTGATCCATCCGGCGGTGGACCTTGCGGTCAAGATGGGCGCGGACCGGATTACCCTGTTCGGTGCCGACTTTGCGTTCCCGATGAACAAAACCCATGCCGGCTGGAATGATGGCGATCTGGGGCTGGGGGTAAACCTGGCCAAGCACTGGGTGCTTGATGGGCATGGGTTGCGGGTTCGAACGCAGTTGAATTTCCGCAGTTACCTGTGTGAGCTGGAGCGCTACATTGCCGGGCATCCGCAGGTACGCTTTTTTAACAGCAGTCGGGCAGGGGCGATGATTGTGGGGACGACGTTCAATCAGGAATTCGTGCAATGAGCGAGCTTGCACAATGTGTCATCGATTGCCGGCAATGCGCCGGGCTGTTTCGTCTCGGACGTGATGTCGAGGCTGCGCTGACCATGGTCGATGTGTTCGACAAGGTGCAGGGACTGCTTTGTCAGAGCCCTGAAGATATCCAGCTGCAGTGGGCACAACTGCTCGTGTCGATGCTGGCCGCTCAGGAGGCGCAGGACTGGCTGGGGCTGGCCGACACAATGGAGTATGAGTTGATCGATTTGCTGGAAGCAGGTCACGCTCACCACTGAAATAGTTTTCTGTCGGCAAAGGCGATCCTCTCGCTGCTCTGTTGTCGGCAATTTCCTGACGTCATTTTTCTCTCGTGGGTCTCGTACAAGCCTTTGTTTTCGGGGGGGTGGCAGTGTGATGGCAATTTTTTTCAAAAAAGCCCTCAAGCAACCTGCAATCGCGACGATAACTACTACGAAGGTTCTCTAGGCCACACCCGGCGGTTGCCAGGGCCGGAAGCCGCAGTACCCAACCAACGAGGAACTCACCATGTCTTTAGGCGTAAACACTAACGTTGCTTCCCTGGCTGTTCAGAAGAACCTGAACACTGCGGCCAACGCTCTGCAGCAATCGATGACTCGCCTGTCTTCCGGCCTGAAAATCAACAGCGCGAAAGACGACGCTGCCGGCCTGCAGATCGCTACCCGTATGAGCAGCCAGATCCGCGGTCAGACCGTAGCCATCAAAAACGCCAACGACGGCATCTCGATGGCTCAGACCGCTGAAGGCGCTCTGCAAGAGACCACCAACATTCTGCAGCGTATGCGTGAACTGGCTGTCCAGGCACGTAACGGCACCAACGGCACTGCTGACCAGACCGCGACCAACGCGGAATTCAGTCAGATGGGCGACGAGCTGACTCGTATTGCCCAGAGCACCAACCTGAACGGCAAAAACCTGCTGGACGGTTCCGCTGGCAGCATGACTCTGCAAGTGGGTTCCAACACCGGTGCTGCCAACCAGATCACTCTGACCCTGAGCAGCAAGTTCGACGCCGCCAGCCTGTCGGTAGGTAGCGGTACTACTGTTCTGACCGGTGCTACCAGCGCTGCTGCTGGTTCGGCTATCGACGGTGCAATCACCGCAATCGATGCTGCGCTGGCCTCCGTTGGTGCCGTTCGTGCAAACCTCGGTGCTTCGCAGAACCGTCTGACCAGCACCATCTCCAACCTGCAAAACGTCAACGAAAACGCCACCGCTGCACTGGGTCGCGTACAAGATACCGATTTCGCTGCGGAAACTGCTCAGTTGACCAAGAACCAAACCCTGCAATCGGCTTCCACCGCTGTTCTGGCGCAAGCCAACCAGCTGCCAAACGCCGTACTGAAGCTGCTTCAGTAATTTTGCAATGAGTTTTGGCGGGGGAGTGCGCTGGTCGTGCTCTTCCGCTTTTTGCTTATAAAAAGGTGATGGACATGGACATGAGCGTAAAGCTGAACTTGTCTTACCCGGCTGTTAAACCGGTGAGCAGCACTGCCGATAAACTGGCCGAGGCGCCTCAGGCCGACAGCGTACAGGCTGTGGCCGGTAGTACAGACTCTGATGCGGATAAGTTGAAAGTCGCCGTGCAGGAAATCGAAAAGTTCGTGCAGTCGATCAAACGCAACCTCGAGTTTTCGATCGATGAAGCCTCCGGCAAGGTCGTTGTAAAAGTGATTGCCACGGCAACGGGTGAAGTGGTGCGACAGATCCCTTCCGAAGAAGCGTTGAAGCTGGCGGACAGTTTGAATACGGCGAGCAACGTACTGTTCAACGCAAAAGTCTGACAACTGGCATGAATAGTGTGTACGTTCATTTGACGGCGTGAGTGGTCAAAAGACCGGCGACAAACAGAAAGGGAGATGCACATGGCAAGTCCAATTTTACCGGGCACAGGTCTGGGTTCCGGCCTAGATATCAGTTCGATCGTTACAGCGTTGGTCAACAGCGACAAAGCTGCCAAGCAAACTCAGATCACCACCCAGACCACGCTCACCACCTCGAAGATTTCCGGTGTGGGCTCGCTCAAAAGTGCTTTGGCTGCTTATCAGGCCGCCATGGACAAGCTCAATAGCTCGACAAGTCCTGCGTTTGCGGGTTTTGCGGCAACCTCGTCGACTCCGGCGACCTTGACCGTGACCTCTGATAACACCGCGGTCAACGGTAGTTACAACATTAATGTGAAGAATCTGGCTACCGGTTCCAAGGTTGCCAGTGCGTCATTTGCAGGCGGTGCTACCAGTGCCATTCCGAGTGGTACTTTGAATATCAGTCAAAATGGCACTGCCTACAACGTCACTATCCCGTCCGGTGCGACGTTGCAGTCCACTCGTGATGCGATCAACACCACGCTGACCGCTAAAGGCATCACGGCCAACATCGTCACTGACAGCAACGGTTCGCGTCTGGTGATCGGGTCGACCACAACGGGCGCAGGCTCGGATCTGACGGTCAGTGGTATTGCCGGTCTGGCAATCGACGGCACCCAGGTGATGGGCGCGAACCCTGCTGCAACCAGTTCCGGTACGATCGGTGCGCTGGCCGCTGATGCGAGCCTGACGATTGATGGCCTGGCAATCACCAGCAAAACCAACACCGTCAGTCAGGCGGTGGGTGGCATGAGCATGACGCTGGTTGCGCCGGGTACCTCGACGGTGACTGTGGCAACCAACACCACTGGTTTGCAGACGTCGATACAGTCGTTCGTCGACGCCTATAACACGCTGGTCAAGACGGTGACCTCGCTGACCCAGGCCTCGGCCGATGCCAATGGCAAACTGACCGTCTCTGCTGCGCTGACCGGCGACTCGGTGCCTCGCTCGCTGATTGCCGATATTCGCAATCAACTGGTGACTCCAGGGCCTGGGGGGCAATTGGCGGTGCTATCGCAATTGGGCATCACGACCGATCAGAAACTCGGTACGCTGAACTTTGATTCTGCCAAGTTCGGTACCGCGATGACCAACAAGGCGTTGGGTAGTCAGGTTCAGACGCTGTTCACCGGGACCAATAGCACCAACGGTCTGCTGGCTCGGATGGGTACGGCAATCAAGCCTTACTTGCAGACCGGTGGCATTCTTGATCAGCGCACCACCAGCCTGAACAAGCAGAAAAGCGATCTGAGCAGTCAGCAGGTGGCGTTGGACTTGCGCGTTACCACTATGACCGCGACGCTGAGTGCCAAGTACAATGCCATGGACCTGTTGGTCGGGCAGATGAAGGCGACGTCGACCAGCATCACCTCGTTCTTCAGCTCCTTGAACGCACAGAAATCCAGCGGCTAAATCATGAGCCGGCGCCAAAAACCCGGCTGCGTTTTTAACGCGCCGGGTTTTTGCCTTTTGACTTTAAAGTTTTTTGACTCGTAGACGATACATTGGTTATACGAGCCCTTGAGTTGTGATGAGGTAGAGCATGAATCCGATGTTAGCCCTTCGGCAATATCAGAAAGTTGGAGCGCAAGCGCAAACCTCCGAAGCCAGTCCGCACCGCTTGGTGCAGATGCTGATGGAAGGCGGGCTGGATCGTATTGCTCAGGCCAAAGGCGCCATGGAGCGAAAGGATATTCCGGGTAAAGGGGTATTGATCAGCAAGGCCATCGACATCATTGGCGGCTTGCGTGAAGGCCTGGACCTTGAGAACAAGGCAGATGAGGTGGGGGAGCTGGATAACCTCTACGTCTACATGATGAAGCGTCTGGCAGAGGCTAATATCCAGAGCGATCCAAAGATCCTCGACGAAGTCGCCGATTTGCTCGGTACGGTCAAAGAAGGCTGGGATGCCATCGCAGTGCCGGGTCCGCAGTTTTAAGGAGATCACCATGAGTCTTGTACTGCAGCGTATCGAACAGACCCGTGAAGCCCTGGTCGATGCCCTGGCCGAGCGTAACTGGGAAGCTATCGGTCAATTGGACCTGGATTGCCGTGCCTGCATGGAAGACGTTTTGAGTGAGGCTTCTCTGGATGAGGCGGCGTTGCGCGATAACCTTGAGGAGCTGCTTGGGGTATATCGGCAGTTGTTGGAGGCGGCGACGGGGGAGCGTCAGGCAATATTCGATGAGATGTCGCAGATCCATCAAGCACAGAACGCGGCAAAGGTTTACCATCTGTTCGGTTAATCCTCAGTTAATCCGACCGTAGTGCGCCATAAATTTGACTGTGCACGGTTTTTTGACTTAACTAGTGGCTGTTTGAAGATTTCAGGCGTCTACCAGGCTTAACGTGCCTGCAAGCGTCTAGCTTGCCCACTCATTTCGGGCATTGAGTTGACTAGGGAAGTTGCTATTGCATGTGGCGTGAAACCAAAATTCTGCTGATTGATGACGATAGCGTCCGCCGCCGCGACTTGGCGGTGATTTTAAATTTTCTTGGCGAAGAAAATTTACCCTGTGGTAGCCATGACTGGCAGCAGGCTGTCGGCTCTTTGTCATCAAGTCGTGAAGTAATCTGTGTCCTCATCGGGACCGTGAATGCTCCTGGCGCTCTTCCGGGTCTGTTAAAGACACTGGCTACCTGGGATGAGTTCCTTCCGGTTTTGTTGATGGGCGATAATTCTTCCGCTGACCTGCCAGAGGACCAGCGTCGCCGGGTGCTTTCCACTCTGGAAATGCCACCCAGCTACAGCAAGTTGCTGGACTCCCTGCACCGCGCCCAGGTATATCGCGAGATGTACGACCAGGCTCGCGAGCGCGGTCGTCACCGCGAACCCAATCTTTTCCGTAGTCTTGTCGGCACCAGTCGGGCGATTCAGCACGTCCGCCAGATGATGCAGCAAGTGGCCGACACCGATGCCAGCGTGCTGATCCTCGGTGAGTCCGGCACGGGCAAGGAAGTGGTCGCGCGCAACCTGCACTATCACTCCAAGCGGCGCGACGCGCCGTTCGTTCCGGTCAACTGCGGTGCGATCCCGGCCGAGCTGCTGGAAAGCGAACTGTTTGGCCATGAGAAGGGCGCCTTTACCGGGGCTATCACCAGCCGCGCCGGGCGTTTTGAGCTGGCCAACGGCGGTACGCTGTTTCTCGACGAGATCGGCGACATGCCATTGCCGATGCAGGTCAAGCTGCTGCGGGTGTTGCAGGAGCGCACCTTCGAGCGCGTGGGTAGCAACAAGACCCAGAGCGTCGATGTGCGGATCATCGCCGCGACTCACAAGAACCTCGAAAGCATGATCGAGGTCGGCAGCTTCCGTGAGGATCTGTACTACCGCCTCAACGTCTTCCCGATCGAGATGGCGCCGCTGCGTGAGCGTGTCGAAGATATTCCGTTGCTGATGAATGAGTTGATCTCGCGCATGGAGCACGAGAAACGCGGTTCCATTCGCTTTAACTCGGCAGCGATCATGTCGCTGTGCCGTCATGGCTGGCCGGGCAACGTCCGTGAGCTGGCCAACCTGGTCGAGCGGATGGCGATCATGCACCCGTACGGCGTGATCGGCGTGGTCGAATTGCCGAAGAAATTCCGTTATGTCGATGACGAAGACGAGCAACTGGTTGATAGCTTGCGCAGCGATCTTGAAGAACGGGTAGCCATTAATGGCCATACCCCGGACTTCACCGCGAACGCCATGCTGCCGCCAGAAGGCCTGGACCTCAAAGACTACCTTGGTGGTCTGGAGCAGGGCTTGATTCAGCAAGCGCTGGATGATGCCAATGGCATCGTGGCGCGTGCCGCCGAGCGCCTGCGCATTCGCCGCACCACGCTGGTGGAGAAGATGCGCAAGTACGGCATGAGCCGTCGCGATGGTGATGAGCAGGTGGACGATTGACGCCTGTTTTTCAACTCGCTGAATAATGGGCGGCTTTTTTTAGGCACGGGTATTGCTACGTCCCTCGCAACGTTCCGTTTAACTGACGGTCAGCCAAGCGAGAGAGCACGATGCCCCACGCCGCCCAAATGTCTCCTGCCCCCGAAGTCTCGGGGCAATCGCCCTCTGTAGAGCAGGCAAGTCGGCTTGGCCTTGAGCAGGCGTTCGCGCTGTTCAATCAGATGTCGAGCCAACTTACCGACTCCTACAGCATGCTTGAAGCCCGGGTCACCGAGCTCAAGGGTGAGCTGGCGGTGGTCAGTGCTCAGCGCATGCAAGAGCTGGCGGAAAAAGAGCGCCTGGCCAACCGGCTGCAAAACCTGCTCGACTTGCTGCCCGGCGGCGTCATCGTCATTGATGCCCAAGGTATCGTGCGCGAAGCCAATCCGGCGGCCAGCGAGCTGCTGGGTCTACCGCTTGAAGGCGAGTTGTGGCGTCATGTCATTGCACGCTGCTTTGCCCCGCGTGAAGACGACGGTCATGAAATTTCCTTGAAGGATGGTCGGCGCCTGTCGATTGCCACGCGCTCGCTGGATGCCGAGCCGGGTCAGTTGGTGCTGCTCAACGACCTGACCGAAACCCGACACTTGCAGGACCAACTGGCTCGCCATGAGCGCTTGTCGTCCCTTGGGCGGATGGTTGCGTCCCTGGCGCATCAGATTCGTACGCCGTTATCCGCGGCATTGTTGTACGCCAGTCATTTGACTGAGCAGGAGCTGCCGGTCGCCACCCAGCAACGGTTTGCCGGACGTTTGAAAGAGCGTCTGCATGAACTCGAACATCAGGTGCGTGACATGCTGGTGTTCGCTCGCGGTGAGCTGCCGTTGACCGATCGCATGACGCCCAAGGCGCTCCTGCAATCGCTGCAAGCGGCGGCATTGACGCATGTTCAGGATTATCCGGTGCGTTGGCAGTGCGATAGCCATGCCGGGGAGTTGCTGTGCAATCGCGACACGCTGGTCGGCGCGCTGCTGAACCTGATTGAAAATGCGATTCAGGCCAGTGCCGGCGATGTACGTCTGAAAGTTCATTTATACACCCGTGGAAACACCCTTCGACTGTGCGTCAGCGATAACGGCGGCGGCATCGACGCGGCCGTATTGGCGCGTTTGGGCGAACCGTTTTTCACCACCAAAACCACCGGTACCGGCCTTGGCCTGACCGTGGTCAAGGCGGTGGCCCGTGCTCATCAGGGAGAATTGCAACTGCGCTCGCGGCTGGGCCGCGGCACGTGTGCGGTGGTGGTCTTGCCGTTGTTTTCCAGCGCTCAAGGCGTGGAGTGAGGTTGATGGCAATCAAGGTTTTACTGGTCGAAGATGACCGCGCACTGCGCGAGGCCTTAACGGATACGCTGCTACTGGCCGGTCACGATTACACCGCGGTGGGCTCGGCCGAAGACGCACTGGAGGCCGTGGCGAGCGAGTCATTCAATCTGGTGGTCAGTGACGTCAATATGCCGGGCATGGATGGTCATCAGTTGTTGGGTTTGTTGCGTATTCGTCAGCCGCAATTGCCGGTGTTGCTGATGACCGCTCATGGCGCGGTTGAGCGCGCAGTCGACGCCATGCGTCAGGGGGCGGCGGACTACCTGGTCAAGCCGTTCGAGCCCAAGGCGTTGCTGGATCTGGTGGCGCGACATGCCCTGGGTCGTCTCGGCGCTACCGAAGGTGAAGGCCCGGTAGCGTTCGAGCCGGCCAGTGCGCAGTTGCTTGAGCTGGCAGCCCGTGTGGCGCGCAGTGATTCGACGGTGTTGATCTCTGGCGAGTCAGGCACCGGCAAAGAAGTGCTGGCGCGTTACATTCACCAGCACTCGCACCGCGCCAGTCAGCCGTTCATTGCGATCAATTGTGCGGCGATTCCGGACAACATGCTCGAGGCAACTTTGTTCGGTCATGAGAAGGGTTCGTTCACAGGCGCTATTGCGGCTCAGGCCGGCAAGTTCGAGCAGGCCGATGGCGGGACCATTCTGCTCGACGAAATTTCCGAAATGCCCTTGGGGCTTCAGGCCAAGCTGCTACGCGTTTTGCAAGAGCGTGAAGTCGAGCGTGTGGGTGCGCGCAAGCCGATTGCACTGGATATCCGAGTGGTTGCGACCACTAACCGTGATCTGGCGGGTGAAGTGGCAGCGGGGCGTTTTCGTGAAGATCTTTACTATCGCCTGTCGGTATTTCCGCTGGCCTGGCGTCCGTTGCGTGAGCGCACTGCCGACATCTTGCCGCTGGCCGAGCGTCTGCTGGCCAAGCACGTCAATAAAATGAAGCATGCCGCTGCCAGACTGTCGCCAGAAGCTCAGGCTTGCCTGATCGGTTATCCGTGGCCGGGTAACGTACGTGAGCTGGACAATGCTATTCAGCGGGCGCTGATTTTGCAGCAGGGTGGCTTGATTCAGCCGCAGGACTTCTGTCTCGCAGGGCCGGTCGCTTGCGCGCCATTGCCAGTGTTGGCGCCAGTTCCGATGTCGGCGCGAATGCTTGAGGTCGAGGCGCCGCAAGGCGATTCAGCGGGCGCATTGGGTGATGACCTGCGGCGTCGCGAGTTCCAGATGATCATCGATACGTTGCGTTCCGAGCGCGGGCGGCGCAAGGAAGCGGCCGAGCGTCTGGGTATCAGCCCGCGGACCTTGCGCTACAAGTTGGCGCAAATGCGTGATGCCGGAATGGATGTCGAAGGTTATTTGTTTGCGACCTGAACCGTATCCGTAGCAGCTGTCGAGCTTGCGAGGCGGCGTTCGGCTGCGAAGCAGTCGTAAACCGGGCGACGAGATTTTCCAGAAAAAACGCGAACGCAGGATTTGCGAGGACTTCGTCCTCGAACGCAGCCTCGCGGGCTCGGCAGCTGCTACGGGGAGGCGGTGATCCGTGTCGGACTTTTATGAAAGGTCGCCATGGAGCTGGCACCCTTGTTGCTAACACCACTCTATCCGCCGCGTGAGTGTCAAAAAATTGCGGGTCGTCAGAGAGAGTAGACCATGAGCCAGGGAATTGAATTTAATCGGTTGATGTTGGACATGCGGTCCATGCAAATGGACGCCATGGCTCAGCCGAAAGCGGCAGTCGCGGCGCCGGAAATGGGCGGCAGCAGCTTTTCCGACATGCTCGGCAAGGCCGTCAACAAGGTCAACGATACCCAACAGGCTTCGACCCAACTGGCCAATGCGTTCGAAATTGGCAAAAGCGGCGTCGACCTGACAGATGTGATGATTTCCTCGCAGAAGGCCAGCGTGTCTTTTCAGGCGTTGACCCAAGTGCGTAACAAGCTGGTTCAGGCATACCAAGACATCATGCAGATGCCGGTTTAAGGACGAGATTGAGTCATGGCAGAAGCAGTCGCCAATAACGTTCCGGCCAAGACCACGCCTCCAGACGGCAAACCGCCGCTGTTTGGTTTGTCCTTCCTGGAAAACCTCTCCGAGATGACCATGCTGCGTCAGGTGGGCCTGTTGGTTGGCCTGGCTGCGAGCGTGGCGATTGGATTTGCCGTGGTGCTGTGGTCTCAGCAACCCGACTATCGGCCGCTGTACGGCAGCCTTGCCGGTATGGACGCCAAGCAGGTCATGGAAACCCTGGCTGCCGCTGACATTCCCTACACCGTCGAACCCAACTCCGGCGCCTTGCTGGTCAAGGCCGATGATGTGGCGCGTGCGCGGCTCAAGCTCGCCGCTGCTGGTGTTACTCCCAAGGACGGCAACATCGGTTTTGAAATCCTCGACAAGGACCAGGGGCTGGGGACCAGTCAGTTCATGGAAGCGACCCGTTATCGTCGCGGCCTTGAAGGTGAACTGGCGCGGACCATTTCCAGCCTGAACAACGTCAAGGGTGCCCGTGTGCACCTGGCCATTCCGAAAAGCTCGGTATTCGTGCGTGACGAACGCAAGCCAAGTGCATCGGTACTGGTTGAACTTTATTCCGGTCGGTCACTGGAGCCGGGCCAGGTTCTGGCCATTATCAATCTGGTGGCGACCAGTGTTCCCGAGTTAAGCAAGTCGCAGATCACCGTCGTGGACCAAAAGGGCACCTTGCTCTCCGATCAGGCGGAAAACTCCGAACTGACCATGGCCGGCAAGCAATTCGATTACAGCCGCCGCATGGAAAGCATGCTGACCCAGCGTGTGCACAATATTCTGCAACCGGTGTTGGGCAATGATCGCTACAAGGCTGAAGTCTCCGCCGACGTGGACTTCAGCGCGGTCGAGTCGACCTCGGAGCAATTCAACCCGGATCAGCCGGCACTGCGCAGCGAGCAGTCGACGTCCGAACAGCGCACCGCCAGCAACGGCCCGCAAGGCGTTCCCGGTGCTCTGAGCAATCAGCCGCCTGCGCCTGCCTCCGCCCCGCAAACCACTGGTGGCGCGAGCGCTTCCGCCGGCATGGTGCAGCCGGGTCAGCCGCTGCTCGATGCCAACGGCCAACAAATCATGGACCCGGCAACCGGTCAGCCGATGCTGGCACCGTACCCGGCGGACAAGCGTCTGCAATCCACCAAGAACTTCGAACTCGACCGCTCCATCAGCCACACCAAGCAGCAGCAGGGCCGATTGAATCGCCTGTCGGTTGCCGTCGTCGTGGATGATCAGGTCAAGGTCAACGCGGCCAATGGTGAAACCACTCGTGCGCCATGGAGCGCCGATGAATTGGCGCGCTTAACGCGATTGGTGCAGGACTCCGTTGGTTTTGACGCCAGCCGTGGCGACAGTGTCAGCGTGATCAACGTGCCGTTCTCGGCCGAGCGTGGCGAAGTCATCGCCGACATCCCGTTCTACTCGCAGCCCTGGTTCTGGGATGTGGTGAAACAGGTTCTCGGGGTGCTGTTCATTCTGGTGCTGGTGTTCGGCGTGCTGCGTCCGGTGCTCAACAACATCACCGGTGGCGGCAAAGGCAAGCAACTGGCGGGTATCGGCAGCGATGTCGAGCTCGGTGGCATGGGCGGTCTGGACGGGGAACTGGCCAACGACCGTGTCAGCCTCGGTGGCCCGCAAAGTATTCTGCTGCCTAGCCCGAGCGAAGGCTATGACGCACAGTTGAACGCAATCAAGAGCCTCGTGGCAGAAGATCCGGGTCGTGTGGCTCAGGTCGTGAAAGAGTGGATTAACGCAGATGAGTGATAACCGAGCCGCTATCGCCAAACTCAGCCGGGTCGACAAAGCCGCGATTCTGCTGCTGTCCCTGGGGTCAACCGATGCTGCGCAAGTGCTGCGCCACATGGGGCCCAAAGAGGTTCAGCGTGTGGGCGTGGCCATGGCGCAGATGGGTAATGTGCACCGCGAGCAGGTCGAGCAGGTGATGAGCGAGTTCGTCGACATCGTTGGCGATCAGACCAGCCTCGGCGTCGGCTCCGATGACTATGTGCGCAAGATGCTCACCCAGGCGCTGGGCGAAGACAAGGCCAACGGCCTGATCGACCGGATCCTGCTGGGCGGCAATACCAGCGGTCTCGACAGTCTCAAGTGGATGGAGCCGCGTGCAGTGGCGGACGTGATCCGTTACGAGCACCCGCAGATCCAGGCCATCGTCGTGGCTTACCTGGATCCGGATCAGGCAGGTGAAGTGCTCGGCAACTTCGACCACAAGGTGCGGCTGGACATCATTTTGCGGGTTTCGTCGCTGAACACCGTGCAACCGGCGGCCCTGAAAGAACTGAACCAGATTCTCGAGAAGCAATTCTCCGGCAACTCCAACGCCGCGCGTACCAACCTGGGTGGCATCAAGCGTGCAGCCGACATCATGAACTTCCTCGACAGCTCGATCGAAGGTCAACTGATGGACTCGATTCGCGAAGTCGACGAAGACCTGTCCGGTCAGATCGAAGACCTCATGTTCGTGTTCAACAACCTGTCCGATGTCGACGACCGTGGGATTCAGGCACTGTTGCGCGAAGTTTCCTCGGACGTGCTGGTGCTGGCCCTCAAGGGCTCGGACGAAGGCGTCAAGGAAAAGATCTTCAAAAACATGTCCAAGCGTGCGGCCGAATTGCTCCGCGACGACCTGGAGGCCAAGGGGCCGGTACGCGTCAGCGACGTGGAAACCGCACAGAAAGAAATCCTCACCATTGCCCGCCGTATGGCCGAAGCCGGAGAAATCGTTCTCGGCGGGAAGGGCGGCGAGGAAATGATTTAACGCCATGGCATCCAAGAGTGATGATTCGCCCACCGACCTGATCCGTGCGCGTGATGTCCGTGGTTTCGATATCTGGTCGTTGCCCAGCTTCGACCCGTACGTCCCGGAGCCTGAGCCAGAACTGGTAGAAGAACCGCCGGAGATGGAGGAAGTGCCGCTGGAGGAAGTCCAGCCACTGACCCTCGAAGAACTCGAAAGTATTCGTCAGGAAGCCTACAACGAAGGCTTCGCCACGGGCGAGAGAGAAGGTTTCCACAGCGCCACGCTCAAGGTTCGTCAGGAAGCTGACGTGGCCCTGAGCGCGAAGCTCGCCAGCCTTGAATTGCTGATGAGCAATCTGTTCGAGCCGATTGCCGAACAAGATACGCAGATCGAGAAGTCCCTGGTCGGTCTGGTCCAGCACGTCGCCAAACAGGTGATTCAGCGCGAACTGGCCATCGACTCGACGCAAATCGAACATGTCATGCGCGAAGCCCTGAAACTGCTGCCGCTGGGCGTCGGAAATGTGCGTCTGTACATCAATCCGCAGGACTTCGAGCAGGTCAAGGCATTGCGCGAGCGCCATGAAGAGACCTGGCGTATCGTCGAAGACGAAGCCATGTTGCCGGGTGGATGCCGGGTCGAGACCGAGCACAGCCGCATCGACGCGACAGTAGAAACCCGCATCACGCAAATCATGGCCAAGCTGTTCGATCAGTTGCACGACCAGGCGTTGCACCCGGCCGAGGCGGATATGACGCTGGAACTTCCCGTCAGCGAAAAACCGTCTGCCGCAGCGCTTGAGCCAGAGCCGGAAATCGCTGATGCGCCTTGATCGCACCAGCTTCGGCAAGCGCCTGAGTACTTATGCGCATGCCACCGAGTTGCCCGGTCAACCGATCCTCGAAGGGCGCTTGCTGCGCATGGTGGGCCTGACGCTTGAAGCGGAGGGCCTGCGCGCAGCCATGGGCAGCCGCTGCATGGTGATCAACGACGACAGTTATCACCCGGTACAGGTCGAAGCCGAAGTCATGGGTTTCTCCGGCAACAAGGTGTTTCTGATGCCGGTCGGCAGTGTCGCGGGCATCGCCCCAGGCGCCAGGGTTGTGCCCTTGGCCGATACCGGTCGCTTGCCGATGGGCATGAGCATGCTCGGGCGCGTACTTGATGGCGCCGGCCGTGCGCTGGATGGCAAGGGCGGGATGAAGGCCGAAGACTGGGTGCCGATGGATGGTCCGACCATCAACCCGCTCAAGCGTGACCCCATCAGCCAGCCGCTCGACGTGGGTATTCGCTCCATCAACGGATTATTGACAGTCGGTCGCGGTCAGCGCCTCGGCCTCTTCGCCGGCACCGGCGTCGGCAAGAGTGTGCTGCTGGGTATGATGACCCGCTTCACCGAGGCCGATATTATCGTGGTCGGGCTGATCGGCGAACGGGGTCGTGAGGTCAAGGAGTTCATCGAGCACATCCTCGGTGAAGAAGGGCTCAAGCGCTCCGTGGTGGTTGCGTCTCCGGCGGACGATGCGCCACTGATGCGTTTGCGCGCAGCCATGTATTGCACGCGAATCGCCGAGTATTTCCGCGACAAGGGCAAGAACGTGTTGTTGCTGATGGACTCCCTGACCCGTTTTGCTCAGGCGCAGCGGGAAATCGCCCTGGCCATCGGCGAGCCGCCAGCGACCAAGGGTTATCCGCCGTCGGTATTCGCCAAGCTGCCGAAACTGGTGGAACGCGCCGGTAATGCCGAGGCGGGCGGAGGCTCGATCACCGCGTTTTATACGGTACTGTCCGAAGGTGACGATCAGCAGGACCCGATCGCCGACGCAGCGCGGGGCGTGCTCGACGGGCATATCGTCCTGTCGCGGCGCCTGGCGGAAGAGGGGCACTACCCGGCGATCGACATCGAGGCGTCCATCAGCCGGGTCATGCCGTCGGTGGTCACTGCGGACCACATGGCGCGTGCGCAGTACTTCAAGCAGCTCTGGTCGCGTTATCAGCAAAGTCGCGACCTGATCAGCGTCGGCGCCTATGTGGCGGGCGGCGATCGGGAAACCGATCTGGCGATCTCGTTGCAGCCTCAATTGGCCAAGTACTTGCGTCAGGGCCTGAACGACAGCATCAGCCTGGGTGAGAGCGAGGCGTATCTTGCCTCGATCTTCGCCCCGGCGGCTGGCGGCTAACACCTCATGGCCCTGAGCCGGTCAGCGCGCCTGACGCCCGTGGTCGATATGGCTGAAAAGGCCGAAAAGACCGCCGTCCAGCGCCTGGGGCACTTCCAGGGCCAGGTGCGGTTGGCCGAGAGCAAGCTCGCTGACCTTGAAAACTTTCGCCTCGAGTATCAGGAACAATGGATCGAACGCGGCAGCCACGGCGTCTCGGGGCAATGGTTGTTGGGGTATCAAGGTTTTCTCGCGCAGCTTGGAACCGCTATCGATCAGCAGCGCCAAAGCCTGGACTGGCACCAGAACAACCTGAACAAGGCGCGTGAAGCCTGGCAGCAGGCTTTTGCCCGGGTTGAAGGGTTGCGCAAGCTGGTGCAGCGCTACGTCGACGAAGCCCGTCAGCTCGACGACCGGCGTGAGCAAAAGCTGCTCGATGAGCTTTCCCAGCGCTTGCCGCGCCACGACCCGTATTGAGTGCTGGTTTCAAAAGATCGCAGCCTTCGGGATCGGATTTGCATGCGGTCAATGTAGGAGCTGCCGAAGGCTGCGATCTTTTGACCTTGCTCACGCTCCCCGCAAGTGCTAAACCTTCTACACGTTGCCAATGACAGGGAAGCCGTAGCATGTCAGTCGTTACAGAAGTATCCGCGGATGGGCAAAAACTGACGATTTCGGTCAAGGGGCGGTTTGATTTCGCCAAGCATCAGGAGTTTCGTGAATCCTACGAGCGCCCTGACGGGCAGATGCCAAACTCGGTGGTGGTCGATTTGAAAGAAGCGACTTACCTCGATAGTTCGGCGCTGGGTATGTTGCTGCTGCTGCGTGATCACGCCGGTGGCGATAACTCTGATATTCGCGTCGTCAACAGCAGTTCCGATGTGAAGAAAATCCTCGCCATCTCCAATTTCGACAAGTTGTTCGACATCAGTTGATCGTCATGTCGACGCTACCCGAGCCGCTGACGGTGCTGATTGCTGAAGACAGCGCGGCCGATCGCCTGTTGCTGTCGAGTATTGTTCGTCGTCAGGGGCATGAGGTGTTGACGGCGGCCAACGGCGCCGAGGCGGTCGAGCTGTATCAGCAGCAGCGTCCGCAATTGGTGTTGATGGATGCGATGATGCCGGTGATGGACGGTTTCGAAGCGGCGCGGCAGATCAAGCTGCTGGCTGGCGAAACCCTGGTGCCGATCATCTTCCTGACCTCGCTGACGGAAAGCGAGGCCTTGGCGCGTTGCCTGGAGGCGGGTGGTGACGACTTTTTGGCAAAACCCTATAACCGGGTGATCCTGGGCGCCAAGATCAAGGCGATGGACCGCTTGCGGCGGTTGCAGGCGACAGTTCTGGAGCAGCGCGATCTGATCGCCAGGCACCATGATTACCTGCTCAATGAGCAGCGGGTGGCCAAGGCTGTGTTCGACAAGGTCGCTCACTCCGGTTGCCTGAGTGCCCCCAACATTCGTTATTCACAATCCCCTTATGCGTTGTTCAACGGCGATCTGTTGCTCGCTGCATTCACCCCTGCCGGTGATATGCATGTGCTGCTGGGGGACTTCACCGGTCATGGCCTGCCGGCGGCAGTCGGCGCCATGCCGCTGGCGGAAGTGTTCTACGGCATGACCGCCAAGGGGTACGGTCTGGCGGAAATGCTGCGCGAGATGAACGCCAAGCTCAAGCGTATCCTGCCGGTGGATATGTTCTGCTGCGCGACCCTGCTGTGCCTGAGCTTTCAGCGCCGTTCTGTGGAAGTCTGGAACGGCGGTATGCCGGATGGCTATCTGCATGACATCGCCAGCGGAAAGCGCACCACGTTGCTGGCACGGCATCTACCGCTGGGTGTGTTGAGCCCGCAAGCCTTTGATGATTGCACTGAAGTGTTCCCGATGGCCCTCGGCGACCGGGTGTTTCTGTTGTCGGACGGTGTGATCGATACCTGTGATGCCAATGAGCAACTGTTTGGTGTCGAGCGATTAGAGCGGGTGTTTGCCGACAATCGCCAGCCAGAACGGTTGTTCGAGGATATTGAACGGGCGTTGCGGGACTTTCGGGGCGAAGCGCGCGATGACGTCAGCATGGTTGAGGTCAGTCTGCTCGAAGCCGCACAACTCAGTCCTCCGGCGATGGTGTATTCCGACAGTGGCCAGTCCTCTCCGCTGGACTGGTCGGTGAGTTTCGAGTTTCGTGCGGACACGCTCAAGCGCTTCAATCCGTTGCCTTATCTGTTGCAATTGTTGCTTGAGGTGCATGGGCTGCGGGTGCAAAGCGGGGCGCTTTACAGCGTGCTGGCTGAGCTCTATTCCAATGCGCTGGAGCATGGTGTGCTGGGGCTGGATTCGAGCCTCAAGCGCGATGCATCCGGGTTCGCTCGGTATTACGAGCAGCGTAATGCGCGCCTGGACGCACTTGAGGACGGCTATCTGCGGGTGCATTTGCAAGTGTCGCCGCAAGGTGCGGGTGGCTGTCTGGTGGTGGAAGTTGAAGACAGTGGCGCGGGGTTCGACGTGCAACAGGTGATGGCTCGACCTGTTGATGGCGGCCGCTTGTCGGGTCGCGGAGTGAATCTGGTCCGCCAATTGAGCCACAACGCCAGTTGGTCGGACAACGGCCGGCGTGCCCGCGTGGAGTTTTCCTGGGAGGCTCAGGCATAATCCGCACATTCTTGATCAAGGAGCGAGCAAGTGACTGACATTCATCTGGACCACGAAGTGCTGAACGCGCTGCAAGAAGTGATGGAGGATGAGTACCCGAAACTTCTGGATACTTTTCTTCAGGACTCCGAAGAGCGTTTGACTCAGCTGCGCAGAACCCAAGACCCCGATCAATTGCTCAGTACCGCCCACAGCTTCAAGGGCAGTAGCAGCAATATGGGCGCCAGACGCCTGGCTGAGTTGTGCAGTGAGCTGGAGTTGCGAGCCAGGGAAAAACAGACCTTCGGCATTGAAAAACTGGTCGGAGAAATCGACGGCGAATTCGCTATTGTCCGGCCGCTTTACGAAGCAGAGCGCCAGCGTTTTCATTATTGAAAGTATCATCGTTGCAGGTTCTTTCGGCTTTTGATCAAACTTGGCTCGACCCTTGCAATTTGTTTCTCAACTGTACCTACGATCCCAGTGCAGCGGAGACCGTTATGCCCCTCGCCCCGAATATGCTTCTTCAGGCCGCCTCGCAGGCCCAGACTCAGGCTGCGTCTGCCAACGTGTCTGTCAATGCCCCGGCAACGACTGCAGAGCCCAGGGATAAGGCCGCAAGCTTTTCTCAGGTCTACGCCAAACAGTCGCAAGCTACTCCTGCGTCAAGCACTGATGGGACCGGCAAGTCTGCGCGTGACAAAGTGTCGTCGGACAACAAGTCTGCCGCCCCGGAACCGACGGTTGCCGATAGCGGCAAATCCTTGCCCGCCGACAAAACTGCGACTACTGGAGATAAGGCCGCAAGCGCCGACGCAAAGGTCACGGATGCTCCGGTGGCTGATAGCACTCCGGTCGACCCTGCTCTCGATCCAGCATTGGCGCAGGCGGTGCAGCCGGCGCCGACGCCCGTGCCCACACCAGACCCACATACACCGCCAGTGGTGTCTCAGGCCCAGCCCTTGCCTCAGGTCGACGCGGCGCTTGCGGCCACGGTGACGCCTGCGCCGGCTACGCCCGCGACTGATCCCGCGTTCGATCCTGCATCTGATCCTTTGGACGCGATGCCGGCCTTGCGTCTGGCGCTGGAGCAAAGTGGGCACGTTTCGGCTTCCAGTCAGTCCCCGACAAAAGCGGCGCTGGATCAGGCCGATAGTCAGCCAACCGCGGCGCAGAACTTTGCCAATGGCATGGCAAGCATGCTTGACGTGCAAACCGGCAAGGACAGCACCAGCCAGGGTGGAGAAAAGTCCTTCAGTGGGTTGATCGATGAAGGACTCAAGGATCTGAAGTCGGCGACCAGTGACACTCGCGTTGACGATTTTGCCAACCGTCTGGCGGCGCTGACCCAGGCCGCCACGCCGAAGACCGCGAATGCATTGCCGGTGAATCAACCGATCGCCATGCATCAGAGCGGCTGGACCGAGGAAGTAGTCAATCGGGTCATGTATCTGTCAAGTGCCAACCTCAAGGCTGCCGATATTCAGCTTCAACCGGCTGAGTTGGGACGCTTGGATATTCGGGTGAACATGGTTCCCGATCAGCAGACTCAAGTGACCTTCATGAGCGCCCATGTCGCGGTGCGGGAGGCGCTGGAAGGGCAGATGCATCGTTTGCGCGATATGTTTGCCGAGCAAGGCATGGGGCAGGTCGACGTCAATGTGTCCGACCAGTCCCGCAGTTGGCAAGGGCAGGGACAGCAGCAGGCTCAGCAAGGTCAGAGCGGGTCCACCAGTGCCAGCGGTGGTCGCCTGGGCTCGGCGGATGAAGAGTCGCCAATGAGCGTGGCTGAAGCGACCGCCAGCACCACCAGCGTCATTGGCTCCAGCGCAGTCGACTATTACGCCTGATCAAACACAGGACCCTGTGGGAGCGGGCTTGCTCGCGAAGAACGATAACGCGGTTTAACAGATAAACCGCAGTGTCTGCTTCGCGAGCAAGCTCGCTCCCACATTGGTCTTGTGGTGTTTTGTAGATTGCGCTCAATCCCCGCCATTTCCCCTCCCGACACTTCTGGCATAACACTTGCTCTTGCCTTGCCGTGTAACTGTGAAAACTCGAATAGTGACGGATTATTGGCATGGCGAAGAGCGAAGCAGCAGTGAAAGACCCCGCCGGGAAAAGCAAACTCAAGCTTATTCTCGTGATTGTGCTGGCCGTGCTGCTGGCGATCGGCCTGTCCGTGGGCGCGACCTGGTACTTCATGCACAGTGCTCAGAGCAAGCCCGCGCCAGCGGCCGAAGCCGCCAGCAACGTCAAGCCGGCGGCGATTTATGAGCCAATGGCCCCAGCCTTTGTGGCCAACTACAACCAGAGTGGCCGTCAACGCTACATGCAGGTGAGCATTACCCTGCAGGCGCGTAATCAGGCGGATCTGGATGCGCTGAAAGTGCATATGCCGGTGATTCGCAACAACCTGGTCATGCTCTTCTCCGGGCAGAGTTTCGATACTCTGGCGACCCCGGTCGGTCAGGAAATGCTGCGCCAGAAAGCCACTGCCAGTGTGCAGGAAGTGGCGCAGAAGGAAGTCGGCAAAGTCGTTATCGACCAGTTGCTCTTTACCAATTTCGTACTGCAGTAGGAACACGACATGGCCGTGCAGGACCTGCTGTCCCAAGATGAGATCGATGCGCTGTTGCATGGTGTCGATGACGGTCTGGTACAGACCGACAACGCTGCTGAACCGGGCAGTGTCAAAAGCTATGACCTGACCAGTCAGGATCGCATCGTCCGTGGACGCATGCCGACCCTGGAAATGATCAACGAGCGGTTTGCCCGTTACACGCGCATCAGCATGTTCAACATGCTGCGGCGTTCGGCGGACGTCGCTGTCGGTGGTGTGCAGGTGATGAAGTTCGGCGAGTACGTGCACTCGCTGTACGTACCGACCAGCCTCAACCTGGTCAAGATCAAGCCGTTGCGCGGTACCGCGCTGTTCATCCTCGACGCCAAGCTGGTCTTCAAGCTGGTGGACAACTTTTTCGGTGGTGATGGTCGTCACGCCAAGATCGAAGGTCGTGAATTCACCCCGACCGAATTGCGCGTAGTGCGCATGGTGCTGGAACAGGCCTTCGTCGACTTGAAAGAGGCCTGGCAGGCGATCATGGAAGTCAACTTCGAGTACATCAACTCGGAAGTGAACCCGGCCATGGCCAACATCGTGGGGCCGAGCGAAGCGGTGGTGGTCTCGACCTTCCACATCGAACTCGATGGCGGTGGCGGCGATCTGCACGTGACCATGCCTTACTCGATGATCGAGCCGGTCCGCGAAATGCTCGATGCCGGCTTCCAGTCGGACCTCGACGATCAGGACGAGCGTTGGGTCAATGCCTTGCGTCAGGACGTGCTGGACGTCGACGTGCCGATCGGTGCCACGGTTGCCCGTCGCCAATTGCGCCTTAGGGACATCCTGCACATGCAGCCGGGGGATGTGATCCCGGTCGAGATGCCGGAAGAAATGATCATGCGCGCCAACGGCGTGCCGGCCTTCAAGGTCAAAATGGGCTCCCACAAGGGCAACCTGGCGTTGCAAGTGATCGAGCCGATCGAGCGCCGCTGATCGGCGCTCGTACACATTCGCTTTTAAATGACGGCTTCCAATTGAATGGTTGCCCGCCGAGGACAAATGATGGCTAACGATATGAATACCCAGGACGACCAGGCTCTGGCCGATGAATGGGCTGCGGCCCTTGAAGAGACGGGTGATGCCGGGCAGGACGACATTGACGCCTTGCTGGCCGCCGATGCAGCGACCTCGTCGTCCTCCAATCGTCTGGCGATGGAAGAGTTCGGCAGCGTGCCGAAGAACAACGAGCCAGTGACCCTTGACGGTCCTAACCTGGACGTGATTCTGGACATCCCGGTGTCGATCTCCATGGAAGTCGGCAGCACCGATATCAACATTCGTAACCTGCTGCAGCTCAACCAGGGTTCGGTGATCGAGCTTGACCGTCTGGCCGGCGAGCCGCTGGACGTACTGGTCAACGGCACGTTGATCGCTCACGGCGAAGTGGTGGTGGTCAACGAGAAGTTCGGCATCCGCCTGACCGACGTGATCAGCCCAAGCGAACGCATCAAGAAGCTGCGCTGAGTGAAGGCGTTTCTCGGCATATTGCTGGCCTTGCCGCTCAGTGCGTGGGCGGCGGAACCGGTAGCGGCGGTCGCGACACCCTCGGTCGGCAGTGGCGCGGCCGGGCAGTTGACTCAGCTGGTGCTGGGTTTATTGCTGGTACTGGGGTTGATCTTCTTCCTCGCCTGGTTGTTGCGCCGCGTTCAGCAGGCGGGTCCTGCCGGCAAAGGGCAAGTGATCGAGCTGATCGGTTCGCGCGCCTTGGGGCCGCGTGATCGTCTGGTACTGGTACAAGTCGGCAACGAGCAGATTCTGCTCGGACTGACCCCCGGCACCATCACCCCGTTGCATGTGCTCAAGGAGCCGGTTCAGGTTCCCAGTACCGAGCAAGCGACCCCTGAGTTTGCCCAGCGCCTGATGGAGCTGTTAGGTAAGGATAAGAAGTAATGCCGTTGCGCATCCTGTTGACGTTGGTTCTGATGCTGGCTGCGCCGTTGGCGTTCGCCGCCGACCCGCTGTCGATTCCGGCGATCACCCTGGGCACGAACGCCAATGGCGCTCAGGAATATTCGGTCAGCCTGCAAATCCTGCTGATCATGACCGCGCTGAGTTTCATTCCGGCGTTCGTCATGCTGATGACCAGCTTCACCCGGATCATCATCGTCTTCTCTATTCTGCGTCAGGCCCTGGGCTTGCAGCAGACGCCGTCGAACCAGATCCTCACCGGCATGGCGCTGTTTCTGACCATGTTCATCATGGCGCCGGTCTTTGATCGGGTGAATCAGGATGCCTTGCAGCCTTATCTGGCCGAGAAACTTACGGCTCAGGATGCCGTGGCCAAGGCGCAAGTGCCGATCAAGGACTTCATGCTGGCGCAGACCCGCAGCAGCGATCTTGAGCTGTTCATGCGTCTGTCCAAGCGCACCGACATCGCTACGCCGGATCAGGCGCCGTTGACCATTCTGGTGCCGGCCTTCGTGACCTCGGAACTGAAAACCGCATTCCAGATCGGCTTCATGATCTTCATCCCGTTCCTGATCATCGACCTGGTCGTTGCCAGTGTGCTGATGGCCATGGGCATGATGATGCTCTCGCCTCTGATCATTTCGCTGCCGTTCAAGATCATGCTGTTTGTGCTGGTGGATGGCTGGGCATTAATCATCGGTACACTGGCGAGCAGTTTCGGTGGCGTTTAGAACCTTGTGGGCGGGTAGGGCGATATGACTCCTGAAGTTGCGGTAGACCTGTTCCGGGAAGCGCTCTGGCTGACCACCATGATGGTCGCCATTCTGGTGGTTCCGAGTTTGCTGGTGGGACTGCTGGTGGCGATGTTTCAGGCTGCCACCCAAATCAACGAACAGACCCTGAGTTTCTTGCCGCGCTTGCTGGTGATGCTGGTGACCCTGATCGTTGCCGGTCCTTGGCTGATACAAACGTTCATGGAGTACATCCTGCGCTTGTACACCAGTATTCCGCAGTTGATCGGCTAAGCCATGTCGTTGCTGGCGCTGACCGACGCGCAAATCAGTACCTGGGTGGCAAGCTTCATGTTGCCGATGTTCCGGGTGGGCGCGGTGCTGATGACCATGCCGGTCTTCGGCACGACCCTGATGCCCAGGCGTATTCGGATGTATTTCGCACTGGCGATAACGGTGGTCATCACGCCGGGCCTGCCACCGATGCCGCAGGTCAATCCGCTGGATTTGAGTGGTCTGCTGCTGATTGCCGAACAGATCCTCATCGGCGCGCTGCTGGGGTTCTCCTTGCAGCTGTTCTTTCAGGCGTTCGTGGTGGCCGGGCAGATCATTTCGATCCAGATGGGCATGGGCTTCGCGTCCATGGTCGACCCCACCAACGGTGTGTCGGCGGCAGTCATCGGGCAGTTTTTGACGATGCTGGTGACGCTGCTGTTTCTGGGCATGAATGGCCATCTGGTGGTGTTTGAAGTCCTCACGGAAAGCTTCACGACCCTGCCGGTGGGCAGTGGCATGCTGGTCAATCATTTCTGGGAAATGGCCGGCAAGATGGGCTGGGTACTGGGCGCGGCACTGCTGCTGGTATTGCCGGCAATCACCGCGCTGTTGGTGGTCAACATTGCCTTCGGAATCATGACTCGCGCGGCACCGCAGCTCAATATCTTCTCCATCGGTTTTCCGTTGACCCTGGTGCTGGGCCTGGTGATTTTCTGGGTCAGCCTGGGGGACATTCTCAATCAGTATCAACCGTTGGCCACCGAGGCCTTACAGTTGTTGCGTGATATGGCACAGGCGCGCTGAGTCATGGCTGAAAGCGAGAGCGGTCAGGACAAGACGGAAGACCCCACGGACAAACGCAAGAAGGACTCCCGTGAAAAGGGCGAGATCGCCCGCTCCAAAGAGCTCAATACCTTGGCGGTGATGCTGGCCGGGGCGGGTGGGCTGCTGATCTACGGCGGTGGGCTGGCGCTGGACTTGCTGGAAATCATGCGCCTGAATTTCTCGCTGCCTCGTGAAGTGGTGCTCACCCCGGATGCCATGGGCCTGTATTTGCTGAACTCGGGCAAAATCGCGATTCTCGCGGTGCAGCCGGTGCTGCTTTCCTTGCTGCTGGCGGCAATCATTGGTCCGATTTCTCTGGGCGGCTGGCTGTTTGCCGGCAGTAGCCTGGCGCCGAAGTTCAGTCGAATGAACCCGGCCAACGGCCTCAAGCGGATGTTTTCCTCCACGGCGTTGATCGAGTTGCTCAAGGCTCTGGCAAAATTCCTGTTGGTGCTGTTCGTCGCGCTCAGCGTGCTGCGGTCGGACATCGACGATTTGCTGCGAATCGCCCATGAGCCGCTGGAGCAGGCGATTATCCACAGCGTGCAACTGGTGGGCTGGAGCACGTTATGGATGGCCTGCGGGTTGATTCTGATTGCAGCGGTCGATGTGCCGGTTCAGTTGTACCAGAGTCACAAGAAGCTGCTGATGACCAAGCAGGAAGTGCGCGACGAGCACAAGGACCAGGAAGGTCGTCCTGAGGTCAAGCAGCGGATTCGTCAGTTGCAGCGTGAGATGTCCCAGCGGCGGATGATGGCGGCCATTCCTGACGCCGATGTGGTCATCACCAACCCGACCCACTATGCGGTGGCGCTCAAGTACGACCCGGAGAAGGGCGGTGCGCCGATGCTGGTCGCCAAGGGCAACGACTTCCTGGCGCTGAAGATCCGCGAAATCGCTGTGGCTAACGAGGTTCTGTTGCTTGAGTCGCCAGCCCTGGCGCGTTCGATCTACTACTCCACCGAACTCGACCAGGAAATCCCCGGCGGCCTCTATCTGGCGGTCGCCCAAGTACTGGCGTACGTCTATCAGATCCGCCAGCACCGCGCCGGCAAGGGCAAGCGCCCGGATCCGCTCAAGGACGATTTGCCGATTCCACCGGATCTGCGCCGCGATTCCTGATCTGATTCACCGCTCGGAAAATCAAAAGATCGCAGCCTCCGGCAGCTCCTACACGGACTTAAGTACACCCGTAGGAGCTGCCGGAGGCTGCGATCTTTTTACCTGCGCAAACCTCTATTTCAAACCTCTGCAAAAGTTGGAAGGCTTCTTGCAATAGCCCGCCTGCGCCCGCTTCAGGCGTCAAAAGTTTGCTTCAAGGAACGGGGAATACCGGTGGATCGCTCTCAGTTAATCAACAGTGCCCGCAGCAACCTGGCAGACCTCAGTCGAGGCAATCTGGGTGTGCCGCTGTTGCTGTTGGTCATGCTGGCAATGATGATGTTGCCGGTCCCGCCGTTCCTGCTCGACGTGTTCTTCACCTTCAACATTGCGCTGTCGATTGTCGTGCTGCTGGTCTGTGTCTACGCCTTGCGGCCGTTGGACTTCGCGGTATTCCCGACCATTCTGCTGGTCGCCACGTTGTTGCGACTGGCGTTGAACGTGGCCTCGACCCGGGTGGTGATGCTCCACGGTCAGGACGGCCATGCCGCCGCCGGTAAGGTGATCCAGGCCTTCGGTGAGGTGGTGATCGGCGGTAACTACGTGGTCGGTATCGTAGTCTTCGCGATTTTGATGATCATCAACTTCGTCGTGGTGACCAAAGGTGCCGGACGGATTTCCGAGGTCAGTGCACGTTTCACCCTTGATGCGATGCCAGGCAAGCAGATGGCTATCGACGCCGACTTGAACGCCGGCCTGATCGACCAGCCCGCAGCCAAGCTGCGTCGCATGGAAGTGGCCCAAGAGGCTGAGTTCTACGGTTCGATGGACGGTGCCAGCAAGTTCGTGCGCGGTGACGCCATCGCCGGTCTGCTGATTCTGTTCATCAACCTGATCGGCGGCATGGCGGTCGGTATCTTCCAGCACGGCATGACTTTCGGTGATGCAGGCAAGGTCTACGCGTTGCTGACCATCGGTGACGGTTTGGTGGCGCAATTGCCATCACTGCTGCTATCCACCGCTGCGGCGATCATGGTGACCCGTGCTTCCGGTTCGGAAGACATGGGCAAACAGATCAATCGGCAGATGTTCGCTTCGCCAAAGGCGTTGGCGGTGGCGGCCGGATTGATGGCGGTCATGGGCCTGGTGCCGGGCATGCCGCACTTTTCCTTTCTCAGTATGGCGGCAGTGGCTGCAGGTGCCGCGTATCTGTTCTGGAAGAAGCAGAACATCGTCAAGGTTCAGGCTCTGGAAGAGGTCAAGCGCCAGCAGGAGCTGCTGCCGTCGCCGGCACGGGCCATGGAAACCAAAGAATTGGGCTGGGACGACGTGACCCCGATCGACATGATCGGCCTGGAAGTCGGTTACCGGCTGATTCCGCTGGTGGATCGCAACCAGGGTGGTCAGTTGCTGGCGCGGATCAAGGGCGTGCGCAAGAAGCTTTCCCAGGATCTGGGCTTCCTGATGCCGACCGTGCACATCCGCGACAACCTCGACCTGGCACCGAGCGCCTACCGCCTGACCCTGATGGGGGTGATCCTCGCCGAGGCGGAGATTTATCCGGATCGCGAATTGGCGATCAACCCTGGGCAGGTCTACGGCACGCTCAATGGCATCACCGCCAAAGATCCGGCCTTTGGGTTGGAGGCGGTCTGGATCGAAGTCAGCCAGCGTCCTCAGGCGCAGTCTCTGGGTTACACCGTGGTGGATGCCAGTACGGTGGTGGCAACCCACCTCAATCAGATTCTGTACAAGCATTCCAGCGAGCTGATCGGCCACGAAGAGGTTCAGCAGCTCATGCAGTTGCTGGCCAAAAGCTCGCCAAAACTGGCCGAGGAGCTGGTGCCAGGTGTTGTTTCGCTGTCGCAACTGCTCAAAGTACTGCAAGCACTGTTGGCCGAGCAGGTTCCGGTTCGCGACATTCGTAGTATTGCCGAAGCCATCGCCAACAATGCCTCCAAGAGTCAAGATACTGCCGCTCTGGTGGCTGCCGTCCGTGTAGGTGTATCGCGCGCAATCGTCCAAAGCATTGTAGGCACTGAGTCCGAGCTGCCTGTGATCACCTTGGAACCAAGGTTGGAACAAATATTGCTCAATAGTCTTCAGAAGGCAGGACAAGGCTCGGAAGAGGGCGTTCTGCTGGAGCCAAGCATGGCAGAGAAGTTGCAACGTTCGTTGATCGAAGCTGCGCAGCGTCAGGAAATGCAAGGTCACCCGGTGATTCTGCTGGTAGCAGGTCCGGTACGCGCGATGCTCTCGCGGTTCGGACGTCTGGCAGTCCCGGGGTTGCATGTGTTGGCGTACCAGGAAATTCCTGACAACAAGCAAGTGACCATCGTTGCGACAGTAGGGCCCAACGGCTGAGGTAGTGGTTTATGCAAGTTAAGCGTTTTTTCGCCGCCGATATGCGTCAGGCCATGAAACTGGTTCGCGATGAGCTGGGCGCTGATGCAGCCATTATCGGTAATCGCCGGATCGCCGGTGGTGTCGAGCTGACGGCTGCCCTGGATTACAAACTGTCGGCGCTGGCTCCACGTGTGCCGAACATCGAACTCGAAGACGAGCTGCGCAAGACCCAGTCGCGGATCGTCACGGCTCAAGCCGAATTGAGCCTGCGTGGCGATGGCGAGGGCGACGCGAGCGCCGCCACCAATCGCCAGCTGTTCGCCGGCCTGCCGCTGACCGCTGCGGAACCTTTGATCGAGCCGACCTTTGCCGAGCGTCCGCGTCCTGCTCCAGCGCCTGCACCGTCCGCCGGGGTGGACCCGCGAGCATTCGACTCGATGCGTTTCGAGCTCAATGGGCTGCGCGAATTGCTGGAAGTGCAGTTGGGCTCGCTGGCCTGGAACCAGTTGCAAGGCAGTCGTCCCCAGCAAGCCAACCTCTGGCGTCGCCTGCAACGCATCGGCCTGTCCGGCCCGCTGTCGCGCGATCTTCTGGAGCTGATTACTGAAATTGAAGAACCTCGCCAGGCCTGGCGCATGCTGTTGGCGCACCTGGCGCGGATGATCGTCACCCCCGAGATCGAACCGCTGGAAGAGGGTGGCGTAATTGCCATGGTCGGCCCTGCCGGCATGGGCAAAACCACGACGCTGGCCAAGCTGGCCGCCCGTTATGTGCTCAAGTACGGCGCGCAGAACATCGCGCTGGTGAGCATGGACAGCTACCGCATCGGTGCTCAGGAACAACTCAAGACCCTGGGGCGTATCCTCAATGTCTCGGTGACTCACGTCGACCCGGGCCAGTCCCTGGCGCAAGCCCTTGATCCACTGCTGCGCAAGCGTGTGGTGTTGATCGACACCGCCGGCCTGCAAGCCAGTGACCCGGCGTTGCGCATGCAACTGGAAAGCCTGGCTGGTCGCGGGATCAAGTCGAAGAATTATCTGGTGCTGGCCACTACCAGCCAGAAACAGGTGCTGACCGCCGCTTATCACAGTTACAAGCGCTGCGGGCTGGCAGGCTGCATCCTGACTAAACTGGATGAAACGGCGAGTCTGGGCGAAGTGTTGAGCCTGGCAATCAGCCACGAATTACCCGTTGCCTATCTGACTGATGGGCCGCGAATCCCGGATGATCTACATTTACCCCGCCGGCATCAGTTGGTCAGTCGCGCCGTAAGCGTGCAGATGCAGGAAGAACCCAGCGAAGAAGCCATGGCTGATATGTTCGCTGACCTCTACCACAGCCCGAGCAAGCGTGTCGGCTGAGGTAATAATGAATAGATTTGTATCTACATCGATGGCCTGCCATGCATTGTTCCAAAGTGAGCGCGCAGCCAGTCATGTAGCCCGCGTCTAAGCAAGACAAGGTAAAGAAAGAACATGGGCAGCATGCATCCCGTACAGGTGATCGCGGTGACCGGCGGCAAAGGTGGCGTCGGGAAGACTAATGTGTCAGTGAACTTGTCCCTGGCTCTTGCTGAGCTCGGCCGGCGCGTCATGCTGCTGGACGCCGATCTGGGGCTGGCGAACGTCGACGTCCTGCTGGGGCTCACGCCCAAGCGTACGCTGGCCGACGTCATTGAAGGCCGCTGTGAGCTGCGCGATGTATTACTTCAGGGGCCGGGCGGAATTCGTATTGTTCCAGCAGCGTCCGGTACCCAGAGCATGGTTCACCTCAGTCCAGCCCAGCATGCTGGCCTGATTCAGGCATTCAGCGACATTGGCGATAACCTCGACGTATTGGTGATCGACACGGCGGCGGGTATTGGTGAGTCGGTGGTCAGTTTTGTTCGCGCCGCTCAAGAGGTGTTGCTGGTGGTTTGCGACGAGCCGACGTCGATCACTGACGCCTACGCGCTGATCAAACTGCTCAACCGCGATTACGGCATGAACCGCTTCCGCGTGCTGGCCAACATGGCGCAAAGCCCTCAGGAAGGGCGGAACCTGTTCGCCAAGTTGACCAAGGTCACGGATCGCTTCCTCGACGTCGCCTTACAATACGTCGGTGCGGTGCCTTACGACGAAAGCGTGCGCAAGGCCGTGCAGAAGCAACGCGCCGTGTATGAAGCGTTTCCTCGCTCCAAATGTGCGCTGGCGTTCAAGGCCATCGCGCAGAAAGTCGATACCTGGCCGCTGCCTGCCAACCCGCGTGGGCATCTGGAATTTTTCGTCGAGCGCCTGGTGCAGCAAACTGCGGGTCCGGTTCTATGACAGCCAGCGGTTACAACCTGTACAAGAAGTCGGCGCGTGACGCGCAGTACGAACTGATCGAGCGTTACGCGCCACTGGTAAAACGGATTGCCTATCACCTGTTGGCGCGCTTGCCGGCCAGTGTTCAGGTCGAAGACCTGATTCAGGCAGGAATGATCGGTTTGCTCGAAGTATCGACCAAATACGATGCGAGCAAAGGCGCGAGTTTCGAGACGTACGCGGGGATCCGTATCCGTGGTGCGATGCTCGATGAAGTCCGCAAGGGTGACTGGGCGCCACGCTCGGTACACCGCAATACCCGGATGGTGAGTGACGCGATTCGCTCAATTGAAGCTAAAACCGGGCGTGACGCTAAAGATCACGAGGTTGCGGCCGAACTCCAATTGAGTCTCGACGATTATTACGGGATTTTGAATGACACCTTGGGCAGTCGCCTGTTCAGCTTCGACGATCTGTTGCAGGACGGCGAGCATGAAGGGCTGCACGAGGATGGCGCGAGTGCTCATCTCGAACCGTCGCGCGACCTGGAAGATGAACGCTTTCAGGCTGCACTGGCGGATGCGATTGCCAATTTGCCGGAGCGTGAGCGACTGGTGTTGGCGCTGTACTACGACGAAGAGCTGAACCTCAAGGAAATCGGTGAGGTCCTGGGGGTCAGTGAATCGCGGGTCAGCCAGTTACACAGCCAGTGCGCGGCCCGTTTGCGGGGGCGTTTGGGGGAGTGGCGAGCGCGCTGACAGCAGTGTGGGGACACTGCGAACGAAACAGGCATGGCGTAAAGCTGTGCCGGTCTTCATCCGTTGTGCTCCAGACAGTCGTTGAGTGCTCTGCCTGATTGATTGAATGGCGCGTCCAGGTGCTGGGCGCGTTTAAGACTGCTTGGAGGTCGAATTGGACAAGAACATGAAAATCCTCATCGTTGATGACTTCTCAACGATGCGGCGGATCATAAAAAACCTGTTGCGTGACCTTGGGTTCACCAACACGGTCGAGGCGGACGACGGTATTACCGCCATTCCCGTCCTCAACAGCGGGAGCATCGACTTTCTGGTAACGGACTGGAACATGCCTGGCATGACCGGTATCGACTTGCTGCGCCACGTGCGCGCCGATGAAAAGCTCAAGCACCTGCCGGTGCTGATGGTCACTGCCGAAGCCAAGCGTGAGCAGATCATCGAAGCCGCTCAAGCCGGTGTAAACGGCTATGTGGTCAAACCCTTCACGGCCCAGGCGTTGAAAGAGAAGATCGAAAAAATATTCGAACGCATCGGTTGATGTGCGGAGCCACTGCGCCACGGGGGGAGCTATGGAGCAAAGAGAATCTTCACAGGGCGATTTCGAATCGACCCTGAAAAAACATGCCCAGGAACTGGTCGAAAGCCTTGAAAAGGGCAGGTTCGGCGACGCTGTGCAATTGATCCATGAGCTCAACCAGACCCGTGACCGAGGCCTGTACCAGGAAGTGGGCAAGCTCACTCGCGAACTGCATAGCGCGATCGTCAATTTTCAGATTGACCCGCACATGCCGCAAGCCGAGGAAGTCTCGCAGATCACGGATGCCACCGAGCGCCTGTCCTATGTGGTCAAGCTGACCGAGGCGGCTGCGAACCGCACCATGGACCTGGTTGAGAACAGCACGCCGCTGGTCAATGGTTTGAGCACTGATGCCCAGGCCTTGAGCGCGGACTGGGGGCGTTTCATGCGCCGCGAAGTCGGCGCCGAAGAGTTCCGCGAACTGGCCCGGCGTGTCGACGGTTTCCTGACGCGTAGCGCCGAGCAGACGCAGGTCGTTTCGGGCAACCTCAACGATATTCTGCTGGCTCAGGATTACCAGGATCTAACCGGTCAGGTGATCAAACGCGTGACTCAATTGGTCACCGAAGTCGAAAGCAACCTGCTCAAGCTCGTGCTCATGGCCAGTCAGGTGGACCGCTTTGCGGGCATCGAACATGACCATGAAGCGATGCTGGCTGAAAAAGATCCGCAAAAACATCTCTCGCAGGGTGAAGGTCCGCAGATTCATGCCGATAAACGAGAAGACGTTGTGTCCGGTCAGGACGATGTAGACGATTTGCTTTCCAGCCTTGGATTCTAGGAGCACCCATACACATGAGCTTCGGCGCCGATGAAGAGATCCTTCAGGATTTCCTGGTTGAGGCCGGCGAGATTCTAGAGCAACTGTCCGAGCAACTGGTTGAGCTGGAAAGCCGACCAGATGATGCGGATCTGCTCAATGCAATTTTTCGCGGTTTTCACACTGTAAAAGGGGGCGCCGGCTTCCTCCAGCTCAACGAGCTGGTGGAGTGCTGTCACATCGCCGAGAACGTGTTCGACATCCTGCGCAAGGGTGAGCGTCGCGTCGACTCGGAACTGATGGACGTGGTTCTCGAAGCGCTGGACGCGGTGAACAGTATGTTCAGCGAAGTCCGTGAGCGTGCACCGATCACTGCGGCTACGCCGGAACTGCTGGCGGCTCTGGCCCGTCTGGCCGAGCCTCAGACGGCCGATGTGGCGCAACCTGTTGCTGAAGTGGTTCAAGCACCTGCCGCTGAAAGCGAATCGGGCGACATCACCGACAATGAATTCGAACTGCTGCTGGACTCGCTGAACGCGGTCAAGGCGCAGGCCGAAGCGGGGGCAACCGTTGCCCCGGCACCTGAAGCGGCTGCCGGCAGCGATGAAATTACCGATGCCGAGTTCGAGTCGTTGCTCGATCAGCTGCACGGCAAAGGCCAGTTTGCTGTCGATGCGGTGGTAGCGCCAACCGCACCGGCTGCCCCGAAAGCGGCAGGCGACAGCTCCGACATTACCGACGACGAATTCGAAGCCCTGCTCGATCAGTTGCATGGCAAAGGCAACTTCGCCGTTGATGCTCTGGAATCGGCGATTGCTGCCGTTCCAGCGCCTACGGCACCTGTGGCCGCAGTCGCCGGCAGCGATCTGATCTCCGATCACGAGTTCGAATCGCTGCTCGACGAATTGCATGGCAAAGGCAAGTTCACTGAGGTCGGCACCGGTTCTGCCGCTTCGGTGGCGGCACCCGTCGCCAAGGCCGCGGCACCCAAGCCTGTCGCCAAAGTACCCGAGCCAAAAGCTGAAGCGCCGAAGCCTGCTGCCGCTGCTGCCCCGGCCCCCGCCCGCGCAGCGGCTTCACCGCCACCTGAAAAACCGGCCAGTGAAGCCGAGACCACCGTACGTGTGGATACCGCGCGCCTCGACGAAATCATGAACATGGTCGGCGAGCTGGTGCTGGTGCGTAACCGTCTGGTTCGTCTGGGACTCAACAGCGGCGATGAAGCCATGTCCAAGGCCGTGTCGAACCTCGACGTGGTCACGGCCGACTTGCAGACCGCGGTGATGAAGACCCGGATGCAGCCGATCAAGAAAGTCTTCGGGCGCTTCCCGCGACTGGTTCGCGACCTCGCGCGTCAGTTGAAGAAAGAGATCAACCTGGAGCTGGTCGGCGAAGAAACCGACCTCGACAAGAACCTCGTCGAGGCTCTGGCCGACCCGCTGGTCCACTTGGTGCGCAACGCAGTCGACCACGGTATCGAGTCACCGGAAGAGCGCGAAGCTTCGGGCAAGTCCCGTGGCGGTAAAGTCATCCTGGCGGCCGAGCAGGAAGGCGATCACATCCTGCTGTCGATCTCCGATGACGGTAAAGGCATGGACCCGAACGTCTTGCGCGCCATCGCGGTAAAACGCGGCGTGATGGACAAGGATGCCGCCGATCGTCTGAGCGAGACCGAATGCTACAACCTGATTTTTGCGCCGGGTTTCTCGACCAAGACCGAGATATCCGACGTGTCCGGGCGTGGCGTGGGCATGGACGTGGTGAAGACCAAGATTTCCCAGCTCAACGGTTCGATCAATATCTACTCGACCAAGGGCCAGGGCTCGAAGATCGTCATCAAGGTCCCGTTGACCCTGGCGATCATGCCGACGCTGATGGTCATGCTCGGCAATCAGGCCTTTGCCTTCCCGCTGGTCAACGTCAACGAAATCTTCCACCTCGACCTGTCGCGCACCAACGTGGTCGACGGTCAGGAAGTGGTTATCGTGCGGGACAAGGCGTTGCCACTGTTCTATCTCAAACGCTGGCTGGTCAGCTCCGCTGCTCACGAAGAGCAGCGTGAAGGCCATGTGGTGATCCTTTCGGTGGGTACTCAGCGGATCGGCTTTGTCGTCGATCAACTGGTGGGCCAGGAGGAAGTGGTCATCAAGCCATTGGGCAAAATGCTCCAGGGAACCCCGGGCATGTCCGGCGCCACCATTACCGGTGACGGCCGCATCGCCTTGATTCTCGATGTTCCGAGCATGCTCAAGCGTTACGCCGCACGGCGTATTTGATTCTGATGGAGCGGGGCGACTGAGCCTCGCTCCGTCTAACGGAGTGTTTATGGCAGTCAAGGTCCTGGTGGTGGATGATTCTGGTTTTTTCCGCCGCCGCGTCTCGGAAATTCTTTCAGCGGATCCGAGTATCCAGGTCGTCGGTACGGCGACCAACGGTAAAGAGGCGATCGATCAGGCCCTGGCCCTCAAGCCAGACGTGATCACCATGGACTACGAGATGCCGATGATGGATGGCATCACGGCGGTGCGGCATATCATGCAGCGCTGTCCTACCCCGGTTTTGATGTTCTCCTCGCTGACGCACGAAGGCGCTCGGGTTACCCTCGATGCGCTGGACGCGGGTGCGGTGGATTTTCTGCCAAAGAATTTCGAAGACATCTCGCGCAATCCCGAGAAGGTCAAGCAACTGCTGTGCGAGAAGGTTCACAGCATCTCGCGCAGTAACCGTCGTTTCAGCGCCTACAGCGCACCGGCCCCGGCGGCCGCACCAACCCCGACGCCGGCACCTTCGAGTGTCAGCAGTTTCGGCAGCAGTGCAGTTGCGCCTGCGCGTCCGGCACCGGCACCGATTCCTGCGCGTGCGTCAGCTGCCAGCACATCGTCGCCAGCACCAAAACGCAAAGCCTACAAACTGGTTGCCATTGGTACTTCAACCGGTGGCCCTGTGGCGTTGCAGCGGGTGCTGACTCAGCTGCCGGCAAACTTCCCGGCGCCGATCGTGTTGATCCAGCACATGCCGGCGGCCTTCACCAAGGCTTTCGCCGAGCGTCTGGACAAGCTCTGCCAGATCAGCGTCAAGGAAGCCGAGGATGGTGACATCCTGCGTCCAGGCCTGGCCTTGCTGGCGCCGGGTGGCAAGCAAATGATGATCGACGGTCGTGGCGCGGTGAAAATCCTCCCGGGCGACGAGCGTCTGAACTACAAACCTTGCGTGGACATCACCTTCGGTTCTGCGGCCAAGTCCTACGGCGACAAAGTTCTGGCGGTGGTCCTCACCGGCATGGGCGCCGACGGTCGCGAAGGCGCGCGTCTGCTCAAGCAGGGCGGCAGTGCGGTCTGGGCTCAGGATGAAGCCAGTTGCGTGATCTACGGCATGCCGATGGCGATTGTCAAAGCCGATCTGGCAGACGCGATTTACGGTCTTGACGATATCGGCAAGCACCTGGCCGAGGCATGCATCTGATGGATGTTTTAAGCCTTATCGGGATCATCATGGCGTTCGTCGCCATTATTGGTGGCAACTACCTGGAAGGTGGTCATCTCGGTGCCTTGGCCAACGGCCCGGCAGCGTTGATCGTGCTCGGCGGGACCATTGGCGCTGCGTTGTTGCAGTCGCCGATGAGTGCCTTCAAGCGCGCCATGCAGATTCTCGGCTGGATCCTGTTTCCACCGCGTGTCGACCTGGCCGGTGGCGTCGACCGCGTGGTCAACTGGAGCCTCATCGCGCGCAAGGAAGGTTTGCTCGGGCTTGAAGGGGTAGCGGACACCGAACCCGACAGCTACTCGCGCAAAGGCTTGCAACTGCTGGTCGACGGCGCTGAGCCTGAGTCGATTCGCAGCATCCTGGAAGTGGACTTCTACACCCAGGAAAGCCGTGACATCGAAGCCGCCAAAGTCTTTGAAAGCATGGGCGGCTATGCGCCGACCATCGGCATTATCGGTGCGGTCATGGGCCTGATCCATGTCATGGGCAACCTCGGCGATCCGTCGCAACTGGGCAGCGGCATTGCCGTGGCCTTTGTCGCGACCATCTACGGTGTGGCCAGCGCCAACCTGGTGCTGTTGCCAATTGCCAGCAAGCTCAAATCCATCGCGTTGCGGCAGTCGCGTTATCGCGAAATGTTGCTGGAAGGCATTCTGTCGATTGCCGAAGGTGAAAACCCTCGCTCCATTGAGTTGAAGCTTCAGGGCTTCATGGACTAGGACTAAGGGATTACCCATGGCACGCCGTCGCCAGCATGATGAACACGTCAACCACGAGCGCTGGCTGGTGTCCTACGCGGACTTCATCACGCTGCTGTTCGCCTTTTTCGTGGTGATGTACTCCATCTCCTCGATCAACGAAGGCAAGTACAAGGAAATTTCCGAAGCGCTGGTCGGGGTCTTTACCAACTCTGACCGTGCCATCAAGCCGATCCCCATCGGTGACGAGCGTCCGAAGACCGTCACCCCGGCCAAACCGCTGGTCAAGGACAGCGAGCAGATCGACGCCGGCATCGCCCAGGCCAGCAAGGATCCGCTCAAGAGCATTGCCGACGACATCAGTGCAGCATTTGGCGATTTGATCAGCTCCAATCAGATGACCGTGCGTGGCAACGAGTTGTGGGTCGAAATCGAACTCAACTCCAGCCTGCTGTTTGGCAGCGGCGATGCCATGCCCAGCGATATCGCGTTTAACATCATCGACAAGGTCGCGGCGATTCTGAAGCCGTTTGACAACCCGATTCACGTTGAAGGCTTCACCGACGATCAACCGATCCGCACCGCGCAGTACCCGACCAACTGGGAGCTGTCCTCGGCTCGTTCGGCGAGCATTGTGCGCATGCTTGCCATGCAGGATGTCAACCCCGGGCGTCTGGCGTCGGTGGGTTACGGCGAGTTCCAGCCGGTGGCCAATAACGCGACCGCCGAAGGGCGTGCACGTAACCGGCGGGTGGTGCTGGTGGTGTCGCGCAATCTTGATGTACGCCGCAGCCTGACCGGCACCGGAACCGCTAATGCAAAACCGGACGCCGCGTTGAAGCGTGCTGGCACACAAACTGCACCCACGACTGTCAAGTCGCCGGGACGCGGGAGTGCCGTCAATTCTCCGTCATCCGGCTTATAACGTTGAGCTATTTCTCGGTTGTATCTATTCGACCGGGAGGAACAGTCTGAATGAGAGTCTGGGCAGTCGCCAATCAAAAGGGTGGTGTCGGTAAAACCACTTCCTCCATCGCTTTAGCCGGTTTGCTGGCTGAGGCGGGCAAGCGCGTGGTTGTGGTCGATCTCGACCCGCACGGCTCCATGACCAGCTACTTCGGTTATGACCCCGACAGCCTGGAACACAGCAGCTACGACTTGTTTCTGCACAAGGGCAGCGTGCCGCAAGGCTTGCCCGGGCAGCTGTTGCTGCCGACCAGCGACGAACGTATTTCCCTGTTGCCGTCGAGCACCGCTCTGGCGACCCTCGAGCGCCAGTCGCCGGGGCAGAGTGGCCTGGGCCTGGTGATTGCCAAGAGCCTGGCGCAGTTGTGGCAGGACTTCGATTACGCGCTGATCGACAGTCCACCGTTGCTCGGCGTGTTGATGGTCAATGCCTTGGCGGCCAGCCAACAGCTGGTGATCCCGGTGCAGACCGAGCACCTGGCGGTTAAAGGCCTGGAGCGCATGGTCAATACCTTGGCGATGATCAACCGTTCGCGTAAACAAGCGTTGCCGTTCAGCATCGTGCCGACCTTGTTCGACCGTCGCACACAGGCCTCGCTGGGAACCTTGCGGGTGCTGCGCGACATGTACCCGGAAGAAATCTGGCAAGGCTACATCCCGGTCGATACCCGACTGCGTGATGCCAGTCGCGCCGGCCTGACCCCTTCGCAGTTCGACGGCAAGAGCCGTGGAGTCCTGGCTTATCGTGCGTTGCTCAAACACTTGCTGGCCCAACAACTTGTTCCGCAGGTGGCTTGAGGTGAATCTTTTTTCTGTAGGAGCTGCCGCAGGCTGTGATCTGTTGATCTTGCTCTGTGACACCTTGGAAACCGTTAAAAGATCGCAGCCTTCGGCAGCTCCTACGGGAGTAGCGTCTCGATGAATCGGCCGGTGAAGATCACTTCGCGTCCGCAACTGGCATTGCAGTCCTATCTGGATGCGTTGTTGCAAGACGCGACCGAGGAATGGCCGTCAGAGGTCGACGTATTACCTGAGGTTGCTGAAGTCGTTGAAGCCGTCGAAGCAATCGAGGCTCAAGGCGCGATGGACGAGTTCCAGGCCGCGGTGCTTGAAGAGCAGGCCCGTGATGCACAGAAGCCAGTGGCTGCGGCGCCCGTTGTAGCGCCGGTTGCCAAGGCGCCAATCGTGGTGCCGGTACTTGAAGCACCTGTACCGATTGTGGCGCCGGTTTCATCGATCGCACCGTTACTGCAAGCTCTGGTGCCGCCGGTAGTCGAAGTCCACCTGCCGCCGAGCAACACGCCACCGCCGGTGGTAGGCGATGACCGGCCGAGTTGGGCTGCCGAACCGTTCGAGTGCCTGCTGTTCGACGTTGCCGGTTTGACCCTCGCGGTGCCGCTGGTGTGTCTGGGTTCGATTTACCCGTTGGCCGGTCATGAGCTGACACCATTGTTCGGTCAGCCGGAATGGTTCCTCGGGATTTTGCCTAGCCAGGCAGGCAACCTGAAGGTGCTGGATACCGCACGCTGGGTCATGCCCGATCGCTATCGCGATGACTTCCGCCAGGGCCTGCAATACGTGATCTCGGTTCAGGGCTATGAGTGGGGGCTGGCGGTGCATCAGGTCAGCCGCTCGTTGCGCCTGGACCCGAACGAAATCAAATGGCGCAGTCACCGGGGTCAACGGCCATGGCTGGCCGGTACGGTGATTGAGCACATGTGTGCGTTGCTGGATGTCTCGGAGTTGGCGGAGTTGATCGCCAGCGGTGGTGCCAAGCACATGGGCGGCAGCAAACCGCCCCACAAACCTACATAACAAACAGCTGGCCGCATACAAGGTGCAGCCGGACAGAACACACACCGCCACAGGCGGTTTTTCGAGGGGTCAGGGTATGAATGATAAGGCGTCGTCTGCAAAGGGTTCCGAAGATCCGATCCTGCAATGGGTAACCTTCAAACTGGACAATGAAACCTACGGCATCAACGTGATGCGCGTTCAGGAAGTCCTGCGTTACACCGAAATCGCTCCGGTTCCGGGTGCGCCAAGCTACGTGCTGGGCATCATCAACCTGCGCGGTAATGTGGTGACCGTGATCGACACCCGTCAGCGTTTTGGCCTGATGAATGCCGAGATCAGCGACAACACCCGTATCGTGATCATCGAAGCCGACAAGCAAGTGGTCGGGATCATGGTCGACAGCGTGGCTGAAGTGGTTTACCTGCGTCAGTCCGAGATCGAAACCGCGCCTAACGTTGGTAACGAAGAATCGGCCAAGTTCATCCAGGGCGTGTGCAACAAGAACAACGAACTGCTGATCCTGGTCGAGCTGGACAAGATGATGAGCGAAGAAGAGTGGTCGGAACTGGAGAGTATCTGATTGATTCTCGAGGTTGCTGTCATTGTACTGGGGCTCCTTTGGGTAGGAACCCTGGCGATGTTCCTGGCTTACACCCGTAAACAGCGAGAGCTGGCAGCACAGCAAGTCCAGGGTGATGCGTTGCGTGATCAGCGCATCAAGGACCTGGCCAAGCGCGTCGACAATTACCAGAACGGTAACGTGCGCATGGGCGAAGACCTGCATGAACTGCGTGCCGTGGTCGGCCCCTTGCCAGACAAGCTGGCTCAGCTCGAACAGCGCGACCCGTCGAGCCTGTCATTCGCCCAGGCAGCACGCCTGGTGGGGATGGGGGCGAGTGTCGACGAACTGACCCAATCCTGCGGCCTGACCCAGGCAGAGGCTGAGTTGATGAGCAAGTTGCACAAGAGCTGAGGCTTTCCGCCAGCGGCGTGTCTGAAAAGATCGCAGCCTTCGGCAGCTCCTACAGATGATGCGTTCGTCGTAGGAGCTGCCGAAGGCTGCGATCTTTTTTGCGCGTCGAACTAGTAATCCTCCCCCCGATCCGTCACATCCCTTTCCACCATCGCAGCATGCGGATCATGTCCTTCCGGAAACTTGCCCTTGAGTTTCCAGGCGAACGCAATGATCTCGGCAATCGTGCGGTACAGCTCTTCAGGGATGCTGTCACCCAACTCCATTCTGGCCAGCAGTTTCACCAGCTCGGCGTTCTCGTAGATCGGCACTTCATAGTCGCGGGCGATTTTCAGAATGGCTTCGGCCAGTTCGTCATCGCCTTTGGCGGTGAGTGTCGGGGCATGTTGGCCGTCGTACTTGAGGGCGATCGCCTGGCGCGGTGGATTGGGGTTCTTCATGCGGTTTCGTCGACCCAGCGTTGTTCGAGGCGGGTTTGAGGGCCTCGTGGCAAGACAAAGGAATCAAAAAAGGTGCAGATTTATTGACTGCGCTACGAAAGGGAAATCAGTCCTTACGGCTCGTTGACCGTCGTCAGACCAAGACCACGCCGCCTTAGTTTACTGCCTACAATTCTGCCGGATTCCGCCGGCTTGTGATTATTGTGCGCCATTGATAACTTGATCCTCGATTGGATTTGGCCACCTGTGTTAGATAATAACCAGGATATTTATATTTTGTGGCAGAAGTTCCATGCGGACTATTCAATGTGTAAGGGTGGAGTGGTTCTTTAATTCATTGAAGTCTCATTTTGCCAAGGTTCCGGAATCAGGTGGCTCTGAAAAAGACTTCCGATTTTGGTGAAGTCCACTTCAAACGAGCTGAGCGGTTGAGCCCCGATGGATTAGCTGTCTTTTATCGATGCCAAGTATGTCAGCAAACGTAAATAGTCCAGTCGTGAACGCTTTCTGATGGAGATGCACGAATATTGGTAGAGCTTATTTTTACAAGTATTGGACGGGGGATAGTTGTCAAGGAGAAGTAAATGCCTACAAAGGACACCTACGCACTTGCATGCGCCGGTCTAAAAAAATTGGCGCTGAATCAAACGTGTCGGGACGCGTTCAATAAGGACTCATTGTTTTTCGAGTTGTTTGAGCAGGCTGCCCAGCGTTACATTGTTTCGTCGGATAGGCACGAGCTCAATAGTAAGTTGAAAGTGTTGTCCGTAAAAGGATATCGACTAGGTGTTGAATATGTCGGTGAAGAAAATCATGACCCATGTGTTGTACAAGCTTTTGTCGATGAGTACCTGGCATCTATTCAGATGTTTTCCAAGGCCGGACTAACCCCGCAGTTAGATTTTGACTTGAGTGCTGTAGGGTTACTTGTATCCCAAGAAACTGCCTATCTGAATGCCACCACTATCTTGTCTGCCGCCGCTGAACACAATATTCCTGTGATGATTAGCATGGAGCATTCTTCGGCAGTCGATAAAATTCTAGAGGTTTATGCCGAACTAGCGCCCGCGCATCTCAATATCGGTATTACAGTACAGACGCACTTACATAGAACAATCGATGATTTGCCTAGAGTCATTGACTATGGGCGCAAAATCAGATTGGTTAAAGGGGTTTATAACGAGTCTCGGGAGATCGCTCTTCCCCGTGGGAGTGAGCTTGATGAGCGCTATCTGAAGTTGCTCGACGATGTGCTGGCAGCCAATGTTCCGGTCAGTTGTGCGACTCAGGATTCGAACTTGATCAAGCGTATTTTCGATCAGCCTCACCACCTGGATATCCAGGAGCTGGAAATGCTCCATGGGGTGCAACCCGAGGTGTTGCGCAACGCCAAGGATACGGGTCTTGCCTGTCGTATTGCCGTGGCTTACGGCAATAGTTGGTATCTGCACTTCCTGCATCGTCTGGCGGAATCTCCGGACAACATCCTCGAGGCATTAGCCGACCTCTATGACCCCTCTCGCATCATTTTTGGCGCAGGTTACTAACGGAGTATTTATGTTTATCGATCTGAGAAGCGATACGGTGACCAAGCCAACGGAAGGCATGCGCAAGGCGATTTATCAGGCAGAAGTCGGTGACGATTGCTTCGGTGAAGACCCTAGCGTTCGTGCGCTGGAAGAGTCCTGCGCCCATTATTTCCAGAAGGAAGCGGCGCTCTTCACCGCGGGCGGCACATTGAGTAACCAGTTGGCAATCAAGGCCCTCACCAACCCCGGCGATGAGATCTTTCTCGACGCTTCCTGCCACATCAATTTCTATGAGTCGGCGTCGACTTCGGCCTTTTCCGGGGTCAATTTTTCGCTTTCCAGTCATGAAAGTGGGCTGTTTGAAGTCAGTGATCTGGAAAAGCTCTACGTCTCCAAATGCCGCTGGAATCAAAACTATGCCGTGCCGCGGGTGGTGGTGATTGAAAATACTCTCGGATGCAAAGGTGGCGCGATCTTTCCTCTGCAGCAAATGAACGATGTCTTTACTTACGCCAAGGGCATCGGTGCCTATCGTTACCTGGATGGTGCGCGAATCCTCCATGCATCTACCGCCTCCGGCATTGACGCGACTTCCTACACTGAAAACGCCGACCTCTTGTCCATGTGTCTGTCCAAGGGACTTGGGGCGCCTATTGGTTCGATCATGGTGGGTTCCAAGGAGCTGATACAACGAGCCAAAAAATATCGTAAATGGTTCGGGGGCGATCTCCATCAGGCCGGCATGATGGCCGCCGCTGGACTGTATGCGATGCACAACCACATTGAACGGCTGGCCGAAGACCACGAACATGCGGCGCTGCTGCACCAGTTGCTCAGCGATATCGATGAGACGCCCACCCACTATAAGGGGACCAATATGGTTACTTTGGATATCTCCTCGTTGGGTATTTCCCCCGTGCAATTCGGTACTTACCTGAGTCAACAAGGAGTCGGCGGCTTGCCTTATAACGCCAAGGAAATGCGCTTCATGCCCCATATCAACATTACTCGCGCCGATATTCACAAGGCTGCCGGAATTATCAAGGAAGCAGTCCGAGAGTTCAGTCTGACGCGGGAGACCGTTAAGTGATCTACAAGAAAAATATCGTCCTGATCGTTGATGCCTATTCGATTGGCAGCTTGGTCGCGCCCGCTTTCATCTCTCGCGGATTTGAATGTGTGCACGTGCGTTCGACCGCCGACGTTAACGCGTTCTACGAAACCTGGTTCCGTACCGGGGACTTCATCATAGACATTCTCTACAGCTCGGACGCGGAGCTACGCCAGGCGTTATCCGAGTATTCCGTACAGTTTGTACTTGCTGGTTGCGAGTTTGGCGTCGAGCTGGCAGCTCATCTGGCCGCAGAGTTCAAGATCTCTCGACACAATGATCCGACCCACGCCATTCGCTGGCGCAACAAGTTCGAAATGCACGAGGCCTTGTCCCAGGCTGGCGTACGCTCGATAAAACACTTCAAATCGGATTCGCTGTCGAAGATATTGGAGTGGGTAAAGGAGCATAAAATTCTGCCTGTGGTGTTAAAGCCGATCAAAAGCGCAGGCTCCGACAATATTCATATTTGCACCCGGGAAAGCGAAATCGAATATGCTTTCCAGGTCATAAAATCGAGCCAGAACATCTTCCTGGAAAGCAACGAAGAGATCCTGGTACAGCAATACCTGGACAACTCGGATTTCAAATCCGAGTTGTTGCTTAGCAAGTCCAAGGATGTGGACATCGAATACTGCGTCAACACTGTGAGTGTCGACGGCCTGCACTATGTCAGCGAAATCATTCGCGTGTATCGCACCCGCATTGGCGCCTCGCCGGTGCATGACTACAACCAACTGATGTGCCCCGTGGACAATGCCGACGTTTATAGTCGTCTGTCGAATTACATATTCTCCGTGCTCGATGCTCTAGGCATCCAGCAGGGCGTCGGTCACAGCGAGTTGATGATCGTCGACGATCAGCCTGTGCTGCTGGAGACGGCTGCTCGCATGCCGGGCGGCATTGATCTTTCGGCCTATACCCGGGCCTTGGGGCATAACCAGTTGAGCCTTTGGATCGACTCGCTGATCAACCCGCAAGCCTTTCTCGAATACCGACAACGGCCAAGAAACAAACTCTACTTTCATTCCAGTTGTGTGTTCCTGATCGCTCGCCAGGCTGGGCCGATCAGGCGGGCACCGAACATCGCGCCCAGGAAGGCGATCCCCGGCGTGCACAGCATAAAAATCCAGGAGGAAGGAGTCCTTAAGGAAACCATCTCCCTGGAAAACTGCCCCGGTCACGTTTTCATCCTGAACAACGACCGCGTAGCCATTCAGGACAGTATTCAGTTGCTGCGTGAGCACGAGCCCTACGTCTACAAGGAAATGCTGGGATGAAGGAAGTATCGGGAGAGCTGGCCATGCAAGGCGGCGCCAAGGTCTATGTGAGGCCTGTGATTCTGCTACTGTCGGCGACCTTTATCTTGACCATTGCCCGGGCGCTGGCCTTGCCCTACCTGGTAGTTTACTTCTCCCAAACTTTCGGTCTGGGAGTGGTAGATATTGGTCTTGCGGTTGGCGGGGCGCTGATCGTCAGCTCGATTCTTGGGGTGTATGGCGGCTTCCTGGTGGACAGGTTCTCCAACTACCGGATCCTGCTCAGCGCAGCCACGGTGTTCGCACTGGCCTTCGCAGTGGCCTTTCAGGTAACCAGCATGGTGCCGTTCATCATCGCCATTGTGGTGGTGAACCTGTCCTATGCGGTGATCGATATCGCGGTGAAATCTGGAATAGGTTTTTTGGTGGCGCCGGACAAGAGGGGAAGCGTGTTCTCTGTTAAGTACACACTGACCAACGTCGGTTATGCCATTGGCCCTTTTCTCGGCATGCTGTTCGCGAAAATAAGCCCCGGATTACCGTTTGCGGTTTCGGCCTTGATCGGGGTGGCTTTTGTAGTGCTGTACGGGGTGCTGGGTGAGCGGATCCCTCGTCCGGTGGGTGGTGAGCGTTCGGGTAACGGTTTTGCCAGTGTGCTGGTTCATTTGCTGAGTAACTACCGGTTGGTCTGCTTTACGGTCGGGGGAATCCTCAGTGCGATCGTGTTCGGGCAGTTCACTGCCTATCTGTCGCAATATCTGATCGTGACCAGTGACCCGGAAAATACTTATCACATCATCAACTACCTGGTCACTACCAACGCCTGCGTGGTCATCAGTCTTCAATACCTGATCGGCTCCCGGATTAACCAGAACAACCTATTCCGCATGTTAATGCTGGGGATGTTGTTTTTTGTGGTAGGACTCATGGGCTTTTGTTATGCACAGATGCACGTCGTCTGGATAGTGGCCATGATTGTTTTTACCGTGGGCGAAATAATCATTATTCCAGCGGAATATCTGTTTATTGATTGCATCGCGCCGGAGGATATGCGAGGTGTTTATTACGGAGCGCAGAACTTGTCCAATCTTGGGGCTGCGCTCGGGCCAGTATTATGTGGTATTGCGCTATCGCTATATGCTCCGCAGACAATGTTCTATGTCTTGTCTTTGTGCATTGTATTGGCGAGTTTTTTTTTTACTTTATGGGTTCAAGGTGCGGACGTTGATTAATGATTCACTTTAATACTGCGGGTTCGGGACTTGTATCCGCCGAGACACTGAGCTTGATGCAGCGTTATCTGCAAGAGGAATCTGAATCGGGGGCTTATGAGACCGAACTGAGTTACGCGCCAATCCTGGACGTTGAAATTTATGACAACATAGCCCGATTGCTGGGAGCTGAGGCGCGTAATATTGCGCTTTTCGATGGTGCTACGAAGGCTTGGGTGACCGCGCTGGACTCGTTAACCTGGTTCGATGGCGCACGCGTTTTGGTCACCCCTTACGAGTACGCCGGCAACCTCATTGCGTTGTCGGCGTTGCAACGTCTGCATGGGATCGTGGTCGAGGTCATGCCGCTGCTGGCCAACGGCGATCTGGATCTGCAATGGCTGGCGCGACACATGAGCGCAGAAGTGAAGCTGGTCTCGGTAGTGCATGTACCCTCTTGCTGCGGCATTGTTAATGATGTTGAGGCAGTGGGTAATATTTTGCGCGATCACCCCTGCTTGTACTTTGTCGATGCCTGTCAATCGGCGGGCATGCTCCCTCTGGATGTGCAGGCTATTGGCTGCGATGTGTTGACCGCAGCTGGCAGGAAATTCCTTTGCGGGCCCAGGGGCACTGGGTTTGCCTACCTGTCTGAGCGTTTTCTGGCTGTTGCTCACCCGCGTTTCACTGATTTGATCAGGGCCAGTGTTGATGTGTTGGGAATGGTCAATCTGGGGATTGAAGATGCCCGGCGTTTTGAGTATGCCGAGCGCAACAATGCGGCAGTGGTTGGTTTGAATCAGGCGATCAAAGAGCGCCTGTCCGGTGCTTATAGAGTTGAGCTTGAGATCTACCAAAGCCTCTATTACAGCTTGGCACAGGCTCCGCACGTCAGTTTGATCGCACCGGGTGTGCACCAGGAGGGGATCATTGCGTTTACCCATAGTTGCTGTTCGGCAACGGAGCTCGTTAGCTATCTACGAGCCCAAGGGGTGAACTGCTGGTCAGGTTATGCTTCGCATACGCCGTATTATATGCTGGGACAGGGGTGTGAGCGCTTTGTACGAGTATCAATCAATGCCAAGAACAGTTTTAAGGATGTTGATGTTTTTATGTCGATACTTGACAGTCTGTAATAGTCATTCATGTAAAAATCTTGGGTAAGTAATGTCAGTGTTGATGGTGATGCTGCTGTAGTTGTTCGTAGGGGAGTAATCTCGGGCTGCATAATTACTTGCCCCTTGTGCTGGTCGTCTAGAATCAAAGAATAGGGAGTTTCGATGAGTGATGTGAACAGGTTTAATCCTTCTGCTGAAGTAAGGCAGCGCCTGCGTCCGCTGTACAAGAAAGATAACTGGCATTGGCTTTTGGGCGTGCTTGCGGATCTAGCCGTTATTGCGCTAGGCGTATTCCTAGCCAATCGCTACAACTACCTGTATCCACTGGCAGTCCTGTTTATAGGTTCTCGACAACGGGCCTTAGCCTCTCTTCTGCACGAAGCGGCGCACATGACTCTGGCCCAAAGCAAAACGCTCAACAAATTCGTCGGCGAGTATCTGCTGGGCTACCCCATCTTTCAGAACTATGAAGCCTATCGTCGATCTCATGTGCAGCTGCACCATCACAATCTCGGTGACCAGCATAAAGATCCCGACCATCGCTATTACATCGAATCTGGTTTGTACAACGCGCAAGACCGCTTCGATTTCTTGGTCGGTCATCTACTCAAGAGCTTGACGCTGGCCAACAGCTATCGATACTTCCTCTATCTGGTGAAGAACCGTGCAGGGGACATTCTGGTCAATCCGTTACAGGGCGTGAAGCTTCTGGCTGTTCACGTGGTGATGTTGCTGGTCTTCGGCTATTTCATCAGCCCATGGGCATATGTGCTGTTCTGGCTGATTCCTTACTTCACGGTCTTTCAGGTGATTGGCTGGTTCTCCGAGATTTCCGAGCACTTCGGTATGTTCGGCCTCTCCAATGATGAGGTGCAGCTCACGCGTAATCGTTTTCCCACCCTGATCGAGCGCTCGATCATCGGTATGCATGGCGATAACTACCACCTGACACACCACCTGTTTGCCGGCGTTCCGTTCTGGAATTTGAAGCAAACACACGAGGTGCTAATGGACGACGAGAGCTACGCGGCTGCCAACCGCGGCTGCGGCGGCATTTTCACCGCGAAGGTGGATGCCAAATCCAGCATCGATCAGATATTCGAGGCATATCGTAGCGGAAAAATCAGCGCCATCGTCGTCGCCGAGTAAAGTGCAGCGCTCCTTCGCTGAACTCATGACTTGCCTGATAAGCCCCTTCAGCATGATGCGCCCCAATGCCCATCATGTTGATAGGTTCTACGTCTATCCTATTAATGCTCTCATTGCCTCATTCCTGCCCTCTAGGCGTTATATCTCGCTCCACCCTCGGCGCATTCGGATCATGTCCTTCCGGAAACTTGCCCTTGAGTTTCCAGGCGAACGCAATGATCTCGGCAATCGTGCGGTACAGCTCTTCAGGGATGCTGTCACCCAACTCCATTCTAGCCAGCAGTTTCACCAGCTCGGCGTTCTCGTAGATCGGCACTTCATAGTCGCGGGCGATTTTCAGAATGGCTTCGGCCAGTTCGTCATCGCCTTTGGCGGTGAGCGTCGGGGCATGTTGACCGTCGTACTTGAGGGCGATCGCCTGGCGCGGTGGATTGGGGTTCTTCATGCGGTTTCGTCGACCCAGCGTTGTTCGAGGCGGGTTTTACTGCCTTGGGGTGGTGTGCCGAGGTGGCAGTCCAGATCGCCGACGTTCAGGCCCGACGCCAGCAGCTGCGCGCGCAATCCACCGAGGTTGCTTTCGATCAGGCTGGCGGTGTAGGGCCGTTCGGCCCAGAGCTGGCTGGAGAGTTTCCCCTGAGCCAGCTGTGCCTGGATCTGCAGGGGCCCGAGTGGTTCCATGTCGAATGCCAGTTCGACCCGCCAAAGCCGCTGTTTCGGATCGCGCTCGGCGAGTTTCTCGTGCTGTTCCTTTTCCGGTGTGTCCTCGCGTTGAAACTTGATCTGCAACGGCACGATGTCTTGCAGGTTACGCATGGGAATTTCCAGCTGCCAGGTGGTTTGCAGCTTGCCATCCTCGGTCATGCCGGTCTGTTCCAGGCTCGACAGTTGATGGCTTTGCAGGCGTGAAACAGCAGCTGCGGCCAGGCGCAGCAAGTGCTCCAGGTCTCCTTCACCCTCCAGGCTTTGCAGTAACCGCGAGGGCAGGGGGAAGCTGCTCGGTTGCGGTTTGGCGCTGACCTGGCCGAGAGTGCCGAGGGCGCTGCGGACAAAGCTTGGCAGTGCCTGGGCCAGGGTGTTGGCGGCGATGACTGCGTTGAAACTGGTATTGGCCGGCAGGCCGGGGGCCAATTGTGCGATCAGTCGCAGCAAATTGCCCTTCATGTCCGGCGTCAGCGCCGGGTTCTGGCCAGTGAGAAGTTTGGTTTCCAGAAACAACCCACTGTTCGCCAGGGCCTGGGCCAGACCCTTGGGCGTACTCAATTGTTGAGCATCCGGAAGGTCGGCGAGTAGTTTGTCGACGGCGGCGCGCAGGTCGTCGGACGTGGTGTCGGAGGCTGGCAGGTTTTGCAGGGCATCGATCAACCCGCTCAAAGAGCCTTGGCGACTTTGCTGGGCCAGCAGTTGCTGGCTCACCGCCAGTTGCTCCTGACGACCGGCCAGTGGCACGAAACTCAGGCTTTGCGCGCCTTGGACCAAGGCGCTGAGCAGACTGCCGATGCGTAAGGGCTGTGGGCTGTCGATACTCAAGGTGCTGCCACTGAGCGCGGTATTGAGCAAACTCACCAGCGAGCGATAGACCGCCGGTTGCCCCGGTGTTTGCGGCATCAGTTGGGTGGTCAGGACTTTACCTTGCAGCAATGTGCCGACCGGTAATTGTGAGGTGTCGAGACGGGTGAGGGTGGCGACGTTGGAAGCGATGGCCTGCTGCACCGTGATCGCCAGGCTGCCGGCTGAAGGCTGGCTGACCGTCAGGTTGGTGCCCTGAGGCAACGGCTGGTTGCTGGTGGCTTGGACAGTGGCCTGACGGCCGCTGTCGAGGGTGACCTTGAGCAGCAGCTGGAAAGTCTGGTCGTTCTGTTTGAGCGACAGCACTTGCGCACTGGCGCTCTGGCCGGGGGCGATCAAGCCGTCCATCGGGGTCTGCAGCTTGAGCAACTCACCACTGACCACGAGCGGGCGCGAGGCGGCCGGTGTGGTGGGGGGCAGTGGAAGGATGTTCATGTCGCCGGCCATCAAGTCACACCCTGTCGAAATTGCCCTCTTTGGAGTAGGACATGACATGTATAATGCCGCCCCGTTGTTGTCGGGGCGCGGAAAACATCGCAAATGTTTGACGCAGCTCTCTAGAACAGGCCGTCAATGCATCTATGCTGCATCACTTTAACGGCCGCTCCACTGCCGACTTGAACCGTAAAGGCCCGCGATCTCTTGACCATCCCTCTACTAGAAGCCGTAGCGCTCGCCTGTGAGCGAGACTGGCGGATGCTCTTCGAAAACCTCGAATTGCGTCTGGGCAGCGGTGATATGTTGCAGATCAGCGGCCCCAACGGCAGCGGCAAGACCAGCTTGCTGCGCCTGCTCGCCGGTCTGATGCAGCCGACCAGTGGCCAGGTGTTGCTCAACGGCCAGCCCTTGAGCACGCAACGCCCGGAGCTGGCCCACAACCTGTTGTGGATCGGCCATGCTGCCGGAATCAAGGACCTGCTGACCCCCGAAGAGAACCTCAGCTGGCTGTGTGCGTTGCATCAGCCCGCCACCCATGAGGCGATCTGGCAGGCGCTGACAGCGGTAGGACTGCGCGGTTTTGAAGATGTTCCTTGCCACACCCTGTCTGCCGGCCAGCAACGCCGCGTGGCCCTGGCCCGCTTGTATCTGGACAGCCCGGCGCTGTGGATTCTCGACGAGCCGTTTACCGCGCTGGATAAACAAGGTGTTGCGCAACTGGAAGAACACCTGGCCGCACACTGCGAGCGAGGCGGCATGGTGATTCTGACCACTCACCACACCTTGACCCGGATGCCGGCCGGTTACCGCGACATCGATTTGGGGCAGTGGGCCGTATGAGTGTGTTCGCACTGTTGGTCGCCCGTGAGGCGCGTTTGCTGTGTCGTCGTCCGGCCGAGCTTGCCAACCCCCTCGTATTCTTCGCCATTGTTGTCGCATTGTTCCCATTGGCGGTCGGACCTGAGACACAATTGTTGCAAACCTTGTCACCGGGTCTGGTCTGGGTAGCCGCCCTTTTATCGGTTTTGCTCTCGCTGGACGGGCTTTTTCGCAGTGATTTCGAGGACGGATCCCTTGAACAGTGGGTCCTTTCGTCGCACCCCCTGCCTCTTCTGGTTTTGGCAAAGGTGCTGGCACACTGGGCGTTTTCCGGCTTGGCACTGGTGTTGCTTGCCCCGTTATTGGCGTTGATGCTCGGTTTGCCTGCCGCCTGTCTGCCGGTTTTGCTCTTGTCGCTATTGCTCGGTACACCGGTACTGAGCTTGCTCGGTGCGGTGGGCGCGGCGCTGACGGTCGGTTTGAAGCGCGGCGGCTTGCTGCTGGCATTGTTGATTCTGCCGCTGTACATCCCGGTGTTGATTCTCGGCAGTGGCGCCTTGCAGGCAGCCTTGCAGGGCATGCCGGCAACCGGTTATCTGCTGTGGCTTGGTAGCCTGACCGCCCTGGCGATAACCCTGACACCCTTTGCAATAGCTGCTGGCCTGAAGATCAGCGTCGGCGAATAATAATGAGGTCTGGTTAAATTTTAACCGCTTTCTTTTTTAGAAAGGCAGACCCTGACTCTTCGTGATGGCGAAGAGCAACCGTGATGGAAACAGTAATGAACTGGACCTGGTTTCATAAGCTCGGCTCGCCCAAATGGTTTTACGGCATCAGCGGCAAGCTGCTGCCCTGGCTGAGCGTCGCGGCGTTGCTGCTGATCGGCATCGGCGTGGTCTGGGGCCTGGCCTTCGCACCGCCGGACTACCAGCAAGGCAACAGCTTTCGGATCATCTACATCCATGTGCCGGCCGCCATGCTGGCGCAGTCCTGCTATGTGATGCTGGCGGTCTGCGGCATCGTCGGGCTGGTGTGGAAGATGAAACTGGCTGACGTCGCCCTGCAATGCGCGGCGCCGATCGGTGCCTGGATGACCGCCGTGGCGCTGGTCACCGGGGCGATCTGGGGCAAACCGACCTGGGGCTCGTGGTGGGTCTGGGATGCGCGCCTGACCTCGATGCTGATTCTGCTGTTTCTGTATTTCGGTCTTATTGCACTGGGCAACGCCATCAGCAATCGCGACAGCGCGGCCAAAGCCTGCGCGGTGCTGGCGATTGTCGGCGTGATCAACATCCCGATCATCAAATACTCGGTGGAGTGGTGGAACACCCTGCACCAGGGTTCGACCTTCACCCTCACCGAAAAACCGGCAATGCCGGCCGAGATGTGGCTGCCGTTGCTGCTGACAGTGTTGGGTTTCTATTGTTTCTTCGGCGCGGTGCTGTTGCTGCGCATGCGCCTTGAAGTGCTCAAGCGCGAAGCCCGTGCAAGCTGGGTAAAAGCCGAAGTGCAAAACAGCCTGGAGGCCGCGTAATGAGTTTTGCTTCATTCGGCGACTTCCTCGCCATGGGCCATCACGGTCTTTATGTCTGGTCGGCTTATGGCATCTGCCTGGCGGTACTGGCTCTCAACGTGGCTTCGCCGATCCTGGCCCGCAAGCGTTACCTGCAACAAGAGGCGCGTCGTCTGCGCCGGGAGAACAGCAAGTGAATCCGCTGCGTAAAAAACGTCTTGTCATCATTTTCGCGATCCTGGTCGGTGTCGGCGCTGCCGTCGGCCTGGCCCTGAGTGCCCTGCAGCAGAACATCAATCTGTTTTACACACCGACCCAGATCGCCAATGGCGAAGCCCCGCAAGACACGCGCATTCGTGCTGGTGGCATGGTCGAGAAGGGCTCGTTGCAACGTTCCGGCGACTCGCTGGACGTGAAGTTCATCGTCACCGACTTCAACAAGTCCGTGACCATCACCTACCGCGGCATCCTTCCGGACCTGTTCCGCGAAGGGCAGGGCATCGTTGCCCTGGGCAAACTGAATGCGGACGGCGTGGTGGTGGCTGATGAAGTGCTGGCCAAGCATGACGAGAAGTACATGCCGCCCGAAGTGACCAAGGCGCTGAAAGACAGTGGTCAAACCGCTCCAACACCCGCGAAGGAGGGTTGACCGATGACTTCCGCACTCTTTGGTTCAGGGCTGTTTATCCCCGAGTTGGGCCATCTGGCGATGATTCTCGCCCTGTGTTTTGCCATCGTTCAGGCCACCGTGCCGTTGCTCGGTGCCTGGCGCGGTGACCGCATGTGGATGGGCCTGGCGCAGCCCGCGGCCTGGGGCCAGTTTACGTTTCTGGTGTTCGCCTTTGGTTGCCTGACCTACGCCTTTATGACCGATGACTTTTCGGTTGGTTATGTCGCCAACAACTCCAACAGCGCCTTGCCGTGGTACTACAAGTTCAGTGCAGTGTGGGGTGCCCACGAAGGCTCGTTGCTGCTCTGGGCGCTGATTCTCGGTGGCTGGACCTTCGCGGTGTCGATCTTCTCCCGGCAGTTGCCGCAGGTCATGCTGGCTCGCGTGCTGGCGGTGATGGGCATGATCAGCACCGGCTTCCTGCTGTTCCTGATTCTCACCTCGAACCCGTTCGCACGGATTCTGCCGCAGATTCCCACGGATGGTCATGACCTCAACCCGTTGCTGCAAGACATCGGCCTGATCGTTCACCCGCCAATGCTCTACATGGGGTACGTCGGTTTCTCGGTGGCCTTTGCCTTCGCTATCGCAGCCTTGCTCGGCGGTCGTCTGGATGCGGCGTGGGCGCGTTGGTCGCGACCTTGGACCATCGTCGCCTGGGCATTCCTCGGTATCGGCATCACCTTGGGTTCCTGGTGGGCCTACTACGAACTCGGCTGGGGCGGCTGGTGGTTCTGGGACCCGGTGGAAAACGCTTCCTTCATGCCTTGGCTGGTGGGGACGGCACTGATTCACTCGCTGGCCGTTACTGAAAAACGTGGTGTGTTCAAAAGCTGGACCGTGTTGCTGGCGATTGCCGCGTTCTCGCTGAGCCTGCTGGGGACGTTCCTGGTGCGTTCCGGCGTGCTGACTTCGGTGCACGCGTTTGCCTCGGACCCCGAGCGCGGCGTGTTCATCCTGATCTTCCTGTTGTTCGTGGTCGGCGGTTCGCTGACGCTGTTCGCCCTGCGTGCGCCGGTGGTCAAGAGCCACGTCGGCTTCAACCTGTGGTCGCGTGAAACCCTGCTGCTGGGCAACAACCTGGTGCTGGTGGTCGCGGCGTCGATGATTCTGCTCGGCACCTTGTATCCGCTGGTGCTCGACGCCCTGACTGGCGCCAAGCTCTCGGTCGGCCCGCCGTACTTCAACGCCTTGTTCATTCCGTTGATGGCGTTGCTGATGGCAGTGATGGCAGTTGGTGTGCTGGTGCGCTGGAAAGACACCCCGGTGAAATGGCTGGTAAGCATGCTGACCCCGGTGTTGCTCGGCAGTGCCGCATTGGCGGTCGTGGCCGGGATCGCGTACGGCGACTTCAACTGGGCCGTGCTGGCGACCTTCATGCTTGCCGCGTGGGTATTGCTGGCCGGTGTGCGCGATATCCTCGACAAGACCCGCAACAAAGGCCTGATCAAAGGCCTGCCAACGCTGACCCGCAGCTATTGGGGCATGCAGGTTGCGCACCTGGGGATCGCCGTGTGCGCCCTGGGCGTGGTGCTTTCGAGCCAGAACAGCGCCGAGCGCGATCTGCGTCTGGCACCAGGCGAGTCGATGGACCTTGCCGGTTATCACTTCATCTTCGAAGGCGCCAAGCACTTCGAAGGGCCGAACTTCACCTCTGACAAGGGCACCATCCGGGTGATCCGAGCGGGCAAGGAAGTCGCGGTGCTGCACCCGGAAAAACGTCTGTACACCGTACAGAACTCGATGATGACCGAAGCCGGCATCGACGCCGGTTTCACCCGTGACCTGTACGTTGCCCTCGGCGAGCCGCTGGAGAATGGCGCCTGGGCCGTGCGCGTGCACGTCAAGCCGTTCGTGCGCTGGATCTGGTTCGGCGGTTTGCTGACAGGTTTCGGTGGGTTGCTGGCGGCGCTGGATCGTCGTTATCGGGTCAAGGTGAAAAGCCGTGTGCGTGAAGCGCTGGGCATGACGGGAGCCACTGCATGAGACGTTGGTTAATGGTGTTGCCACTGGCGCTGTTTTTGGTGGTGGCAGTGTTTCTTTACCGGGGCCTCTACCTGGATCCGGCCGAGTTGCCCTCGGCGATGATCGGCAAACCGTTCCCGGAGTTTTCCCTGGCGGCCGTGCAGGGCGACAAGACATTGACCCGCGCTGATTTGCTGGGCAAACCGGCACTGGTCAACGTCTGGGGCACCTGGTGCATTTCCTGCCGGGTCGAGCACCCGGTGCTGAACAAACTGGCCCAGCAGGGCGTGGCGATCTATGGCGTCAACTACAAGGACGTCAACGTCGATGCCTTGAAGTGGCTGGTGGAGTTCCACAACCCGTACCTGCTGAACATCCGTGACGAGGAGGGCTCCCTGGGCCTGAACCTCGGCGTTTATGGCGCTCCGGAAACCTTTTTCATCGACGGCAAAGGCATCATCCGCGACAAATACGTCGGGGTGATCGACGAAGTGGTCTGGCGCGAAAAACTGGCGGCCAAGTATCAGGCATTGGTCGACGAGGCTAAGCCATGAAGCGCTGGATTGCTGCCGCCGTACTCGGCCTGAGTATCGCCGGCGTCGCTCACGCGGCCATCGACACTTACGTGTTCGCCAGTGACGCCGAGCGTGAGCGTTTTCACGAACTGACCAAAGAGCTGCGTTGCCCCAAGTGCCAGAATCAGGACATTGCCGATTCCAACGCACCGATTGCCGCTGACCTGCGCAAAGAGATTTTCCGCATGCTCGGCGAGGGCAAGGACAACCAGCAGATCATCGACTTCATGGTCGACCGCTATGGCGACTTCGTGCGCTACAAGCCTGCTCTGACCGGCAAGACCGCGCTGCTGTGGTTCGGCCCTGCCGGGTTGTTACTCGGTGGCGTGCTGGTGATCGCCTTGATCGTCCGTCGTCGTCGCGCCGAGCGTATGGCGGGTCCGGACACGCTTTCTGCCGAGGAGCGCAAGCGCCTCGATCAACTGTTGGATAAAAACCAAGAATGATTGATTTCTGGCTCGCTGCAGGTCTGCTTCTACTGGTTGCCCTGAGTTTTCTGTTGATCCCGGTTCTACGCGGCCGTCGTGCCCAGCGTGAAGAGGATCGTACCGCGCTGAACGTGGCGCTTTACCAGGAGCGCGTGGCTGAGTTGCAGGCTCAGCAGGCCGAAGGCGTACTCGATTCGACGCAAATGGACGCCGGGCGTGACGAAGCAGCCCGTGAGCTGCTGGCCGACACTGAAGGTGCCGATACGGGCCGGGTTTCCCGTCTGGGCAAGCCGCTGCCGCTGCTGGCAGCGATCCTGGTCCCGGTGTTGGGCTTGGGGCTGTACTTGCATTTCGGCGCCAGTGACAAGGTCGAACTGACCCGCGAATTCGCCCAGGCACCGCAATCGATGGAAGAGATGACCCGTCGTCTCGAACGCGCTGTTGCGGCTCAACCGGACTCCGCCGAAGGCCTGTATTTCCTCGGTCGTACTTACATGGCTCAGGACCGTCCGGCGGACGCGGCGAAGATCTTCGAGCGCACCGTGGCTCTGGCGGGTCGTCAGCCTGAACTGCTCGGCCAGTGGGCCCAGGCGCAGTACTTTGCCGACAACAAAAAATGGTCGGACAAGGTCCAGGCGCTGACCGACGAAGCGCTTAAAGCCGATCCTAAAGAAGTCACCAGCCTTGGGCTGTTGGGCATCGCAGCTTTCGAAGGCCAGCGTTATCAGGAGGCCATCGACTACTGGAATCGTTTGCTGGCACAACTGCCGCCAGAAGATAACTCGCGCAGCGCGCTGCAAGGCGGCATTGCACGGGCGACCGAAAAACTGCAAGCGAGCGGCGGTACCGTTGCCAAGGCGCCTGTCGCAGCGGCTAAACCTTCTGCATTGCTGAGAGTGACGGTCGATCTGGCGGCAGATTTGAAAGCCAAGGTTCAGCCGGGTGACAGCGTGTTCATCTTTGCTCGCGCTACCTCGGGTCCTCCAGCGCCGTTGGCGGCCAAACGACTGACCGTTGCCGACCTGCCAGTGACCGTTGAACTGGGTGATGCCGACGCAATGATGCCGCAATTGAAACTGTCTAACTTTCCTGAAGTCCAACTGGTCGCGCGCGTTTCCCGTGCCGGCCAACCGACTGCCGGCGAGTGGGTCGGTCGCAGCCAGCCTTTGGCCAGCAGCACCACCGCGCCGCAACAATTGACTATCGACAGCCCAGACAAATAATCAGGAAAACCGCTATGACCGCCATCGCTCGTATCACCCTGCTCAGTCTTGTTTTGGGGTTAAGCGCATGCGCGGTCCAGCCGCCTTCACATGAAGGCCCCTTGCCGCCAATCCAGCCATCGTATCCAGGCAGCAAATCGAGGCCGACGACCGCTCCTGGCCAGCCGGTGACCCCAAACAAACCCGCAAAACCACAGCCACGCACCTCCGCAAGCTTCGCCCCACCACCGGGTGGCAACAGCCACTGGGATGCGAAGCTGGGCGTCTACGTCCTCGATAACCAGACCGACACGTTCTACCGCCAGCGCACCTACTACCGTTGGAACAACGGCTGGAGCCGCAGCATCAGCCCGAATGGGCCGTGGGAAGAGACCGACATCCATGGCGTACCGCCGGGATTGGGCAAGCAATACAGTCAGTAACGTGAACGGCGACCTCAGGGTCGCCGTTTTTGCAGGTGGGTTCAATGAACCAACCGTTTCACTCTTCTACGCAAATCACCGCTCGATTCAACACCCTGTAAAACAACCGTACGTCATGCATCGGCTTTTTGTGCTTGAGTAAATATAACTCTAGAGTTATTTTTATTCAGGCCGGTGCAAGGAGGCGCGTGGTGCAGAGCAGGTTATTGATCAGGGAACTTGAGGCGGCGGGTTGGAGGCTCGATCGAGTCACCGGCAGTCATCACATCTTCACCCACCCTTACAGTCCGTACACGATACCCGTACCTCATCCCAAGAAAGACTTGCCGATCGGGACGGTTAAAAGCATCAGGAGGCGCGCCGGGCTTCATTACCCGGTTGCCAGTTTCGCAGGAGATCCGTAATGCAATACCCAATCTGTATCGAGTGGGGCGACGAGAACACCGCCATCGGTATTCAGATCCCCGATATTCCGGGCGCCGTCACCGCAGGCGACACGTTTGAAGACGCTTACAACGCAGCGGTTGAAGTTGCCCACATCATGCTGCAGGAGATCGCAGCCGGCGGGGAGGACATTCCGATGCCGACTTCTGCAGCGGTGCACCGGAGTAACCCGGACTTTGCCGACATGGGCTGGGGCATGCTGGAACTCGACATCGCGCCTTACCTCGGCAAAACCGAGAAGGTCAACGTGACGTTGCCTGGCTACGTTATCCAGCGTATTGACCGTTATGTGCGTGAGCACAACGTCAAAAGCCGCTCTTCGTTTTTGGCGGATGCGGCGATGGAGAAGTTGGTGCGGCATTGAAGGTTGTTCGCGGGCGGCGCTTCGATGTCCGCGATGCTTTCATCTTGTTCCATAGCGCGCATATGATCTGTATGGACGGTTGAGCCCTCTTGTATCAGTCATTTTTCAACGTTCCATCAGCGGAAGCCGGTCCCATGAAAACGATGTTTGGCAGCCTGATACGCAACATTGGCGCGATTTCCCTGAGCAGCGTGCTGATCGCGACTTCTGCTCTGGCCGAGGACGCACCGGGCATGCGTATCGGCGTACGCGGTGAAATCACCGGCGTATCCGAAGAGGTCTTGAAAGTGCACGTCAACAGCGGCGAGAACGTGGTCATCCAGTTGACCAAGGACACCCAGGTTCGCGCCGTAACCCCGGCCAACATCGAAGACATCAAGCCCGGCAGCTACATTGGCTCAGCGGCAATACCGCAAGCCGACGGCACGCTCAAGGCACTGGAAGTGCATGTGTTCCCACCCGAAATGGCCGGCACCGGCGACGGCCACCGCCCGTTCGATCTGGTCAAGGGCAGCAGCATGACCAATGGCATCGTCGCTGATCTGGTGGTCAGCAATGGCCGAATCCTGACCGTCAATTACAAGGGAGGGCAGCAGACCATCCTGGTGCCGGAGGACGTGCCGATCGTCAACCTGACACCGGCTGACCGCAGCCTGCTCAAGGTTGGGGTCAAGGTCGTGCTGTTCGCCACCCAAAGCGCCGACGGCACCCTGACGGCGCAATCGATTTCGGCCGGCAAGGATGGCGTGGCACCGCCGATGTGAGTCATCGGCGAGTATAAAAAAGGCGACTGCGAAGGTTAATGCCAGTCAGTCAAGCGTTGGCTGCCCCAAAAGATCGCAGCCTGCGGCAGCTCCTACGGATTTGCGTACGGCTTCGACTGCTCGGTGTAGGAGCTGCCGCAGGCTGCGATCTTGGCGATCTTGGCGATCTTGCACGCGCCGAAAGTCTCTGGTTTAGATCGTAGTGCTGTGCATTTCTCTTAACTGAATGGCCCAGCGCTCACTGCCCGCTGTAAATCTGATCGAAAATCCCGCCATCATTGAAGTGAGTCTTTTGCACGGTGCGCCAGTCGCCGAAGGTTTTCTCCACTGGCAGGAAGTCGACTTTCGGGAAGCGGTCGGTGTGCTTGGCAAGTACCGCAGGGTCACGTGGGCGCAGGTAGTTGGCGGCGGCGATTTCCTGGCCTTCCGGGGACCACAGGTACTTCAGGTATTCCTCGGCGGCAGCGCGGGTGCCTTTCTTGTCGACGACTTTGTCGACCACGCTCACCGGCGGCTCGGCTTCGGCTGAGACGCTTGGGTAGATCACTTCGAACTGGTCGCGGCCGAACTCGCGGGCGATCATTTCCGCTTCGTTTTCGAAGGTCACCAGCACATCGCCGATCTGGTTGGTCATGAAGGTGGTGGTGGCGGCACGGCCGCCGGTGTCGAGTACCGGGGCTTGTTTGAACAGCTTGCCGACGAACTCCTTGGCCTTGTTTTCGTCACCGCCGTTTTTCAGCACGTAACCCCAGGCCGACAAATACGTGTAGCGGCCGTTGCCCGAGGTTTTCGGGTTAGGCACGATCACCTGCACGCCGTCCTTGAGCAGGTCCGGCCAGTCTTTGAGGGCTTTCGGGTTGCCTTTGCGAACGATAAACACGGTGGCGGAAGTGAACGGCGCACTGTGGTCCGGCAGGCGAGTGACCCAGTTGTCCGGCACCAGTTTGCCGTTGTCGACCAAGGCGTTGATGTCGGTCGCCATGTTCATGGTGATGACGTCGGCCGGCAGGCCATCGATCACTGAGCGGGCCTGTTTGCTGGAGCCGCCGAAGGACATCTGCAAGGTGATGTTTTCGTTGTGCTCGGCTTGCCAGTGTTTCTGGAAGGCAGTGTTGTAGTCCTTGTAGAAATCGCGCATCACGTCGTAGGACACGTTGAGCAGGGTCGGTGCGGCCTGGGCCACGCTCGCGAGGGCCAGGCCAGCGGCCAGAAGTGAGGCGCCAAAGATCTTTTTCACTGCACATTCCTTTTGTTCGAGATGAAGGCAATTTGCCGTCGACTATAGCCGGGGCTACATATCCCTTTAAAGATTAAAAAGTACTTTGCTTATTCTATTTTCTTGAACAGTGCATTGCCGCAGCGTGAGCAGAATGCCGCGCTGTGTTCGTGGTGGTTCTTGCTGCACACCGGGCAGTCATGTTGCTGCTGTTCGCCGCGCATGGCGTTGGCCAGTTCGGCGGTAAAAATCCCGGTGGGGACGGCGATGATCGAGTAACCGGTGATCATCACCATCGCCGAGATGACCTGCCCAAGCGCAGTCCTGGGCACGATGTCGCCATAACCGACGGTGGTCAGGGTGACGATAGCCCAATAGATCCCTTTGGGAATGCTGGTGAACCCATGCTCCGGGCCTTCGACCACGTACATCAGCGTGCCGAACACGGTGACCAGGGTGCAGACACTGAGCAGGAATACGATGATTTTCTGTTTGCTGCCGCGCAGGGCGTCGAGCAGGTAATGGGCCTGCTTCAGGTAGGGGAGCAGTTTGAGCACGCGAAAGATCCGCAGCATACGGATGATTCGGATGATCAGCAGGTACTGCGCGTCGCTGTAATACAGAGCAAGGATACCTGGAACAATCGCCAGCAAATCCACAAGCCCATAGAAGCTGAAGGCGTAACGCAGCGGCCTGGGCGAGCAGTACAGGCGCAATACGTACTCGACCAGGAAGATCAGGGTAAAGCCCCACTCGATGTACGCCAGCGTGTTGGCGAAGTTCTGATGAACGTCATCGATACTGTCGAGGATCACCACCACCAGGCTGGCGAGAATGATCAGCAGCAGTGTGCTGTCGAAGCGCCGCCCGGCCACCGTGTCGGTCTGGAAAATCATCACGTACAGGCGATTACGCCACGTGTCGTTGCTGTCCATTCAAATCGCCTTGGCCATAAATCAGCGCAGCCTAGGTTGATTCTCCGGGGTTTGGCAAGGCGCACTGTCTGCGGCCGCTTGGCGCAGCAGGCGAATACCCGAACGCAGCAACCAGCAGGCGAGGATGAACGGCGCGGTCAAGGTCGCCAACCCCACGGCAGCGAAAGCCGGTGTGAGGAGGATCGCCAGCGCGATACCCAGCAATGGCAACCAGGGTTGGCGGCGTTGCTCGCTGAAGGCGAGGGCGGCGAGGGCCGGGTTGTAGCCATACAGGCCGAGCAAGGCACCGGAAGTGTCGTTCAGGCACAAGGCGCAAAGCAGACCCGCGCCGGAGCCCACCAGCGCCCAGAGGGCCGCGCGGCGGTTGGCAAGCAACAGCCCGGCGGCGATCAACACACCCGCGAGGGGATGGTCGAGGAAGATGACTTGACCCAGGCCTTTGAACTCGGCGCCGAGCAGGTTCAGGGTATCGAGTGCTGGCAGGGGCGCAGGGGACGAGGGGGCCGGTGCGGCAAAGCTCAGCAGTATCCAGCCCAATCCCACGAAAGGGGCGGTATAGGCGGGCAGGAAATGCTGATCGCGAGCGCGCTTGAGCCATTGCTCGGTGATGATTGCGCTCAGTCCGCCGCAGGCGATGATCAGCGGCGGCAGCATGACCGACCAGCGAAATTGCAGACTCAATAACAGGCCGAGCAATACACCGTTGTAGCTGAAGAGCCCGGCTTGGCGATCAGCTTTGGCGTAGCCGCGACGTTGCGCTGTGAGCAAACCGGCCACGCCGCCCAACAGGGCGCCGCCGAGCAACGTCGGAGCAGTAAACAGTATGGCCAACAGGCACAGCAGACCGCACAGCGGATTGCGCTGGAGGAAGATCTGGCTGAAGCCGTTGAGCAGGGCAGTGGCCCAGTCGGGGCAGTGGGTGTTGAAGTGGTTTGAGGGCATTTTGAGTCTATATCTGGTAAACCGAGGCGCCCCCATCGCGAGCAAGCTCGCTCCCACATTTGATTTGTGTCGACCACAAATCTGGCAGCTAAACACCGATCCAGTGTGGGAGCGAGCTTGCTCGCGAAGAGGCCAGTACAGGCGCTAGATCAACGTCTCGATGCGCAACGAGTTAGTTGATCCTGGTTGACCGAAAGGCACGCCCGCGGTGATCAACAACGTGTCGCCGCGCTTGGCCATGCCTTGCGCCTGGGCGATTTCCAGTGCGGTGGAGCACACCTCGTCGACCTGCCGCAAACGGTCGTTGACTACCGAATGCACGCCCCACGCCACGCTCAAGCGCCGCGCAGTTTGCAGGTTCGGCGTCAGGTTGAGGATCGGCACCGCTGGCCGCTCCCGCGCAGCACGCAAACTCGAACTGCCGGATTCGCTGTAGTTCACCAACACCGCCACCGGCAGGATGTTACTGATCCGGCGGATCGCACAGCTGATGGCGTCCGAGGTCGTGGCTTCAGCTTTTGGTCGGCTGACATCCAGTTGCGCCTGGTAATCCGGGCCGCTTTCGACCTGACGGATGATCTTGCTCATCATCTGCACGGCTTCGAGCGGGTAGTCGCCAGAGGCGGTTTCTGCCGACAGCATCACCGCATCGGCACCTTCTGCTACAGCGTTGGCGACGTCGGTTACCTCGGCACGGGTTGGTGCCGGAGAGAAACGCATCGACTCCAGCATCTGGGTCGCCACCACCACCGGTTTGCCGAGCTGGCGGCAAGTACTGATGATGTTTTTCTGGATCTGCGGCACGCTCTCGGCCGGTACTTCCACGCCCAGATCGCCACGGGCAACCATGATCGCGTCGCTCAGTTCGGCGATTTCGCGCAGTTGTTCAACGGCCGACGGTTTCTCGATTTTCGCCATCAAAAAGGCTTTGTCGCCGATCAGTGCGCGGGCTTCACGAATGTCTTCCGGACGCTGCACAAACGACAGCGCGACCCAGTCCACACCCAGCTCCAGACCGAAGCTCAGGTCACGACGATCCTTGGCGGTCAAGGGGCTGAGGTCGAGCACCGCTTGCGGCACGTTGACGCCTTTACGGTCTGACAACTCGCCGCCGTTGAGCACTGTGGTGTCGATGGCATCGGCGTATTTGGTCACCACCCGCAGACGCAGTTTGCCGTCGTCCAGCAGCAGGTCCATGCCGGGTTCCAGTGCGGCGATGATTTCCGGATGCGGCAGGTTGACCCGACGCTCGTCACCGGGCGTGGCGTCGAGGTCCAGACGCAGAGCCTGGCCGCGCACCAGTTGCACCTTGCCCTCGGCAAACTTGCCGACCCGCAGCTTCGGGCCTTGCAGGTCCATCAGAATGCCGAGCGGGTAATTCAGTTGGCGCTCGACTTCGCGGATCCACTGATAGCGCTGGGCGTGGTCGGCGTGATCGCCGTGGCTGAAGTTCAGGCGAAAGATGTTCACCCCGGCTTCGACCAGCTCGCGGATGTCATCAATGCCGTCGGTGGCGGGGCCGAGGGTGGCGAGGATTTTGACCTTTTTATCAGGCGTCATTTTTTGGGTTCTCGAGGATCAGGATGGCGCGGAAGTCGTTGACGTTGGTGCGCGTCGGCTCGGTGACGATCAGCCCGTCGAGCGCCGCGAAATAGCCATAGCCATTGTTGTTGTCCAGTTCATCGCTGGCGCTCAAACCGAGGGCGGCGGCGCGGGTGTAGCTGTCCGGGGTCATGATCGCGCCGGCGTTGTCTTCGGAGCCGTCGATGCCATCGGTATCACCGGCCAGCGCGTAGACACCGGGCAGGCCTTTGAGGCTGTCGGTCAGGCTCAGCAGAAACTCGGCGTTGCGTCCGCCACGACCATTGCCGCGCACGGTGACGGTGGTTTCGCCACCGGAGAGAATCACGCACGGCGCCGCCAGTGGCTGACCGTGCAGCACTACCTGACGCGCGATGCCGGCGTGGACTTTCGCCACTTCGCGGGATTCGCCTTCCAGATCGCCCAGGATCAGCGGACTGAAACCGGCCTGACGGGCTTTCACCGCCGCCGCTTCAAGGGATTGCTGCGGGCGGGCAATCAGCTGGAAATGGCTGCGAGCCAGACTCGGATCACCGGGTTTTACGGTTTCCGATTCAGGGCTTTGCAACCAACTGCGCACCGAAGCCGGAACCTCGATGGCGTAGCGTTTGAGGATGGCCAGGGCTTCAGCCGAGGTGCTCGGATCGGCCACGGTCGGGCCGGAAGCGATCACGGTGGCGAGGTCGCCCGGGACATCGGAAATGGCATAGGTGTAAACCGTCGCAGGCCAGCAGGCCTTGCCCAGACGGCCGCCCTTGATCGCCGAGAGGTGCTTGCGCACGCAGTTCATCTCGCCAATGGTCGCGCCGGATTTGAGCAAGGCTTTGTTGATCGCCTGTTTGTCGGCCAGGGTGATGCCGGCTGCTGGCAAGGCAAGCAAGGCTGAGCCGCCGCCCGATAGCAGGAAGATCACGCGATCGTTTTCGGTCAGATTGCTGACCAGTTCCAGCACCCGTTTCGCCACGGCCAGACCGGCTGCATCAGGCACCGGGTGGGCCGCTTCGACCACTTCGATTTTTTCGCATGGGGCGCCGTGACCATAGCGGGTGACCACCAGGCCAGACACTTCACCCTGCCAGCAGCGCTCGACCACCTGGGCCATGGCCGCGGCGGCTTTGCCGGCACCGATGACGATCACTCGACCGCTGCGATCTTTCGGTAAGTAGGCTTCGAGGACGTGCTGAGGATGGGCCGCGTCGATGGCTGTGGCAAACAGCTCGCGCAGGAATTGTTGCGGATCGACCGACATGGCGGGCTCCCGGAATTCTTGTTATTGGGAATATTGAGACTTGCATCACCCCTGTAGGAGCAAGGCTTGCCCGCGATCCAGACACCACGGTGTTTCAGCTGCACCGGGGCGATTCGATCGCGGGCAAGCCTTGCTCCTACAGAGGGTTAGGCCGACCCTCTGTAGCAGGGTTTATTTATCGCGAATCGAGAAGTTCGCCATGTGTTCCAGACCCTTGATCAGCGCCGAGTGGTCCCAGTTGCTGCCGCCGATGGCCGCGCAGGTGCTGAACACTTGCTGGGTGCCTGCGGTGTTGGGCAGGTTGATGCCCAGCTCGCGAGCGCCGGCCAGCGCCAGGTTGAGGTCCTTCTGGTGCAGGCTGATGCGGAAGCCTGGATCGAAGGTGCCTTTGATCATGCGCTCGCCGTGTACTTCGAGGATCTTCGACGAGGCGAAACCCCCCATCAGCGCTTCACGCACCTTGGCTGGATCGGCACCGTTTTTCGAGGCGAACAGCAGGGCTTCGGCAACAGCCTGGATGTTCAGCGCAACGATGATCTGGTTCGCTACTTTGGCGGTTTGACCGTCGCCATTGCCGCCGACCAGGGTGATGTTCTTGCCCATGCTCTGGAACAGTGGCAGTGCGCGTTCGAAAGCATCGCTGTCGCCACCGACCATGATGCTCAGGGTCGCGGCTTTAGCGCCGACTTCACCACCGGACACCGGTGCATCGAGGTATTGCGCGCCTTTCTCGTTGATCTTCGCTGCGAAGGCTTTGGTCGCGGTCGGCGAGATCGAGCTCATGTCGATGACCACTTTGCCTTTGCCAACACCGGCGGCGACGCCGTCGGCGCGGAACAGCACGTCGTCGACCTGCGGGGTATCCGGCACCATGACGATGATGAATTCGGCTTCCTGGGCGACTTCTTTCGGGCTCGCCAGAGCGACCGCGCCAGCGGCGACCAGGTCAGCCGGGGCAGGGTCGTGGTGAGCCGACAGGAACAGGCTGTGACCGGCTTTCTGCAGGTTCAACGCCATTGGGTGGCCCATGATGCCGGTGCCGATAAATCCGATTTTAGCCATGAGAAAATCCTCTTGTTTTTATTGCTCTGTTCGCAAAATTCGTGGGGTGCCAACGAGGCCGCCTCGCGGGCAAGCCTTGCTCCTACAGGTAAGCCTGGCCGCTTGTAGGAGCAAGGCTTGCCCGCGATGAACGATGACGCGGTCTTCAATCAGATTGCGTTATGGGTCTTCAACCAGCCGAGACCTGCTTCAGTGGTGGTCAGCGGCTTGTATTCACAGCCGACCCAACCCTGGTAACCGATGCGGTCCAGGTGTTGGAACAGGAAGCGGTAGTTGATTTCCCCGGTGCCCGGTTCGTTACGGCCCGGGTTGTCGGCCAGTTGTATGTGGTTGATCTCGCCCAGGTGCGTGGCCATGGTGCGGGCCAGGTCGCCCTCCATGATTTGCATGTGGTAGATGTCGTATTGCAGGAACAGGTTGGCGCTGCCTACTTGTTCGCGAATCGACAGCGCCTGAGCGGTGTTGTTCAGGTAGAAGCCCGGGATGTCGAGGGTGTTGATGGCTTCCATCACCAGTTTGATGCCCACCGCTTGCAGCTTGTCGGCGGCATATTTGAGGTTGGTGACAAAGGTCTTTTCCACGGTGGCATCGTCGACGCCTTGTGGACGGATACCGGCCAGGCAGTTGATTTGGGTGTTGCCCAGAACTTGCGCATAAGCGATCGCCAGATCGACGCCGGCGCGGAACTCTTCCACGCGATCCGGATGGCAGGCGATCCCGCGTTCACCCTTGGCCCAGTCACCGGCCGGCAGGTTGAACAGCACTTGGGTCAGGCCGTGCGCATCCAGTTGTGCCTTGATTTCGGCGGAGCTGAAGTCGTACGGGAACAGGTATTCGACACCACTGAAGCCGGCTTTGGCGGCAGCTTCGAAGCGGGCAAGAAAATCCTGCTCGGTAAACAGCATGGACAGGTTGGCTGCGAAACGCGGCATGGTGGTCTCCCGTAAAAAATATGTGCCTGTAGCAGCTGTCGAGGTACGAGGCTGCGTTGGGCTGCGAAGCGGCCCCCGACGGCGGTCCTGCGGACACGCAACGCAGCCTCGTGCCTCGGCAGCTGCTACAGGTGACAAGTCATTCTTAATCCAGCAACGAAATCGCCGTGGGTGCGTCGGCGCCGACCAGCGCCAGGTCTTCGAATTCGTTGACGGCGTTGATCTCGGTGCCCATGGAAATGTTGGTCACGCGCTCCAGGATAATCTCGACGATCACCGGAACCTTGAACTCCTCGATCAGCTCTTGCGCCTTGCGCAGGGCAGGGGCGATATCAGCCGGTTCGAACACGCGCAACGCCTTGCAACCCAGACCTTCGGCAACCGCGACGTGGTCAACCCCGTAACCGTTGAGCTCCGGTGCGTTGAGGTTGTCGAAGGACAGCTGCACGCAGTAGTCCATGTCGAAACCGCGCTGCGCCTGACGGATCAGACCCAGGTACGAGTTGTTCACCACAACGTGGATGTACGGCAGTTTGAACTGCGCGCCCACCGCCAGTTCTTCGATCATGAACTGGAAGTCGTAGTCGCCCGAGAGTGCCACGACCTTGCGGCTCGGGTCGGCCTTGACCACGCCCAGCGCTGCCGGAATGGTCCAGCCCAAGGGGCCTGCCTGACCGCAGTTGATCCAGTGACGCGGTTTGTAGACGTGCAGGAACTGCGCGCCGGCAATCTGCGACAGACCGATGGTGCTGACGTAGCAGGTGTCTTTGCCGAACACCTGGTTCATCTCTTCATACACGCGTTGCGGCTTGACCGGCACGTTGTCGAAGTGAGTCTTGCGGTGCAGGCTGGCCTTACGCTGCTGGCAGTCTTTGAGCCAGGCGCTGCGGTCTTTCAGTTTGCCGGCGGCTTTCCACTCGCGGGCGACTTCGATGAACATTTTCAGTGCCAGGCCAGCGTCGGAAACGATGCCCTGATCCGGCGTGAACACACGGCCGATCTGGGTCGGTTCGATGTCGACGTGAATGAATTTGCGGCCTTCGGTGTAAACGTCAATAGAACCGGTGTGACGGTTGGCCCAACGGTTACCGACGCCCAACACCACGTCGGATTTGAGCATCGTCGCGTTGCCGTAGCGGTGCGAAGTCTGCAAACCGACCATGCCGACCATCAGCGGGTGATCGTCCGGGATCGTGCCCCAGCCCATCAGGGTCGGAATAACCGGAATGCCGGTCAGCTCGGCGAATTCCACCAGCAGGTCGCTGGCATCGGCGTTGATGATGCCGCCGCCGGCCACCAGCAATGGACGCTCAGCCTGATCGAGCATGGCCAGGGCTTTCTCGACTTGCTTGCGGGTTGCCGCGGGTTTGGCCAGTGGCAGTGGCTCGTAAGCGTCGATGTCGAATTCGATTTCAGCCATCTGCACGTCGAACGGCAGGTCGATCAGCACCGGGCCTGGGCGGCCGGAGCGCATTTCATAGAAGGCTTTCTGGAACGCGTAAGGCACCTGGCCCGGCTCCATAACGGTGGTTGCCCACTTGGTCACTGGCTTGACGATGCTGGTGATGTCGACAGCCTGGAAGTCTTCCTTGTGCATACGGGCGCGGGGTGCTTGCCCGGTGATGCAAAGAATCGGGATCGAGTCGGCCGAGGCGCTGTAGAGCCCGGTGACCATGTCGGTGCCGGCAGGGCCGGAGGTGCCGATGCACACGCCGATGTTGCCAGCCTTGGTGCGGGTGTAACCCTCGGCCATGTGCGAGGCGCCTTCAACGTGGCGAGCGAGGACGTGATCGATGCCGCCGACCTTTTGCAGGGCGGAGTACAGCGGGTTGATTGCTGCACCCGGGATGCCAAAAGCGGTATCAACCCCTTCACGGCGCATCACCAGAACGGCGGCTTCGATTGCTCTCATTTTGCTCATGGTTTTGTGCCTCTTTACGTTTTGTAATTGTATACAAGTGGCTTTGCGCAGAGTGTATTCACGGCGGACGGCGCAGGTCAATCCATTTTCTCAAGCGGCTGTTTCATTCGTCGGAGGGCCATAAACACTGTGGCGTTTCGTCGCATGAGCTGCTTTTCGATAATTATTGTATACAAAAAAACAACTCATTGTGTTCTATTTGTTGCATCGGGCTTCTCAACAAACAGAAACCCCAAGGCTTTCCCATAACAAGATAAGGACGGCACCCATGAGCGCTTTAACCTTGAAAGTCGCAGTCAGCCTGACCGGTCAGGCCATCGCCTTCGGGCGCAAGATCGCCGCGGCACCGCTGACCATTGCAGTACTCGATGCGGGCGGGCATTTGTTGAGCTTGCAGCGCGAAGACGGCGCCAGCCTGCTTCGTCCACAGATCGCCATCGGCAAAGCCTGGGGCGCGATCGCAATGGGCAAGGGCTCGCGGCTATTGGCTCTGGACGCGCAACAGCGCCCGGCGTTTATCGCCGCGTTGAACAGCCTGGGGCAGGGCAGCGTGGTGCCCGCTCCGGGCGGCGTGCTGATTCGTGATCAGGATGGGGTTGTGCTGGGGGCGATTGGCATCAGCGGCGACACCTCGGACATTGATGAACAATGCGCAATCAGCGCCATTGAGGAGCAGGGATTGCGGGCGGATGCGGGTGTGACAGCCTGATTTGCATTGACTGATCCACCGCTTTCGCGAGCAAGCCCGCTCCCACAGTAATCACGGGTGTTCACATATTTTGTGTTCACTGTAGATCCACCGTGGGAGCGAGCTTGCTCGCGATAGCCATCTACCAGACACATCCAGCTAAAAGTCTGCCCCATCCTCAAGCATTCACAGGTCTAGCCTTCTTCATGACTTGATCATGAAAGGGCGCAGGGAATGCCGGATTTACCCGCTTCACATCGCTTGCGCATCGGCCGCTATGCCGAACAGAACCGAATTTACCTGCTGACCACCAACACACTCGACCGAGAGCCGGTTTTTGAAGATTTCGCCTTGGGCAGATTGATCGTTGATCAATTTCGAAGCGCACAGGATCAGCGCTGGGCGAACTCATTGGCCTGGGTCGTCATGCCCGATCACTTTCACTGGTTGATCGAGTTGCAGTTCGGATCGTTGAGTGAACTGATGCAAAAAACCAAGTCATTGAGTACGCGAGCGGTGAATAGGGCGACTGGTCGCAAGGGCAGTCTTTGGCAGCAGGGCTATCACGATCGGGCGCTGCGGCGGGAGGTGGATTTGGTAGAACTTGCACGGTACGTCGTGGCAAACCCGTTGCGGGCAGGATTGGTGGAGCGCCTTGGTGATTATCCGCTGTGGGATGCTATTTGGGTTTGACCGAAAAACCGAGTTGCCCTCATCGCGAGCAAGCTCGCTCCCACATTGGATCTCGGTCGCTCACAGAATGTGTGCACACAGAAGAACCTTGTGGGAGCGGGCTTGCTCGCGAAGGGGGCGACTCGGTCTATCAGTCCGGCTCACAGCCCTTGAGCACCAGGCGAATGATGGTCTGCGCTGCCGCTTCATAATCGCTTTCATCCAGCTTGGCCTTGCCGGTGACGGCGGAGATCTGCCAGTCAAAGTCGGCGTAGGTCTGGGTCGCGGCCCAAATGCTGAACATCAGGTGGTTGGGGTCGATCGGGGCAATCTGGCCGCGATCGATCCAGGTCTGGATGCAGTCGATGTTGTGCTTGGCCTGACTGTTGAGCTGTTCGACCAGGTCGGCGCTCAGGTGCGGAGCGCCGTGCATGATCTCGCTGGCAAACACCTTGGACGCAAACGGCAGGTCGCGGGAGATGCGAATCTTCGAGCGAATGTAGCCGCTGAGTACTTCGCTGGGCACGCCATCAGCGTTGAACGGTGTCGAGGCCTGGAGAATAGGCTCGATGATGCTTTCAAGGACCTCGCGGTAGAGGTTTTCCTTGGATTTGAAGTAGTAGTAGACGTTGGGCTTGGGCAACCCCGCCTTGGCCGCGATGTCACTGGTTTTGGTCGCGGCGAAGCCTTTGTCGGCAAACTCTTCACTGGCGGCACGCAGGATCAGTTCTTTATTGCGTTCGCGGATAGTGCTCATAAACCAGGTGATTCCTTGCCTGTGCTGGCGGTTGCGCATGGTAGCACCGGCCTCGCGCGGCGCTCAAGAATGCCGCCGGCTGCCCCTCATCGTTTGAGCCTGTCGCCGGGCTGAACAAACGCATGGATTGGCAAGTGAATGGCAGACGCACTGCTAAAGTTCAAGTGAGCGATCAGGCCTTTTGGCCATTTCTTGTGTAAACGGCCCGGCATTCACTTCGCATCGCTGCGTTTGGTGTTCAGCCCGTTTGAGTGAGAAATCGTGGTGAAGAGCAGGCGAGGCAAATTCGCTCTGGTGATCGGGGCTGTGCTGCTGGTGTTGTTGGCCGCCGCCCTGTGGTTTTACCGCGAGAGTGGACAACACAAAGGCAAGCCTGCGCTGCTTGCCGAGCCGGTGGCGGTTGCGGCGGTGACCTTGCAGGATATGCCGGTGTACATCGACGCCCTGGGGACGGTCACACCCACCCGCAGTGTGACCATAGTGACGCAGGTCAACGGCATTCTCGCCTCGGTCGAGTTCACGGAGGGCCAACAGGTGCGCAAGGGCCAGGTCATTGCGCGGATCGACGACCGAGAGCTGAAAGCGCAACTGGCAGAGGCCAGAGGCACGCTGGCCCATGATCAAGCGCTGTTGAGCAACTCCCAGCGTGATCTGGCGCGTTTTCGCGAACTGATCAAGGTCGGTTCCACCAGCCAGCAAACCCTCGACACCCAGGCGTCCCTGGTGCAGCAACAGCAAGGCACGGTTGCTGCCGATCAAGGCAGTGTGCAGAACCTCGAAGTCCAGTTGAGTTACTGCACCGTCACCTCACCGGTCGATGGCGTGGTGGGCTTGCGCCAGGTCGATCCGGGCAACTACGTGACCACTGCCAATGCCACGGGCATTGCGGTGATTACCCAGATGCACCCGGCGACGGTGGTGTTCGCGGTGCCCGAGGATGATTTGGGGGCGATTCATCAGGCGATGGCCAAAGGGCCGGTGACGGTGCTGGCCTACGACCGCAACAAGCACAGCTTGCTGGGTACCGGCAACCTGCTGGCGCTGGATAACCAGGTTGATACCAGCACTGGCACGATCAAGGTCAAGGCGCAGTTCGACGATTCCGGCAATGCGTTGTTTCCCAACCAGTTCGTCAACGCCCGGCTCAAGGCCGACACCCTCAGCCAGGTGCCGGTGACGCCGACCACGGCCATTCAGCATGGCAGCAAAGGCGACTTCGTGTTCGTGGTCAATGGCGACAAGGCCAGCCTGCGCAACATCAAGGCCGGTCCTTCGATGGGCGATGTCACGGCCATTCTCGATAACGGCCTCAAGCCCGGCGAGCAGGTGATCACCGAGGGCGCCGACAAACTCGATGATGGCTCGCCGGTGAAGGTCGTTGCCCAATGAACAGCCGCCAGCCATGAACGTCTCGCGGCCCTTTATCGAGCGGCCGGTCGCCACCACGCTGTTAATGGTGGCAGTGTTGCTGCTGGGGATGCTGGGTTATCACTTGCTGTCGGTGTCGGCGCTGCCCGAGGTCGATTACCCGACCATTCAGGTATTTACCCAATACACCGGCGCCAGTCCGCAGGTGGTCAGTTCGTCGATCACCGCGCCACTGGAGCGTCAGCTCGGCGAGATGCCGGGGCTCAAATCGATGAACTCCACCAGCTCCGACGGCGCCTCGGTGATTACCCTGCAATTTGATCTGGCCCTGTCGCTGGATATCGCTGAACAAGAGGTGCAAGCGGCGATCAACGCGGCCGGGACGTTTCTGCCGACCAACCTGCCGTACCCGCCGGTGTACAGCAAGGTCAACCCGGCGGACGCCCCGGTGCTGACCCTGTCGCTGACCTCCGACGTGTTGCCCCTGACCAAAATCGAAGACCTTGCCGATACTCGACTGGCGCAGAAAATCTCGCAAATTACCGGTGTCGGTCTGGTGACCATCAGCGGCGGTCAACGCCCGGCGGTGCGGGTTCAGGCCAACACCTCGGCGCTGAACAACCTGGGTCTGTCATTGGAAGAGCTGCGCACGGCACTGGGAAATGCCAACGTCAATCAGGCCAAAGGCAATATCGATGGCAAGTTCCAGGCGTACTCGATTGGCGGCAACGATCAGCTGCAATCGGCGGATGAATATCACGATCTGGTGATTGCCTATAAAAACGGCGCGCCGATTCGTCTGGCGCAAATCGCCAGTTCCATTCAGGGACCGGAGAATCCGCGTCAGGCGGCCTGGACCAACAGCACACCTTCGATTCTGCTGAACATCCAGCGCCAGCCCGGGGCCAACGTGATTGATGTGGTCGACCGGGTTCAGCAACTGCTGCCCAAGTTGCGCGCCAGCCTGCCCGGCACCTTGAAGGTCGCGGTGCTCACCGACCGTACCCAGACTATCCGCGCCTCGGTCACCGACGTGCAGTACGAACTGTCGGTCGCGGTGGTGCTGGTGGTGCTGGTGATATTTCTGTTCCTGCGTGAGATTCCGGCGACGGTGATTCCGGCGGTGACGGTGCCGCTGACCCTGGTTGGTACGCTGGCGGTGGCCTACGCGTTGGGATTCTCTCTGAACAACCTGACGCTGATGGCGCTGACGATCGCCATCGGTTTTGTGGTCGATGACGCCATCGTGATGATCGAAAACATCACGCGCTTCATCGAGGCCGGAGAGCCGCCATTTCAGGCCGCACTCAAGGGCTCGGCGCAAATCGGCTTCACCATCATTTCGCTGTCGGTGGCGCTGATTGCAGTGATGATCCCGCTGCTGTTCATGGGGGATGTGGTGGGGCGGTTGTTTCGCGAGTTCGCCATGACCGTGGCGGTGACGATCATTATTTCTACGCTGATCTCGCTGACCCTGACACCGATGATGTGCGCGCGGATGCTCAAGCCCCGGCAGCAGGAGCGGCGGGTCGACTTTTTCGACCGGATCAATGGTCACTACCTGCACGGTCTGGATTGGGTGCTGGAGCACCAGTTGCTGACATTGATCTCGGTGGTATGCACCGCGATGCTGACCCTGTTGATGATCGTGGTCATGCCCAAGGGCTTTTTTCCCGAACAGGACACCGGGCTGATTCAGGGCATCTCCCAGGCTTCGCCGACCATTTCGTTCCAGCAGATGCAGGTCGAGCAGCAGCGACTGGCAGCGAGGATTCTGCGTGATCCGGCGGTCGAGAGCCTGTCGTCCTTTGTCGGCATCGACCAGACCAACCCGACGATCAACCAGGGCAACCTGCTGATCAACCTCAAGCCTCGCGGCGTGCGCGACAGCAGTGCGGCGGTGATCCGCAGGCTTGCTGATGCGAACAGCGATGACGCCGGCATTCGGCTGTACTTGCACGCAGTGCAGGACCTGACACTGGATGCCACGGTGTCGACCACCAGCTATCGACTCGGCCTGCAAGCCATCGATCCGGAGGTGCTGGCGCTGTGGACCGGCAAGCTGCTGACCGCGCTCAAGCACGACCCGATGTTCACCGACGTGCAAAGCCAGGCGTTGCAGTTCGGCAATCAGATTCAGCTGACCTTCGACCGCGCCACCGCCTCGCGCCTGGGCATTACTCCGCAAGCCATCGACGAGGTGCTGTACGACGCTTTTGGCCAGCGTCAGGTGTCGACCCTCTACACCCAGCTCAATCAATATCACGTGGTTCTGGCCACCGATCATCCGCCGCACAATCTGGCCGACCTGCTCACCGGTCTTTACGTGAACATTCCGGGTGGCGGGGTGGCGCCGCTGTCGAGTATGGCCAGCATGCAGGTGGTGCGTACGCCGATCACCATCAATCGACTCGGGCAGTTTCCCTACGCCGACGTGTCATTCAACCTGGCGCCCGGCCAGACCCTGGGCGCAGCGGTGAACCAACTCAAGAACATCGAGGCGCAACTCGGCTTGCCGCAGACCGTGCAAGCATCGCTGGAAGGCGCGGCGGCGACCTTTGAGGCGTCATTATCCAATCAGGTGTTTCTGGTGCTCGCGGCGATTGTCGTGGTGTACCTGATGCTGGGGATTCTTTACGAAAGCTTCGTGCACCCGGTGACGATTCTCTCGACCCTGCTGTCGGCGGCACTGGGGGCGTTACTGGCGCTGCTGATCACCGGCACGCAGTTCGACATCATTGGCCTGATCGGCATCGTGCTGCTGATCGGCATCGTCATGAAGAACGGCATCATGATGGTCGACTTCGCCCTGGAACTGGAGCGCAAGGGCGGCTTGAGCCCGCTGGCGGCGATCCGGCAGGCGGCCGAACTGCGTTTTCGGCCGATTCTGATGACCAGCATGGCCTCGCTGTTCGGTGCAGTGCCGTTGGCGCTGGGCACCGGGATCGGCTCCGAGCTGCGGCATCCGCTGGGGATTACGATCATCGGCGGGCTGCTGCTCAGTCAATTGCTGACGCTGTTCTCCACGCCGGTGATTTTCCTCGCCATGCATCGGGTGGAACGTCGCTTCAGTGGGCGGCGTCCGGCCGTTGAAGGCTGACGGCGATGAACCTCAGTGCGCCGTTCATCCAGCGCCCGATTGCCACCACTCTGCTGGCGGCAGGGCTGGCGCTGGCCGGCATCCTGGCGTTTTTGCTGCTGCCGGTGGCGCCATTGCCAGAGGTGGATTTTCCGACCATCAGCGTCCGTGCATCGCTGCCCGGCGCTGACCCGAGCACCGTCGCCAGTTCGGTGGCAACGCCACTGGAGCGCCAGTTCGGACAGATCGCCGGCGTCACCCAGATGACCTCGTCCAGTACCTTGGGCGCGACCCGGATTAACCTGCAATTCGATTTGAACCGCGACATCAACGGCGCTGCGCGGGACGTGCAGGCGGCGATCAACGCGGCGCGAACCAACCTGCCGAGTGACCTGTCGGGCAACCCGACCTACCGCAAGGTGAACCCCGCCGATTCGCCGATCCTGGTCATCAGCCTGACCTCGGACAGCGCCACGCCGGGGCAAATGTACGACGTCGCCTCAACCCTGCTTGCACAGCGTTTGCTGCAAACCAGCGGCGTCGGTGATGTGACGGTCGGTGGCGGCGCCTTGCCGGCGGTGCGTATCGAGCTGAACCCGGATCGGCTCAGCCACTACGGCGTCAGCCTGGAGCAGGTGCGGGCGGTGATCGCATCTTCGAATGCCAACTTGCCCAAGGGCTCTGTGGCCGTAGGGACACAATCCCAGGGCATTGCGGCTAACGACATGCTCTACAGGATGGACGATTACGCGCCGCTGGTGGTCAAGCAGCACAACGGCGATGTGGTGCGCATTTCCGACCTTGGTTACGTACGCGAAGACGTCGAGGACTTGCGCAATTTCGGTCTGTCCAACGGCAAGTCGGCGGTGCTGCTGGTGGTGTTCAAGCAGCCAGGGGCGAACGTCATCAGTGCCGTGGATGCGGTGACAGCCGAACTGCCGTTCCTGCAAAGTTCGATTCCGGCGAGCATCAAACTCAATATTCTGATGGACCGCACCACCACCATTCGTGCGTCGCTGCACGATGTCGAGTTGTCGCTGATCGTCTCAATTGTGCTGGTGACGCTGGTGACGTTCGGATTCTTTCGCGATTGGCGCAGCACCCTGGTGCCGGCCATTGCCGTGCCGTTGTCGTTGCTGGGCACCTTTGGGGCGATGTATTTCCTTAGGTACAGCCTGAACAACCTGTCGCTGATGGCGCTGACTATTTCCACCGGGTTCGTGGTGGACGATGCGATCGTGGTGGTCGAGAACATCATGCGTCACCTGGAAAAAGGCGAGAGTCGTCTGCACGCAGCCCTGGTGGGCGCGCAGGAGGTTGGTTTCACCGTACTGACCATCAGCGTGTCGCTGGTGGCGGTGTTCATTCCATTACTGCTGATGGGCGGGATTGTCGGGCGGCTGTTTCGTGAGTTTTCAATCACGTTGTCGGTGGCGATCATGATTTCCATGCTGATCTCGCTGACGGTTACGCCGATGCTGTCCAGCGTATTGCTGCGTACTCAGGAGCAAGCGGCGAAGGACAGCGATCAACCCGATTCGCGATTTCACCGGTTTTACGACCGTACCCTCGGCTGGGTCATCGATCACTCGATGCTAATGGGCTTGCTTACGCTGTTGGTGATCGTGTTTGCCGGTGTGTTGTATGTGCTGGTGCCCAAGGGCTTCTTTCCACAGGAAGACACCGGGCGTTTGTCCGGCAGCATCGTGGCGCCACAAAGCGTTTCCTACGCGGCGATGCAACGCAGTTTCAAGGAGATCAACCAGAAGGTACTGGGCAACCCGAACGTGCTGACAGTTGGCGGTTTTGTCGGCGGTGGTGGGGGCGGTGGCGGGGCGATCAACACTGCACAGTTGTTCATTGCCCTCAAGCCGCTGGCCGAGCGCCGAGACAGCGCCGATCAGGTGATCGCGCAAATCCGTCATACCCTCGGCGAGATGCCGGGCACGCGCCTGTATTTGCAGTCGTCCCAGGACATCACCGTCGGTGGTCGCCAGAGTGGCGCGCAGTACCAGTACACGATGACCGCCGATGACCAGAGCGCGCTGGATGAATGGGTGCCCAAGGTGCTGGCGGGGTTGCATGCGTTGCCGCAACTGACCGACCTCAACACCGATCAGCAGGACAACAGCCTGCTGGCCAACGTGAAGATCAACCGCGATGCGGCGGCACGGCTCGGGGTCAGCGTTTCGGCCATCGACCAGACCCTGTACGACGCCTTTGGTCAGCGCCAGGTCTCGACCATTTACCGCGCCGCCAATCAATACCACATAGTGATGGAAGTGGCGCCGCGGTACTGGACCGACCCGGCAACGCTCACCTCGATCTATGTGCCGGTCGGCACGGTCGCGGTGAGCAGGGGCAGCAGCGTCGTGCCGAATCTGAGTGCCAGCGCCAACCCGCAGTTGGTGCCGTTGTCGGCGCTGGCCGATTACTCGGTGGATCGCACAGCCATTTCCATTAGTCACCAAGGCACTTTTCCGGCGGTGACGGCGTCGTTCAACCTGTCGTCCGGTGTGTCCATCGGCCAGGCCACGGCATTGGTGGACAACGCCGTGGCACAGCTGCGAATGCCAGCCAGCGTGGTCGGGCAATTCGCCGGTACGGCTCAGGTGTTTCAGTCGTCGGTGGCCAGCGAGCCGTTGCTGATCTGCGCAGCGTTGTTGTCGGTGTATATCGTGCTGGGCATCCTCTACGAAAACCTGACGCACCCGTTGACCATCCTGTCGACCTTGCCGTCGGCCGGCGTGGGAGCGCTGATTGCCTTGTTGTTGACCGGCACCGAGCTGTCGATCATTGCGCTGGTGGGGGTGATTTTGTTGATCGGCCTCGTCAAGAAGAACGCGATCATGATGATCGACTTTGCGATCAGCGAGCGCCGGGAGCAGGGGCTCAATGCCAAGGAGGCGATTCGCCGGGCGTGCCTGATCCGCTTCCGGCCGATCATGATGACGACGCTGGCCGCGATCCTCGGCGCGTTGCCGCTGGTGCTCGGTAGTGGCTATGGCTCGGAGCTGCGTCGGCCGCTGGGCATTTCGATTATTGGCGGGCTGGTGTTCAGTCAGATGCTGACGCTTTACACCACCCCGGTGATCTATCTCTGGCTCGATCGGGCGTCCAGGCGCCTGGGGCGCCGGCGCGAGGAGACGTGAATGAGCAGCGAACACAAATCCTTCGTAGCAGCTGGCGAAGCCTGCGTTCGGGGACGAAGTCGCCGTCAGCCTTTTGGCGACCGCTGCGCGATCGAACGCAGCCTTCGGCAGCTGCTACGGTGGGCAGTGATTGTCTTTGGTCTGACGCTTGGCGGCTGCATGGTCGGCCCGGACTATCACAAACCGGCCATCGAATTGCCAACGAGCTTCAAGGAAGGTGCGCAATGGCAACGTGCGCAGGCCAATCCGCAGGGGGCGCTGGACAGCCAGTGGTGGCTTTCATACCAGGACCCGATCCTCAATGATCTGATTGCGCGCTCAGCCAGGGCCAACCAATCGATCATTGCCGCAGAAGCGGCCTATCGTCTGGCGCAGGCTCAGGTGGCGTCGAGCCGGGCCGGGTTGTGGCCGACGGTGGGCGTCGGGTTGTCCGGATCGCGGGGTGTTGGCGGAGGCGGCAGTAGCAGCAGTAGCAGCACTGGCACGAGTACCTCATCTGGCAGCAGTTCTGGCGGTGTCGTGCAAACGGTCAGCGCCACCTTGAGCGCCAGTTGGGAGCCGGATCTGTGGGGCCTGGTGCGGCGTGGGATCGAGTCGAGTCAGGCATCGGCCCAGGCGTCCGATGCGTTGCTGGCGGGCGTGCGCCTGTCCATCAGCGCCAGTGTCGCCAGTAACTATTTGGGCTTGCGTCAGCTGGACATTGACGTCGGCCTGTTGCAACAGCAGCAGGCGATCAATCAGCAGTTACTGACGATGATTCAGGTTCAGACCGTGCAAGGCACCGCGTCCAACGATCAATTGCTGGTCGCCCAGGATCAGTTGACCAGCGTGGTCGCTGGCTTGCAAACCGCACAGCGCTCGCGTGAGCAGTTCGAGCATGCGCTGGCGGTGCTGGTGGGTGTGGCGCCTGCGCAATTCAATCTGCCGCCCACGGCGAACTACCGCTTCGTGCTGCCCATGCCGCCGCTGAGCCTGCCGTCGAGTCTGTTGCAGCGCCGTCCCGATGTAGTGTCCGCCGAGCGTGCGGCAGCGGCGGCGAATGCGAAGATCGGCGTGGCCGAGGCGGCGTTTTTCCCGACGCTGAATCTGACCGGTCAGGTCGGCTATCGCGGTACGGCGCTGGGCGGTCTGTTCAGCGTGCCGAACCGGGTCTGGACCCTCGGCCCGGCGCTGGCCGAAACGATTTTCGAGGGCGGTGCCCGGGAAGCTGCAGTGCAGCAGGCCCGGGCCAGTTACGATCAGGATGTCGCGAACTATCGCGGTACGGTGCTCGGCGCATTGCAAAACGTTGAAGACAACCTCTCGGCGATCAATCATCTGCACACCCAGGCCCAGGCCTTCGAGCAGATCTACCAGCGCAACCAGCAGTTGTTCGGCAGTCAGGAGGCGCAAAAGCGCGCGGGCACCGTCAGTCAGCAAACTGTGCTGACTCAGCAACTGGTCTTGCTGCAAGCCGAGCAGAGTCTGCGCGATACCCAAGGCTTGCTCAGTCAGGGCAGCGTCGCGTTGTTCCAGAGCCTGGGCGGAGGCTGGCAAGAGCCATCCGGCCCTCAAGCCGCACGCTGAGGTGTCTCGCTTCCCTCGCACCGAGCGCGTTATGCTCCGCGCACTTTTTTTGTGTAGGGAAGCCTGATCCATGGCAGGAAGCAGTTTGCTGGTGTTGATCGACGATATCGCCGCCGTACTCGACGATGTCGCGCTGATGACCAAGATGGCCGCGAAGAAGACCGCCGGCGTGCTCGGCGACGACTTGGCGCTCAATGCCCAGCAGGTATCCGGTGTGCGCGCCGAGCGGGAAATCCCGGTGGTCTGGGCCGTAGCCAAGGGTTCGTTTCGCAATAAACTGATTCTGGTGCCGTCGGCGCTGGCCATCAGTGCATTCATTCCCTGGTTGGTGACGCCGCTGCTGATGGTCGGTGGCGCGTATTTGTGTTTCGAAGGCTTCGAAAAGCTCGCGCACACATTCCTTCACAGCAAGGCTGAAGATCAGGCGGAACACGCGCAATTGATCGAAGCCGTAGCTGACCCTGCGACTGATCTGGTGGCGTACGAGCAGGACAAGATCAAAGGCGCGGTGCGCACCGACTTCATCCTTTCGGCTGAAATCATTGCCATCACCCTGGGCACCGTGGCCGGTGCAACGCTAATGCAGCAAGTGATTGTGGTTTCAGGCATCGCTATCGTCATGACCGTCGGCGTTTATGGCCTGGTAGCAGGCATCGTCAAGCTCGACGACCTTGGCCTGTGGCTGACCCAGAAACCCGGGCAAATGGCCAAAAGCGTCGGCGGCGCCATCCTGCGCGCCGCGCCGTACATGATGAAAAGCCTCTCGGTGATCGGTACGGCGGCGATGTTCCTGGTCGGCGGCGGGATCCTGACCCATGGCGTACCGGTGGTGCATCACTGGATCGAAGGCGTGAGCCAAGGCGCGGCCGGCATCTCGTGGATCGTGCCGAGCTTGCTCAACGCGGCAGCGGGGATCGTTGCGGGTGCGGTGGTGCTGGCGGGGGTGATGGTGGTGAGTAAGGTTTGGCGGGCTGTCAAAGGCTGAAAAGATCGCAGCCTGCGGCAGCTCCTACAGAGAAATGCGCTCGGCGTAGGAGCTGCCGCAGGCTGCGATCTTTTGATCTGCTTCTAAATAAAAAAGGCCATTCGATCTGCATCGAATGGCCTTTTTTGTTGCCGATCGGTTTACTCGGCGATCTGCAACTTGCGCGCTTCGGTGTACACGTAGCGCACTTTCTCGTACTCGAACGGCGAGTTCATCTGGCCGTAGCGGAAGTTGGTCTGGTAGCGCTTGTCGATGCCGCGCAGGACCCAGATTTCCGGATGGTTTTCGCTGACTTTCGACACGTTGAGGAAGTTGATCGCCGACTCCGCCGTATAGTCGACCGCAAGACCGGCGGTATCGCGCAGGTTTGATGGGCCGAGGATCGGCAGCATGAGGTAGGCGCCGCCTGGAACCCCGTAGAAGCCCAGCGTCTGGCCGAAGTCTTCGACCTGGCGCGGCAGGCCCATGGCGGTGGCCGGGTCCCACAGGCCGCCGATGCCGAGGGTGGTGTTGAGCAACAGTCTCCCGGTGGTGTTCATCGAGCGCTGGCCCTTGAACTGCAGCAGGCTGTTCACCAGGTTGGGCACGTCACCCAGGTTGTTGAAGAAGTTGCTGACGCCGGTGCGCAGGAAACTTGGGGTGATGTAGCGATAACCGTCGACCACCGGCAGGAACACCCACTGATCGAAGCGATAGTTGAAGTGGTAGACCCGACGGTTCCACGATTCCAATGGGTCATAAACGCTCAGTGCACTCAGGGTCGAGCGTTCGAACTCGCGCTGGTCCAGCCCTGGGTTGAACTTGAGTTTGGTCATGGGCTCGGTGAAACCGTCCTGATCAACCACAGTCGTGGAGTTGGCCTTGCTGTTATCGGCATTGGCATAGCCGCTTGCGCAGAGTAACGCAGCGAAAAAAAGGAAATGTTTAGCCACGGAAGAACTCCAGCATGGCGTCGGCGTTGACGCGGTAGTTGAGGTTGCCGCAATGGCCGCCGTGAGGGTAAACCGTCAGGCGATCGCCGAAGGTTTTACGCAGGAAACCGAGGTCGCCCGGGCCGAGGATCACATCGTCGGCATTGTGCATCACGGCGATTTTCGGGCTGTCGTGCAGGTAGTCCTTGAGTGCGTAGAGGCTGACCTGGTCGATCAACTGCAAGATGCTGCCGCCGTCGGTGCGGGCGCGCCACATCGGGATCACCTGCTCGGTGAGGTAACAGTCGAAATCACATTGCAGCGCACGCTTGAGGAATGGCGTGAGGCTGGTGCCTTCGGTGATCGGGAACTTGGGCGGGGTGATCAGGCCGCGACGGTTGATCAGGTCCGAGGTGAAGGCAATGTCGGCCGCCGAGAAGCGGAACGAGGTGCCGATCAGCATGGCCATCTGTTCGTTGGTCAGGTGATGTTTCGATTGCTGGAAGTCGTAGACCAGCGCGTCGTTGAGGTCGATGTAGCCTTTCTGCTGGAAGTAACGGGTCAGCTTGTTGAGCACCAGCTCATAGAAGGTGGTGCTGTTGTTGATGCCCTTGACCTCGGTTTGTACCAGTTTGTCGAGGTTGGTGATGGAGGTGTAGAGGTTGACCGGAGGGTTGAGCAGCAAGACTTTCTTGAAGTTGAAGCTGCGTCGGGTTTCATCCAGCTTGCTGACAAACGCCGCATCCAGTCCACCCAGGCTATAGCCGGTGAGGTAGTAATCGGTGATCGGCAGCTTCGGGTTTTGCGCACGAACCGCTTGCATCACGCGGTACATGTCCTCGGCGTCTTCCTTGGACACGCCTGGGGTGGCGAAGCGCGACGCGGCGCTCATGAAGTCGAAACTGGTCGGCGAGGACAGTTGAACAACGTGATAACCGGCCTTGTAGTAGAGCTTTTTCAGGTATTCGTTAATGCTGCTGTCGTAGCGCGCGCCGGTGCCTGAGATCAGGAATATCAGCGGTGCGGGGTGATCCTGTGTGGCCATGCGGTAGGTGAGTTTTTTCACTGCCCAGAAATTGTCCGGCAGGTCGAACTCGCGTTCCGGGCGCAACGTCAGGGTGTAATCCGACTGGTGGATCTCGTCGTTGGACGGCAACTCGGGACGCAACTCCGGCGGGGTCGTGGCGATGGTCGCCTCGAACGGGTTGGTCAAGGGGTAGCCATAGCTGACGGCGTCGATGTCTGCCGCCAGTGCGGATGCACTCAAAACAAGGCCGCAAAACAAGGCAGCGAAGCGCAGGGAACGGAGCATGACTAAATCCCTTAAAGGAAGGTGCCTAGGGTCTGTACGAAAACTCGTCGAGCGGCGATCAGGCAAGGCAAAAACAGGCGAGGAAGCGGAGTTTAGGCCCCTAAATGAGCATTCCGAGCCTGTTTTTAACGCAGCCTGGTCGACGCGCAGACAGTTTCCGTACAGAGCCTAATGAGGTTCGCAGGCTATGACCACAGGCATTGCGCCAAAGTGCCATGCAGCGGCACCAAAGAGGCTGAATTCGGATCAATAGTGGCGTGACGATACACTTTGCAGCTATTGGCTGAACAGTTTTCTGATGGTCTTGCTTGCTTACCGCTGGCGGGCGATTAAGCTGGGCGCCGTTTTCGTTTATCGGAGTGCTTCATGTCTCGCCGTCTGCCCGTCATTATTTTGCTTATCGCCTTGCCGCTGTGGCTGGCCGCCAGTTATGGCCTGCGTTATATCCTGATGGAGGATGCCCAATGGGTCGGTCTCTGCGTCGATGAGGCGAGCCGTTGGGAATGCCAGGCGCGTTCGACCCTCGGCCTGATGATTCACTTCAAGGTGATGGGCTGGGCTGCATTGGCGGCGGCGGTGCTCGGCTTTGTAGTGCCGGGCCGGGCGGGCTGGTGGCTGGCGGTGTTGGCGCTGGTGTTCGGGTTTCCGGCATTGGCGTTGTACAACACCGGCATTGCGGTATTTGCCGTGGTGATCGCGGGGTTGCGGTTGGTCCGCGCGCCACGCGGCGTTCAGTAATAAAAGATCGCAGCCTGCGGCAGCTCCTACGGTAGATGGTGTTCATCGTAGGAGCTGCCGGAGGCTGCGATCTTTTGCTGTTTATCAGGTGTTGCGAACCCGCAAGCTGCGCCACAGCGCGGCAACCATCAGCAGACAAACCAGCGCCCAGCCCCAGGCTTGCTGATTTAACAGGCCTTCGCTGTACAGTTGCGGGGCAATGCTGGCGCCGATGATGAAGGCCAGCAGTGCAATCTCCCGACGCGGTGCGCTGACCGGGCGAATCAGATAGACCAGCGCCGGCAGCAGCAGGGCGGCGCTTGGGAAGCTGCGATAGCGCGGTTCGAACACCAGCGCCAGCATCATCACTGCACAAGCGAACCCCGCAGCAGCGAGCAGCCAGCCGGCACGACGTTCCAGCGCATTGAAGGCGCGTTCACGCCAACCGGTTCTGGCACTGAGGAACAACGCCGCGTGGGCCAGTACCAAAAAGTTCAGGCCGGTCAGTAGCGCGGCCGAGATCCACTCATCGGCAAAGCGGCTGGTGACGCGAGCCAGCTCACCCCAGGTGCCAATGGAGCACGCAGCGACCGCACCGAGCAGTGGCAACATCAACGCCGCGCGAGTACTGCGCACACGGCCGCCAAGTATCAGCGTACCGAGGAAGATCAGGCCGCCGACGGCGAGCCATTGTGGCCAGAACGGCAAGTTGGTGACTGGACCTGCCAGTACGCCCTTGTCCTGACGGTTTGCATCGAACAGCCCCCAGTAACCGCCGACCGCACCTTCACTGGCGCGTTTCCATGGCTGGTCAAAGGCCTCGATCAGGTTGTAGTGCCAGCCTTGTTGCTCGGCCATAGCCACAAAACTACGAATGAACTTGGCTTCGTTGACCCTGCTCGGCAGGGCCGTTTTGCGCTGGCGGCCTTCGCTCGGCCAGCCTGTTTCACCAATCATCACTTCCTTGGGCGAGAACATTTTGCCGAACGTCTGACGTATTGCGGCCACTTGCTGCAGGGCGACGTCGATGTTCGAAGGGTAATCGTCCCAGTACGGCAGCAAGTGGATGGTCACGAAGTCCACCGCCGGAGCGATTTCCGGGTGCTTTTGCCAGAACTCCCAGACATCGGCATAAGTGACGGGCTGTTTGACCTGGCTTTTGACCTTGTCAATAAGCTTCACCAACTGCGCGCCGGTGACTTCCTTGCGCAGCAGCGCTTCGTTGCCGACGATCACGGCGCTGACCACGTCCGGGTTGGCGTTGGCCTCGGCGATCAGCAGATCGACTTCCTTGGCGGTGTCCACCGGATTGCTGTTCACCCAAGCGCCGATCATCAGCTTCAGGCCATGCTTGCGCGCCAGATCCGGCAGCGCTTCCAGGCCGGTCATCGAATAGGTGCGAATGCACTCGAAGCGGGTTGCCAGCAGCGCGAGGTCGGCGTCCATGCGCTCGGGGCGCAGATTGAACGGTTGATCGAACGGCGATTGGTCTTTATCGAACGGCGTGTACGAGGCGCACTGCAATTTGTGCGTGGCACTGGCCACGTCCGGCAGCACCACCGGTTGGCCGAGCCCGTACCAGTAACCACCAAGGGCAAACAGGCCAAGCAGGCAGGCAAATAGATAGGCGAAGAAAGGGAAACGCGAGGTGGCGGGCATGGTCAGGCCGTCTGGGAACAAAGCCGCGCATCTTACCTGCATTTGTCCCGTGCTTGGTGACCTGCATGATTTTGACATGCAAAGTTCGGGCGGGAATCCCAGAGGTATTTTTGCAGGGTGCGGTTGCTGGCGTTCTGATGTCGTTTCTCGACGCCTTGAGGTCGCAGTCAGAGCAGGTTGCCTTGGGCGCGAGGTTGATTATCGAGGCATCAGTACTCCGCTGATGTTCGAACGAGTTTGCGGTGAGGCGTGATGGGGGCGCTGTGCACCATAACAATACGTTGACGCTGCTCGGCATCCGTCGGGCGCAGCACTTTCGGGGAAGTAACGATGAAGATGCGACGACTCTTGGGCGCAGGTGCGGCTTTGGTTCTGGCGATCAGTTCTACTGTGGCCAGCGCCGAAGGCAAGGCAGTGACTATCGGTTATGTTGACGGCTGGTCGGACAGCGTTGCCACAACCAACGTGGCTGCTGAAGTGATCAAGCAAAAGCTCGGCTACGACGTGAAACTGCAAGCCGTGGCCACCGGGATCATGTGGCAGGGTGTGGCCACCGGCAAACTCGATGCGATGCTGTCAGCCTGGCTGCCAGTGACCCACGGCGAATACTGGGCGAAAAACAAGGATCTGGTCGTCGATTACGGCCCGAACTTCAAGGATGCGAAAATCGGTCTGATCGTGCCTGAGTACGTCAAGGCCAAGACCATCGACGATCTTAAAGCCGACGAGAGCTTCAAAGGTCGTATCGTTGGCATCGACGCCGGTTCAGGCGTGATGCTCAAGACCGATCAGGCGATCAAGGACTACGGTCTGAGCAACTACACCCTCAAGGCCAGTTCCGGTGCCGGCATGATTGCCGAGCTGACCCGTGCCGAGAAGAAAAACGAATCCATCGCTGTCACCGGTTGGGTGCCGCACTGGATGTTCGCCAAGTGGAAACTGCGCTTCCTGGAAGACCCGAAAGGCGTTTATGGCGCGGCTGAAACCGTGAACAGTATCGGTAGCAAAGAACTGGCGACCAAAGCGCCGGAAGTCGCGAAATTCCTGAAGAACTTCCAGTGGTCGTCGAAAGACGAAATTGGCGAAGTCATGTTGGCCATTCAGGATGGTGCCAAGCCTGAAGTGGCGGCCAAGGACTGGGTGGCCAAACACCCGGAACGCGTCGCCGAGTGGACCAAGTAATTTGATCTAACGCGTCTAGTCAGTACTTTCCAGGGCCACCTGATATCTCTGTAGGAGCAAAGCTTGCTCGCGATGCGGTCTTAAGGACGCCATCGCCGGCAAGCCGTGCTCCTACATTGATGTTGGGTGGCTTTTGTATTTTTGTTGGAGTCTCGTTTTTTATCGACTCAAAATTGGCGAAATGGTCATGTCGTTCTAATACTAAGGTCGTCTGGAACCTGTTCTGCAGCCGCATAGAGTGGATACGTTCCAACAATAATCTGTGCTGCGAGGATAAAAACAATGAACGACAGCATTTACCTCTCGATTCAAAACAGCCCGCGCTTCAAGGAGCTGGTTCGTAAGAGGGAAAGGTTCGCCTGGATTCTTTCGGCGATCATGCTTGGGCTGTACTCCGGATTCATTCTTCTGATTGCTTACGGGCCGCATTTGCTGGGGGCGAAGATCAGCCCTGGGTCATCGATTACCTGGGGAATACCGATTGGGGTAGGGCTGATTGTGTCGGCCTTCGTCCTGACGGCCATCTACGTACGACGCGCCAATGGCGAATTCGACGACCTGAATAATGCGATTCTCAAGGAGGCTCAGCAATGATCCGGCGTCTATTGGCAGCTTTAGGCATTGCAGCCTTCGCACCGGCAGTTTGGGCTGCCGAGGCGCTCACCGGTGAAGTGCACAAGCAACCGCTCAACGTTTCGGCGATCCTGATGTTTGTGGTGTTCGTTGGCGCAACGCTGTGCATCACCTACTGGGCCTCCAAGCGCAACAAGTCGGCGGCCGACTACTACGCGGCGGGTGGCAGGATTACTGGTTTGCAGAACGGTCTGGCGATTGCCGGTGACTACATGTCGGCGGCGTCTTTCCTGGGGATTTCTGCACTGGTATTCGCGTCCGGCTACGATGGCTTGATCTACTCGATCGGCTTCCTGGTGGGCTGGCCGATCATTCTGTTTTTGATCGCCGAGCGTCTGCGTAACCTGGGCAAGTATACGTTTGCCGACGTGGCGTCTTATCGCCTTGGGCAAACCCAGATCCGCACACTGTCGGCCTGCGGTTCACTGGTGGTGGTAGCGTTCTACCTGATCGCGCAAATGGTCGGTGCCGGCAAGCTGATCCAGCTGCTGTTCGGTCTTGATTACTATGTTGCAGTGATTCTGGTGGGGATCCTGATGTGTCTCTATGTGTTGTTCGGCGGCATGCTGGCGACCACCTGGGTGCAGATCATCAAGGCTGTGCTGTTGTTGTCCGGTGCCTCGTTCATGGCGCTGATGGTGATGAAACACGTCAACTTCGACTTCAACACGCTGTTCTCCGAGGCGATCAAGGTTCACCCTAAAGGTGAAGCAATCATGAGCCCGGGCGGCCTGGTGAAAGACCCGATCTCAGCATTCTCCCTTGGCCTGGCGTTGATGTTCGGTACCGCTGGCCTGCCGCATATCCTGATGCGCTTCTTCACCGTGAGTGATGCTAAAGAAGCTCGCAAAAGCGTGCTGTATGCAACTGGCTTCATCGGCTACTTCTACATCCTGACGTTCATCATTGGCTTCGGCGCGATCCTGTTGGTCAGCACCAACCCGGCTTTCAAGGACGCTACGGGGGCGCTGTTGGGCGGTAACAACATGGCGGCGGTGCACCTGGCCAATGCGGTGGGCGGCAGTATCTTCCTCGGTTTCATCTCGGCTGTGGCATTCGCCACCATTCTGGCGGTAGTTGCCGGTCTGACCCTGGCCGGAGCCACGGCGGTGTCTCACGACCTGTACGCCAGCGTGATCAAGAAGGGCAAGGCCAACGAGAAAGATGAGATCCGTGTTTCGAAGATCACCACCATCGCCTTGGGCGTGTTGGCGATTGTTCTGGGTATTCTGTTCGAAAGTCAGAACATTGCGTTCATGGTGGGTCTGGCGTTCTCGATCGCTGCCAGCTGCAACTTTCCGGTGCTGCTGCTTTCCATGTACTGGAAGAAGCTGACCACTCGCGGTGCGATGGTCGGCGGGTGGATGGGGCTGGTCAGTGCGGTAGGTTTGATGGTTCTCGGTCCAACCATTTGGGTGCAGATCATGGGGCACGAGAAGGCGATCTTCCCGTATGAGTACCCTGCGCTGTTCTCGATGACCATTGCCTTTGTCGGGATCTGGTTCTTCTCCATTACTGACAAGTCCGCTGCGGCCGACAATGAGCGGGCGCTGTTCTTCCCGCAATTCGTTCGCTCGCAGACCGGGTTGGGGGCGAGTGGGGCGGTGTCGCACTAACGTATAGAGTTGTATAAGCGTCTATATATAAGCTGCGTTAAATAGAAATGCCCCGGTCGAGAGATCGGGGCATTTTTGTTGAGCTCTACCCGTAGGAGCAAGGCTTGCCCGCGATGGCATCACCGTGGTCTGTCAGATGTGCCGTGGTGATGCCATCGCGGGCAAGCCTTGCTCCTACAGGGGGTGGCACAAACAAAAACGGCCTCTGCTCTTGTAAGAAGCAGAGGCCGTTTCCGGTGTAGCTAAGACGTTATCGCAAGACAGGTCTTACTTGCGGTCTTCAAGTCGGGTGATGTCACGCGACTCGTAGCCGGTGTACAGCTGGCGCGGACGGCCAATCTTGTACGGGCTGGAGAGCATTTCTTTCCAGTGGGAGATCCAGCCAACGGTCCGCGCCAGGGCGAAGATCACGGTGAACATACTGGTTGGAATGCCGATCGCCTTGTGGATGTTCCCCGAGTAGAAGTCGACGTTCGGGTACAGCGAGCGCTCGATGAAGTACGGGTCGGTCAGGGCGATCTCTTCCAGGCGCATGGCCAGTTCGAGTTGCGGATCGTTCTGGATGCCCAGTTCCTTGAGTACTTCGTCGCAGGTCTTTTTCATGACGGTAGCGCGTGGGTCACGGTTTTTGTAAACCCGGTGACCGAAGCCCATCAGTTTGAACGGATCGTTCTTGTCCTTGGCCTTGGCGATGAACTTGTCGATGTTCGAGACATCGCCAATTTCGTCGAGCATGGTCAGCACTGCTTCGTTGGCACCGCCGTGAGCCGGGCCCCAGAGTGCAGCGATACCGGCAGCGATACAGGCGAACGGGTTGGCACCCGACGAGCCTGCCAGGCGTACGGTGGAGGTCGATGCGTTCTGCTCGTGGTCGGCGTGGAGGATGAAGATCCGGTCCATGGCCTTGGCGAGTACCGGGCTGATCGGTTTGATCTCGCACGGGGTGTTGAACATCATGTGCAGGAAGTTTTCCGCGTACGACAGGTCGTTGCGCGGGTACATCATGGGTTGACCCATGGAGTACTTGTAAACCATCGCTGCCAGGGTCGGCATCTTGGCAACCAGACGGATCGCGGAAATTTCGCGATGCTGCGGGTTATTGATATCCAGGGAGTCGTGGTAGAAGGCCGAAAGGGCGCCGACTACACCGCACATGACGGCCATTGGGTGGGCGTCGCGACGGAAGCCGTTGAAGAAGGTCTTCAGTTGCTCGTGAACCATGGTGTGGTTCTTGACGGTGCTGACGAACTGGGCCTTCTGCTCTGCGGTCGGCAGTTCGCCGTTGAGCAGCAGGTAGCAGGTTTCCAGATAGTCCGACTTTTCGGCGAGTTGCTCGATCGGGTAGCCGCGGTGCAACAAAATGCCGTTGTCGCCGTCAATATAGGTAATCTTCGACTCGCAAGAGGCGGTCGACATGAAACCCGGGTCAAAAGTGAAACGGCCCGTGGCCGTCAGGCCCCGAACGTCGATTACATCGGGACCAACGGTGCCGGTTAAAATGGGCAGCTCGACGGGGGCTGCGCCCTCGATGATCAACTGCGCTTTTTTGTCAGCCATGTGGCCTCCTATTTATGCTTGAAATCATCAGACAGACCCCCCACGCAGGGCCCGCACCACTATAGTGAGATAAATTCGAATGTCAATTTGACTAAAGTCTTGCTCCAGAAGGCTTTAACCGGACTTTTTCCTCGAAATTACCTGCCATTTACGCCTTTTATCCCGGTTGCGCAATGAGCTATTAGGGGAAGGTGTTTGCGTTGTCATTAGTAGCCTAACTGTCTATACTCGGCCTCCGACCGCCAGGGGCTTTTGGGCCTGCTTTAATGGGGGTCGCACTCCCTGGGTGGTGGTTACCTGACCAGTGCACTCCCCAACAACTTTGCCCTGATTGTTAGGGGCTCTTCAGTGTGAAAAAAAGCCGTGAATAGCCAACGACCTGTAAACCTAGACCTAAGGACCATCAAACTCCCAGTCACTGCTTACACGTCCATTCTTCACCGTATCTCCGGTGTCATCCTCTTTGTCAGCCTGGCCATCATGCTTTACGCATTGGACAAATCGCTGAGCTCAGAAGAAGGCTTCGGTCAGGTGAAAGCGTGTCTGACCAGTCCGCTAGCCAAGCTAGTGATTTGGGGCATCCTGTCCGCCTTGCTGTATCACTTGGTCGCCGGTGTGCGCCACTTGATCATGGACATGGGCATCGGTGAGACGCTGGAAGGCGGCAAACTGGGCTCGAAAATCGTTATCGCCGTTTCCGTGGTGGTAATCGTTCTGGCAGGAGTTTGGATATGGTAACCAACGTTACGAACCTTTCGCGTTCGGGCCTCTATGACTGGATGGCACAACGTGTGTCTGCGGTCGTTCTCGCGGCATATTTCATCTTCCTGATCGGATACGTCGTTGCGCACCCTGGCCTTGGCTACGCCCAATGGCATGAACTGTTCGCACACAACTGGATGCGTATTTTCAGTCTCCTGGCTCTCGTTGCCCTGGGCGCTCACGCCTGGGTCGGCATGTGGACCATCGCGACCGACTACCTGACGCCAATGGCGCTGGGCAAGTCCGCGACTGCAGTACGTTTCCTCTTCCAGGCGGTATGCGGCGTCGCGATGTTCGCGTACTTCGTCTGGGGTGTGCAGATTCTTTGGGGTATCTGATTCATGTCTAACTCAGTAAATACGCTTTCGTTCGACGCCATCATCATTGGCGGCGGCGGTGCTGGCATGCGCGCTGCGCTGCAACTGGCACAGGGCGGTCACAAGACTGCCGTTGTCACCAAGGTTTTCCCGACTCGCTCGCACACCGTATCCGCACAGGGTGGCATCACCTGCGCCATCGCGTCCGCGGATCCGAACGATGACTGGCGCTGGCACATGTACGATACCGTCAAGGGTTCCGACTACATCGGTGACCAGGACGCTATCGAATACATGTGTTCCGTAGGTCCGGAAGCGGTCTTCGAGCTCGAGCACATGGGCTTGCCGTTCTCCCGTACCGAACAGGGTCGCATCTACCAGCGTCCGTTCGGCGGTCAGTCGAAAGACTTCGGTAAAGGTGGCCAGGCTGCCCGTACGTGCGCCGCTGCCGACCGTACCGGTCACGCGCTGCTGCACACCCTGTACCAGGCCAACCTGAAGGCCGGCACCGTATTCCTCAACGAATACTACGGCGTCGATCTGGTGAAGAACGAAGATGGTGCCTTTGTCGGCATGATCGTGATCTGCATCGAAACCGGCGAAACTTCCTACGTCCGCGCTAACGCCACCGTATTGGCGACTGGCGGTGCAGGTCGTATCTACTCGTCCACCACCAACGCCCTGATCAACACCGGTGACGGTGTCGGCATGGCTCTGCGTGCTGGCGTGCCGGTACAAGACATTGAAATGTGGCAGTTCCACCCGACCGGCATCGCCGGCGCCGGTGTACTGGTTACTGAAGGCTGCCGCGGTGAAGGCGGTTACCTGATCAACAAGCATGGCGAGCGTTTCATGGAGCGTTATGCTCCGAACGCCAAAGACCTTGCCGGTCGTGACGTTGTTGCCCGTTCGATGGTTAAGGAAATCATCGCCGGCAACGGTTGCGGCCCGGATGGCGACCACGTGATGCTGAAACTCGATCACCTCGGTGAAGAAGTTCTGCACAGTCGTCTGCCAGGCATCATGGAATTGTCCAAGACCTTCGCTCACGTCGATCCGGCCGTAGCGCCGATCCCGGTTGTTCCGACCTGCCACTATATGATGGGCGGCGTTCCCACCAACATTCATGGTCAGGCAATCACTCAGGACGCCGACGGCGTTGACCAGATCATTCCTGGTCTGTTCGCGGTAGGTGAAGTGGCGTGCGTATCGGTTCACGGTGCCAACCGTCTGGGCGGCAACTCGCTGCTCGACCTGGTGGTATTCGGCCGTGCCGCCGGTATCTTCCTGGAGCAGACCCTGAAAGAAGGTGTTGACTACACCCGTGCTCGCCAGTCCGACATCGACGCAGCCCTGGCTCGTCTCGATGGCCTGAACTCGCGTACCGAAGGCGAAGACGTCGCTACCCTGCGTAAAGAGCTGCAAAGCTGCATGCAGAACTACTTCGGTGTATTCCGTACCGGTGAATACATGCAGAAGGGTATTGCTCAGTTGGCTGATCTGCGTGGTCGTATCGCCAACGTCAAGATCAACGATAAGAGCCAGGCGTTCAACACCGCTCGTATCGAAGCGCTGGAACTGCAAAACCTGCTGGAAGTGGCCGAAGCTACTGCCATTGCTGCAGAAATCCGCAAAGAGTCCCGCGGTGCTCACGCCCGTGAAGACTACGAAGACCGCGACGACGAAAACTGGCTGTGCCACACCCTGTACTTCCCGGGTGACAAGCGCGTTACCAAGCGTGCCGTGAACTTCTCGCCGAAGACTGTTCCGACTTTTGAACCTAAGATTCGGACTTATTAAGGGTGGCCGCCATGTTGCAAGTCAGTGTTTATCGCTACAACCCTGATCAGGACGCTTCTGATTTGATGATGGTATTGTAGGTATAGAGTGTTTTTAAATTCGTTTTTGTGGTGGTTGTGCTTTTCAT
>NZ_JBIUVW010000003.1:0-1034 GCF_044743155.1 Pseudomonas sp. NPDC087697 | reverse complement strand
GATTATCGCTACACCCCGGATCCGGACGCTGCGCCGTTCATGCAGGAATTCCAGGTCGACACCGGTGGTAAAGACCTGATGGTGCTGGACGTGCTGGCCCTGATCAAAGAGCAGGACGAAGGTTTCTCCTATCGTCGCTCTTGCCGTGAAGGCGTCTGCGGTTCCGACGGCATGAACATCAACGGCAAAAACGGTCTGGCCTGTGTCACGCCGCTGTCTGCTGTTGTAAAAGGTAACAAGTTGATCGTTCGTCCTCTGCCAGGTTTGCCGGTTATCCGTGACCTGGTCGTCGATATGAGCATCTTCTACAAGCAATACGAAAAGGTTAAGCCATTCCTGCAGAACGACACGCCGGCTCCGGCCATCGAGCGTCTGGCTTCGCTGGATGACCCGTTCAGCGTATTCCGCTGCCGCGGGATCATGAACTGCGTCAGCGTATGTCCGAAAGGCTTGAACCCGACTAAGGCCATCGGTCACATACGTAACATGCTGCTGCAAAACGGCGTGTGATTCAGCTGTTGTACCCGTAGGACCGCTGTACCCGTAGAGGCTAAGGCGCGGGCTTCAACCCGCGTCGTAGCTATAACCAGAGCAGCAGCTTACAAAGCTGCGGCTCTTATTTTGAAGAAATGAGACAAGCAGGGGCATCCGGGCCGGTACCCGGACTATCAGCGTGATCCTAAGTGGCTTGTTTTGGTCGCTGCACTCGGACTTCTGCAAGCGTGCTCGGTGTCTTCGCCGATGGTGTTCCCCTAACCGAGGGTGACCAAGCATGCAAGAAAGCGTGATGCAGCGCATGTGGAGCAGCGGCTATCTTTCAGGTGGTAACGCGGCCTATGTGGAAGAGCTTTATGAGCTCTACCTGCACGACCCTAACGCTGTGCCAGAAGAGTGGCGCACCAAATTTCAGACGTTGCCCGCTGACGGCAACGCTGCCACCGATCACGATGTGGGTCAGGTCTGGCCGTTTACCGAGGACCCGTTGCAAGGTATCGGTGATTTCGGCGATGACCTGGGCTTTCTGTTCCTTGGTG
>NZ_JBIUVW010000002.1:0-247590 GCF_044743155.1 Pseudomonas sp. NPDC087697 | reverse complement strand
TCCGCTTTTTCCTCAGACGTAACAACCCGATATCCCATGATGCTTCCTTAAATCGACGCTCCTACATCATGGTCCAAAAATATTCGACCACAACACGGCAGCTCCTACGCCGAGCGCATACATCTGTAGGAGCTGCCGAAGGCTGCGATCTTTTCAGCGCGTCAGAACCTGGTGTCCGCGGTGTTCACTATTTTGGCGAATGCACCGTTCAAGGTCGCGTTATGGTGTTCGATGATTGCCCGGGCCGACAGTATAGGTGTGTCCATGCAGGTATGGGCGTCGGCCACCAGCACGGGATTGAATCCCTGTTCGGCCGCGGCCCGGCAGGTGCTCTCGATGCAGTATTGGGTTTTCATGCCGACGATGAACAATTGGTTTATCGAGGCGTCGATCAGCTGTTGTGCCAGTCGAGTACCGAGGAAGCAATTGGGGCGGGTTTTGTCGAACAGGGTATCGACATTCGCATCCAGTTCCAGGTCGGGCAGCAATTGCCAGAATGGGCTGCCAGCCTCGATCACTGAACCTGCCGGCCCGGTATGGCGAACGGCGAATATCGGTGCTTCTTTCTGACGAGCCTGTTGAATCAGATGCTTGATGTTGCCAAGAACGCGCGAACCTTCGTAGGGCTTTTCTGGCCCATTGAACAGGCCGACCTGCATGTCGACGATCAATAGCGCCGACTGTTCGGGGTTGGGTGCTGACATGGTATTTCTCCGTGTGATGCCAGGTGGACGGAGAAAAAAAGGCCCCGTCCATTGCTGGCGGGGCCTGGGGTTCACTGCGCTGTGTTCACTTCAGCCAGCCACCGCACGACCCGCCGGAAGCGGTCGTGGTGGTGCGGGTGAGGTTCAGCGCAAGAAAATTCATGGGCCGATCATGCTGTGGGTTCAGGAAACATGTCAATGGAGTCGTAAGCAATTCTTGAGTGTGCTCAACTCGCATATTGAGCGACTCCGTTGCCGAACGACCAGTTCTCTTTCTTGACCTCCACCAGATTGATGAAGACATCCTCCAGACGAACCGCCAACTCTGCATTGAGGCTTTCGGCAATGGTCTTGTAGAGCAGTTTTTTCTGTTCCAGGGTGCGGCCCTCGTTCAGGCTGATCTGAATGATCACCAGATGGTCGCTGCGGTTGATGCCCAGGTAGACCGGATCAAAGATGAAGTGCAGCTCGTCGTGTTCGGCAAGGATCTGGAAGTTATCGTGCTCGGGCACGCCGATGCTGCTGCGCATGGCGGCGTAGATCAGTTCGCCGACCCGTTTGGCGAAGGTGGGATCCTGGTGTTTTTTGATGTCGACACGAACGAGAGGCATGGCATCACTCCGTCAGGTTGTCGCCACGCGGGTTGAGTGGCTTCGTTGAAACATTGATTCAAGCAGCTTCTACGGATTTCTCGCGCTCAGGCGGCGGTTTTTGTGGGCTGTGGCGCTCAAAGCTATTCCTGAACATCTGATCCGCATAACCGCTCCTCAGCTAAGTCTTTGCTTCTGTTGATTAATCCCGGACAATCGCGCCCCTGTTTCGGCCAGGGCGCTGCCTGTCAGCTTTTTCTGACTCGTCCTGACCGAGTGGCAAGTGACCGGAATGCGGAGATCCGACCGGATGAATGATCAGGCCAATAGCGTTGATGAACGCTATGAAGCGGCGGCACCAGCAAGCCTCAGCAACTGGAATCGCCATGACACCACCTGGATGCTGGGCCTGTTTGGCACGGCGATTGGTGCGGGTACCCTGTTTTTGCCAATCAACGCAGGTCTTGGCGGTTTCTGGCCGCTGTTGATTCTGGCGTTACTGGCATTCCCGATGACCTTTTACGCACACCGTGGCCTGACCCGCTTCGTGCTGTCTGGTCGCGCGGGCGCAGACATCACCGAGGTCGTCGAAGAGCATTTCGGGATCAAGGCCGGTGCCCTGATCACCTTGCTGTACTTCTTCGCGATCTTCCCGATCCTGCTGATTTACAGCGTCGCCCTGACCAACACCGTGGGCAGCTTCCTTGAGCACCAGTTGCACATCATGCCGCCACCACGGGCGATTCTGTCGTTCGTGCTGATTCTCGGTCTGCTGGCCGTGGTGCGCTGCGGTGAGCAGATGATCGTCAAGGCCATGAGCCTGATGGTTTACCCGTTCATCGTTGCGCTGCTGTTTTTGGCGGTGTTCCTGGTTCCGCACTGGAACGGCGGCATTCTCGCCACCGCCAGCACTTTGCCTGAACCTTCGGCGCTGCTGCACACGCTGTGGCTGGCGATTCCAGTGATGGTGTTCTCGTTCAACCACTCGCCGATCATCTCGGCCTTCTCGGTGGACCAGAAGCGTCGTTATGGCGTGCACGCCGAAGAACGCAGTTCGCAAATCCTGTCTCGTGCTCACGCCTTGATGGTGGTGATGGTGCTGTTCTTTGTATTCAGCTGTGTGCTGACCCTGTCGCCAGAACAGCTGGCCGAGGCCAAGGCGCAGAACCTGTCGATCCTGTCGTACCTGGCCAACCACTTCAGCAACCCGACGATCGCCTTCGCCGCGCCGTTGATTGCCTTTGTGGCCATTTCCAAGTCATTCCTGGGGCACTACATCGGCGCCAGCGAAGGCCTCAAGGGTCTGATCGTCAAGAGCGGTCGCCGTCCGGCACCGAAGACCCTGGATCGTATGACCGCAGCGTTCATGCTGGTGGTCTGCTGGATCGTCGCAACGCTGAACCCGAGCATCCTGGGGATGATCGAAACCCTCGGTGGCCCGGTCATCGCAGCGATTCTGTTCCTGATGCCGATGTACGCCATTCGCAAGGTGCCAGCCATGGTGCGTTATCGTGGCCAAGCCTCCAACGTCTTCGTGACACTGGTGGGCCTGGTGGCAATTTCGGCGTTGATTTACTCGCTGACCGCTTGAATGCGTAGTGGTTCTGCCGGATAAACCGGTGCCGAGCCACTTCGTCGCAACGCCTTGATCAGTGATGCAACGGCCGCTGACTGCGCATAATGCGCGGCGCGGCCGTTTTTTTTTGTCGGCCGGAAAACTCAGGGTCATCCACGTGCGCAATCTGCGCTCGCTCAACGCCGGCGGGCGATACACAGCGGGCAGCAGAGCCGGACGTTGAAGTGTCGAGGTGGCTGAAGGTGGAAAAAGGACTACGCTTGTGCTTGCATTTCAGCGTGATAGAGCATCTGTTCTTGTACTGCCGCCGACGGCCTCGTCGGCATTTCAACGGCTTGTCTGGAGACGCCCGATGGCTCGTGCCCACCCGCAATTGATCACTGGCAAGTTGGAAAAACTGCACCCGACGCAGCTCACTGTCGGTCTGGCCGAAGTGAGCGCCAAGCGTCAGCAATGGAAAAAGCTCAAGCGCAAGGAGCGTAGCGCTGCTCTGGAGAGCCACTGGTTTCCTTGTGTCCTTGGCCCGCAAGGGTGCTATTACATCGTTGATCACCACCACTTCGGTCTGGCGTTGCTTCAGGAAGAGGTCGAGACGGTGCCGCTGCTGGTGCTCAAGGATTTATCGTTTGTCGAGCCAATGACGTTCTGGAGTGTCATGGACTTCAACCAATGGGTGCACCCTTACGATGCCCATGGGTCACGGCACTCATTCGAGGCGATTCCCAAGGCTATCGTCGATTTGCAGGATGATCCTTATCGCAGTCTGGCAGGGCAGGTACGGCGTGCCGGTGGGTACTCCAAGGATACGACGCCCTACAGCGAATTCCTCTGGGCGGACTTCTTTCGTGGCCGGATCGCCAGCGATCTGATCAACGATCAAGGAAGCAAGCTGCAAACCCAAGCCATGGATTTGGCGCGTAGTCAGGAGGCTCGGTATTTGCCGGGTTGGGCAGGTCCGATTGCCGACTGAACCACCAAAATCGTCAGTTCAGACTTCTGGCGAAAAACCGAACCGCTGGCAGGACACGTTGGCTGGCCTGTCGATTGCCGGTCTGTTGCTGCCCGAGGCCGTCGCCTATTCGAGCATCGCTGCGCTGGCACCGCAGGCCGGGGTGATCGCCTTGTTTGCCGGTTTGCTCTGCTATGGACTGTTTGGCACCAGTCGGTTTGCCATCGTCTCTGCGACCTCTTCATCAGCTGCGGTATTGGCGGCAGCTACCGCGACGCTGGCCAGTGGCGACCCGCAACTTCGTGCGAGCCTGGCCATCGGACTGGTCCTGGTCACCGGCGCGTTCTTTTTGCTGGCCGGCTTGTTCAGGCTTGGCAGCGTGACGTCGTTCATTGCCAAGCCGGTATTGCGCGGCTTTGCCTTTGGCCTGGCGCTGACCATCATTCTTAAACAGTTCGCCAGTGTGGTTGGCGTGCACCTGAGCGACGGCAACCTGATTCGTTTTGTGCCGCAATTGCTGGAGCAACTGCCTCAGTGGAACTGGGCCGCCGCCGGTGTGGCCGCGGTGGCGTTGGCATTGTTGTGGTTGTTTGGGCGGTTGCGGCGCTTGCCGGGAGGGTTGCTGGTGGTGGTGATCGGCATCGCGGCGGGACAATGGCTGAATCTGCCGGCTTACGGGGTCAGGCTGATCGGGGTTATCGACCTCGGCCTGGAGGTTCCGAAGCTGCCGGTGCTGCCCTTTGCCGACTGGTTGCGCCTGGGGGAGCTGGGCTTTGCCATGGTGATGATCCTGTATGCGGAGTCCTACGGCTCGATCAGTTCCTTCGCACTCAAACATGGTGATCGGGTGTCCTCGAACCGCGATCTACTGGCACTGGGTGCGTCGAATTTACTGTCCGGGTTGTTTCACGGGATGCCGGCAGGGGCGGGGTATTCCGCGACATCCGCGAATGAAGCCGCCGGTGCGACTTCGCGTTTGGCCGGTGGTGTGGCGGCGTTGGTGGTGCTGATCATCGTCCTGACGGTGCTGCCTTATATTGCCTTGACCCCTGAGCCGATACTGGCTGCGATCGTCACCCATGCGCTGGCTCGTGGCTTGAGCCTGCAACCGTTGGGGCGCTATTTCATCTGGCGACGCGATCGCCTGCTGGTGATCTGCGCCGTGGCGGCCGTGTTGGTGTTGGGGGTGCTTGACGGTTTGCTGGTGGCGGTGGCGATCAGTGTGCTGCTGATGCTCAAGCAAATGTCGGCGGCGGATATCCAGATTCTCGGGCACATCGGCACCGGGCACGACTTTGTCGACGTGCAACGTCATCCATTGGCCAAGGCAGTGCCGGGGATGCTGATCGTGCGGCCGAGCGAGGCGTTGTTCTTTGCTAACGCGGAGCGAATTCTCGGTGGCGCATTACGCTTGATTCGACACTCTGAAACGCCGATTCACACGGTGATCCTCAGCCTGGAAGAGTCGCCAGACCTGGATGGCACCAGTATCGAGGCGTTGGAGGAGTTTTTTCTGCGAGTACACATTGAAGGCAAACGGTTGGTGCTGGCACGGCTCAAGGACGAGGCTCAAACGGTGTTGTCGGCGCTGCCTGAGGCCGAGCGTTCGCAGGTTGTTCTCTGCGGCTTGAGTGTGGATGGCGCGGTACAGCTGGCGCTCAATGATTCAGGGCAAAATCTTCCGGCATAAAAAAACGCCGCGCACCTTACGATGCGCGGCGTTTTCTATGGCGTTGTAACGTTAGGCTTGAATGACCGGAATGTTGGCATTCGCAGCAGCTTCACGGAACTCGGCGATCTGGTCGAAACTCAGGTAGCGATAAACATCGCTGGCCATGGTGTCGATTTCTTTCGCGTAGGCCATGTACTCCTCGACGGTCGGCAGGCGACCCAGGATCGAGGCAACCGACGCCAGCTCGGCCGAAGCCAGGTAGACGTTGGCGCCGTCGCCCAGACGGTTCGGGAAGTTACGGGTCGACGTCGAGACCACGGTGGAGTTCGGCTCAACGCGAGCCTGGTTACCCATGCACAGCGAGCAGCCCGGCATTTCCATGCGCGCGCCAGCTTTGCCGTAGATGCCGTAGTAGCCTTCTTCGGTCAGTTGGTGAGCGTCCATCTTGGTCGGCGGCGACAGCCACAGACGGGTTGGCAGCTGACCCTTGACCTGATCCAGCAGTTTACCGGCAGCGCGGAAGTGACCGATGTTGGTCATGCACGAACCGATGAACACTTCGTCGATCTTCTCGCCAGCAACGCTGGACAGCAGACGGGCGTCGTCCGGATCGTTTGGCGCGCAGAGCACAGGCTCCTTGATGTCGGCCAGGTCGATTTCGATGGTTTCAGCGTATTCGGCGTCAGCATCGGCAACCATCAGCTCAGGGTTGGCGATCCAGGCTTCCATCGCTTGAGCACGACGTTCCAGAGTACGCGCATCGCCGTAGCCTTCGCCGATCATCCAGCGCAGCAGGGTGATGTTGGAGCTCAGGTACTCGGTGATCGACTCTTTCGACAGCTTGATGGTGCAACCGGCAGCCGAACGTTCGGCCGAGGCGTCGGACAGCTCGAAGGCTTGTTCGATGCTCAGGTTGTCCAGGCCTTCGATTTCCAGGATGCGGCCGGAGAAGGCGTTCTTCTTGCCTTTCTTCTCTACGGTCAGCAGGCCAGCCTGGATCGCGTAGTAAGGAATGGCGTGAACCAGGTCACGCAGGGTGACGCCCGGTTGCATTTTGCCTTTGAAGCGCACCAGGATCGATTCCGGCATGTCCAGTGGCATCACGCCAGTGGCTGCGGCGAACGCGACCAGACCGGAACCGGCCGGGAACGAGATGCCCATCGGGAAACGGGTGTGCGAGTCACCACCGGTGCCGACGGTGTCCGGCAGCAGCATGCGGTTCAGCCAGCTGTGGATGATGCCGTCGCCCGGACGCAGGGAAACGCCACCGCGGGTCATGATGAAGTCTGGCAGGGTGTGGTGAGTGGTGACGTCGATCGGCTTTGGATACGCCGCGGTGTGGCAGAAGGACTGCATCACCAGATCAGTCGAGAAGCCCAGGCACGCCAGGTCTTTCAGTTCGTCACGGGTCATCGGGCCAGTGGTGTCCTGGGAACCGACGGTGGTCATTTTCGGTTCGCAGTAGGTACCTGGACGAACGCCAACGACGCCGCACGCCTTGCCGACCATTTTCTGCGCCAGGGTGAAACCCTTGGTGCTTTCAGCCGGAGCTTCCGGCTTCTTGAACAGGTCGGACGGTGGCAGACCCAGCTCGGCACGCGCCTTCTCGGTCAGGCCACGGCCGATGATCAGCGGAATACGACCGCCAGCACGGACTTCGTCGAGCAGGACCGGGGTCTTCATTTCGAAGGTGGTCAGGACTTCATCAGTACCGTGTTTGCAGACTTTGCCAGCATGAGGGTACAGGTCGATCACGTCGCCCATGTTCATGTTGGTGACGTCGAATTCGATTGGCAGTGCGCCGGCATCTTCCATGGTGTTGTAGAAGATTGGAGCGATTTTGCTGCCGAAGCAGAAACCGCCAGCGCGCTTGTTCGGCACGTAAGGAACGTCGTCGCCGAAGAACCACAGCACCGAGTTGGTCGCCGATTTACGCGAAGAACCGGTACCCACTACGTCGCCGACGTAGGCGATCGGGAAGCCTTCGCCGCGCATGGTTTCGATCTGCTTCATTGGGCCGGTGACGCCTTGCTCGTCAGGCACGATGCCTTCACGGGCCATTTTCAGCATGGCCAGGGCGTGCAGCGGGATGTCTGGACGGGACCAGGCATCGGGAGCGGGGGACAGGTCGTCGGTGTTGGTTTCGCCGGTGACCTTGAACACGCGCAGGCTGATCTTGTCGGCCAGAACCGGGCGGTTCTTGAACCACTCGCCGTCAGCCCAGGATTGCAGTACGCCTTGAGCGTGAACGTTGCCGTTCTTGGCTTTTTCCGCGACGTCGTGGAAAGCATCGAACATCAGCAGGGTGTGCTTGAGTTGCGCGGCAGCGACTGGAGCCAGTTCGGCGGAGTCGAGCAGGTCAACCAGAGTCACGATGTTGTAGCCGCCTTGCATGGTGCCAAGCAGTTCAACAGCGCGCTTTTTGTCGATCAGAGGGGAAGTGGCTTCGCCTTTGGCCAGAGCAGACAGGAAGCCGGCCTTTACATAGGCTGCTTCGTCCACGCCAGGCGGAACGCGATTGGTGATCAGGTCAACGAGGAAAGCTTCTTCGCCAGCGGGAGGATTCTTCAGCAGCTCAACCAGGCCTGCAGTTTGTTCGGCGTTAAGCGGCTGGGGAACGATACCCAGTGCTGCGCGCTCTTCGATATGTTTGCGGTAGGCTTCAAGCACAGTTATTACCCTCATCAGTGGACCCAAATGGGTGTCCGGGACGCTCATCCCGAAATTGCCGTACTCATGCGCTGCGTGGCGTTGTGGGCCGCTTAGCCAGAATTACCGGCAATTCCTTACAGAAGCTGCTTTCAAAGTTTTACGCCTGCAGAACGGGGAGCTGATGAGGGTTGGCGTTGGGTTTTTCCCCGCTGGAAAAACCCTTCGCCAACACCGCTCTGAAGGAACGACTGTGCTCGTGACGCTTTGAAAACAGCTTCTAACGGACATTGGCGCCTTAAAAGGCTGGCTGATTCTACGGCAAAAAAAATTTAAAGGTAAGTTCGTCCCTGAACTTTGAGGGGTGATGAATGTTAGACAAAGGGCTAACATGCCGACCTGTTTTGCTTTTCGCGTTCTGCCTACCTATGCCCAATCAGACCATCAAGACTCCCTGCATCGGCCTCTGTTCCACTGTTTACGGTGATCTGGTGTGCCGTGGCTGCAAGCGTTTCCACCATGAAGTGATTCACTGGAACGGTTACAACGAGGAAGAAAAGCGCGCCGTCTGGCTGCGTCTTGAGCAGCTGTTGGTGCAAGTGATGGCCGGGAAGCTCGAAATTTTCGACAGCAGGCGCCTGCGTGAGCAGCTGGAGCAGCGGAAAATCCGCTTTGTGCCTCATCAGTCGGAATATTGCTGGGCCTATCAGTTGATTGCCCGTGGCGCACGGGTAATCAACAATCTGGAAGCCTATGGGATGGTGTTGCTGCCGGAGTTTCGTGACTGGAGTCTGCCCGAACTGCGCGATGCCATCGATCGGGAGTTTTTCCTGCTGTCCGAGGCGCATTACCAGCGCTACATCGCGCCGGGGTTTTTGAAGGATGCGTTTGGCGGCTGATCTTTAAAAGCTTTGCGAGCAAGCCCGCTCCCACATTTGATTGAAATCGTACACAAAATTTGTGTTCGCTAGAGATTCAATGTGGGAGCGAGCCTGCTCGCGATGGCGATCCATCAGGCGCCTTATTTACCGCTGGTCACCAGTTCCTCCAGGTGATCCATAATGTCCTGTGGCTTGAGCACCAGCACATCGCCTTCCAGCGAATCGAGCACCACTTCCGCTGTATTGCCGATCAACGCGCCCGAGAATCCGGTGCGCGCCACGGTGCCGATGATGGTGACCGATGCCTGCAATTTATGCGCGATGTGAGGAATCAGCACATCGGCCGGGCCTTCTTCGATGTGCAGGTGCTCGTCGTCGATGTCGAACTCGGCCTGGAACGCCTTGCACTGCTCTCGGTAATGGGCTTCGATGGTTTCCTTGAGCTGGAACACCGGGTCGGCAGATGAAAGCATCGGTGACGGATGGGCGCTGATCACATGCAGATGGCCCTTCGCCAGGCTCGCGATATCGTAGCCATGATCAATGATGCTGGCGTGCAGACGGCGATGTTCTTCGTCTGAATTGCCTACATCGACGGCGGCGAGTATTACTTTGTCGGCCCAGGACTTCTCGGTCTTGACCATCAGTACGGCACAGGGGCAATAACGCAGCAGCTTCCAGTCTTCCGGGGTCAGCAAGGCTTTCTTCAACGGGTTGTCGTGGAAGTGTTGCTTGATCACAAGCCCGCAACCTTCGGCCTGCTGCACATCAATGATGGTTTCATGCAGGCTTTTGTTCCAGGCCTGCTCGGTGGTGACACTATGACCGTCTTGCACCAGGCTGGCCTTGAGCACGCTCAACAGCGCCGAGTGATCATGTTCTTTATCGCAGATCAACAAATGCAGATGCGCTTGGGTCACCCCGGCGATCAGCTTGGCGCGTTTGAGGGCCAGGCTTTCGTTGGGCGAGGGCTCAATGACCACCAGAATGCTGCGGATGGCTTGCATGGTCGGGATCTCCGATAAGTAAAAAGACACTGCGTTGCACAACTATAGTTGCTGCTCGCGAACCCGGGTCTTGATGCATATCAAGGGCGATGGCTGGTGGTCTGCGGACAGGCCGGTATAATCGGCGCCCTTCGCTGTGAACCTCTTTGCTGTGAGCCCCATGTTTCCGATCCTCGAAATCTTCACCATCCCGCTGTGTGGTCCTGCCCGATGAACCTTCCTGACATTCACGAGTTCCTTGGCTGCCGCACGCCCGATGGCTGGGTTCAGGCCGCATTGGCCGACCAGGAAACCCTGCTGATCGACCACAAGAACTGCGAGTTCAAGGCCGCCAGTACCGCGCTCAGCCTGATCGCCAAGTACCACTCGCATGTCGACCTGATCAATTTGATGTCGCGTCTGGCCCGGGAAGAGCTGGTGCATCACGAGCAAGTCATGCGTCTGATGAAAAAGCGCAAGATTGAACTGCGCCAGCTGTCCGCCGGTCGTTATGCCTCGGGTTTACGCAAAGTGGTGCGCAGCCACGAGCCGGTAAAACTGGTCGACACGCTGGTGGTCGGGGCATTTATCGAGGCGCGTAGCTGTGAGCGTTTCGAAGCGTTGGTGCCGCATCTCGATGAAGAACTGGGCAAGTTCTACTTCGGCCTGCTGAAAAGCGAGGCGCGGCATTTCCAGGGGTATCTGAAGCTGGCCTACCAGTACGGCGACGCCAAGGACATTGCTCAGGTGATCGACAAGGTTCGCGCCGCCGAACAGGAACTGATCGAGTCCCCGGACGTCGAGTTCCGCTTCCACAGTGGCGTGCCTGCGGTAAGTCTGTGAAAGAAAACAGGCAAATTGTTAAAAACTCTTAAGAACATGAAAGTTCTCTGGAAACCGGCCCGCGAGGCCGGTTTTTGCTGTCTGGCATGTCGGTTGAGGGTGAGATTGGCGCCATAATGCGCGCTCTCCATCATCGGCTCAAAGATTGGCACTTATGGATAACCAGGCATTTGGCAAGGTACTGCTCGTTGAGGATGACGAAAAGCTCGCGGGGTTGATCGCGCACTTCCTCTCCCAACACGGTTTTGAAGTGCTGACCGTGCACCGTGGCGATCTGGCGCTGGCCGCGTTTCTCGAATTCAAGCCGAAGGTTGTCGTGCTCGACCTGATGTTGCCCGGCCAGAGCGGCCTGCACGTGTGCCGCGAGATCCGCAGCGTGTCCGACACGCCCATCGTGATTCTGACGGCCAAGGAGGACGACCTGGACCACATCCTGGGCCTGGAGTCTGGCGCCGACGACTACGTCATCAAACCGATCAAACCGCCGGTGTTGCTGGCCCGGCTGCGTGCGTTGCAACGTCGCCAGACGCCGGAAACCACGGTGCGTGGCTTGCTGGAGTTCAGTCGGTTGCAGATTGATCGCAGCTGCCGTGAAGTGCGGTTGGCGGGCGAGAGCATCGAGCTGACCACCATGGAGTTCGAACTGCTGTGGCTGCTGGCCAGCGCCGCCGGCAAGATTCTTTCACGCGATGACATTCTCAATCGCATGCGCGGCATCGCCTTTGACGGGCTCAACCGCAGCGTTGACGTGTACATCAGCAAACTGCGCGGCAAGCTCAACGACAACCCCAGAGAGCCGGTGTGCATCAAGACCATTTGGGGCAAGGGTTATCTGTTTAATCCGTTTGCCTGGGAGCTTTAGATGTTAAGGCTGTTTCTGCGTCTGTACCTCATTCTGGCCATCGGCTTCGCAGGGGCGATCTGGACGGTCAATTACATTTTTGACGAGCTGTTGCCCGAGGCCAACGAGACCTATAACCGCGAAGCCATGCGCGGGCCGGCTTACAGCCTGGTCGAACTGCTTCGTCCGGTAACCGGCATTGCGCGTGATGAGCGCCTGGCGGAGCTGAAAACCCACTACGGCCTGCGCCTGAAACTGGTGCAGAGCAGCGAGCTGGATCTCACTGAGCGAGAGCAAAAACTCCTGACTGACGGTCTGTTGGTTGTGCGCGGGGATTTCAACGAGTTTATCGCCAACATCGATGGCGGCCCGCAGTTGTTGAACATCAGACTCCCGGAGGCGCCCAAGTGGCTGTATGTCTGGGCCTACACCTTACTGGGAGTGTTTCTGGCCGTTGTCCTGTACTTCTGGGTGCGACCGCATTGGCGCGACCTTGAACTGATCAGAGTGGCCGCCCAGCGTTTCGGTGACAATGACCTGAGTTCGCGCATTCAGTTGTCGAAAAGTTCGACCGTTCGGGTCCTGGCCGAGCACTTCAACCAGATGGCCGCGCGCATCGAAGGCTTGATTGCCAATCAGCGTGAGCTGACCAATGCGGTTTCCCACGAGTTGCGCACGCCGATTGCCCGATTGTCGTTTGAACTGGATCAACTCAAGCAACAGGCCGATCCGAGCGAGAGCAAAGCGCTGATTGCCGACATGTACGCCGACCTCGGTGAGCTGGAAGAGATGGTTTCCGAGTTGCTGACCTACGCCAGCCTTGAGCGCGGTGCCACGGTGATCAGTCTCGAAAGCATTCAGGCCCACAGTTGGCTCGACAGCGTAGTCGGCAGCGTTGCCCTGGAGGCCGAGGCAGCCGGGGTGCAGTTGTTGATCCGCTCTTGTCAGGTCGACTACGTGCGTATCGAGCCGCGCTTCATGGCGCGGGCGTTGATCAACCTGCTGCGCAATGCCATTCGCTACGCCGAGCGGCGGGTGGAGGTGTCGCTGACGCTGGGTGAAGACGGCTATGAAGTGCTGGTCAACGATGATGGCCCCGGCGTGCCGCTGGACGGGCGCGAGAAAATTTTCGAACCGTTCTCAAGGCTCGACTCCAGCCGTGACCGCCGAACCGGCGGTTTCGGCCTGGGTTTGGCGCTGGTTCGGCGGGTGTCGCAATCGCACGGCGGCAAGGTTGAAGTCAGCGACTCGCCATGGGGTGGCGCGTCGTTTCGCATGACCTGGGCGCAGGTTGACTGAGCCAGACCTCAGGCCCAACACATAATCGATCCGCATCACCCATCACCCATCACCCGTAGCAGCTGGCGCAGCCTGCGTTCGGCTGCGCAGCAGTCGTAAACCCAGCCGACCGGATTCAACAGTAAGAAACGGGATGCAGGTTTTGCGGCCGCTTCGCAGCCGAACGCAGGCTGCGCCAGCTGCTACGGGTTATATGCGTATAGGGGGGATATTCAGAAACTGTACTTCACCTGGCCGGCCAACGACGTTTGCATCCGTCGTTCGACGATCGGGCTGTCCGCTGCGTCGCCATTCAGATATTGCACCGCCAGCACGGTCGAGAATTCGGTCTGGTCGTTGATCGGTACCGACCAGGTCAGCGCGCCGCCTCGGCTGACCATCCCGCCATGGGTGTCGTAGGCGCGGAACTGACTGCGTGACGCCTGTGCCGCGCTCACGCCGTACCAGGTTCGCACGTAGTCGGCATCACCGAACACACTATTCAGACTGCCATCAAGGCTGCCGTATTCGCCTTCATAGAAGTTGGTGCTGATACTTAGTTCCAGTCGGTTATAGGCGGAGTCGGTGTCGCGGTCGTCATCGCTCTTTTTCAGCGCGTGTTGCAGGGTGGCGCCGATGACCACTTCGCCCAAGGTGTAGTGGAGGCTGGCGCCCAATTGCGCGCGGGATTTGATCGAGCCCATGCCGTCCAGATGGTCCGAACCCTTGAACTTCGATTTTCGGTCTTTGCGCGTTTCACTCGGGCCAATGTAGGTGCTGAACGCCAGATTGCCCCATTCGTTCTGCCAACCCAGGCCACGTTCGGTGTCGAGGAAGAGGCCATAAGGGCTGACGATTTCACCGCCCAGCAGCGGCGCGGTCACGCGTTCATCGCTGCCGCTGTAGCGTGGCGCGTTGCCAACACCGGCGTGCACGCTGTAGTGCCAGTCTTCGGCCTGCAGGTGGTCGGTCGAGGCCAGCAGGCAGATTGAGGTAAGCGACAGGTAAAAAGATTTGCGGTATTTCAGGGGAGGCATGGGGCACCCGGTAGGGATTAGGATGCCGCCATGCTAGGGGCGTACGGTCGGGCAATCTTTGAGAGCTTTGTCGGGAAACTGTCAAAGACTGTTAACGCGCTATCGACTCAAACCCAGCCGCTCATGCCACTCGGCGATGGATTCTTCAGGGTAAACCTCGAATTGCTGATCCTTGGGGTGTACCTCGACTTCGACCCACGGGGCTTTTGAACCGAGCATCAAGTGCGTGTGCTCCGGCGGCACCGGCAGTGGGGTGTCGATGGCCGAAGCAAAGGGATGAATCAACTCGGGCCATTCAGGGCTGAACAACCACAAGCCACTGCCGCAGAGCGAACAGAAGTGCCGTTCGGCACTACTGCTGTGGGCATGTCGGGCGCCGTCATCCTTGAGACGGGCGTGATAGATCGCGATGTGTTTGCGGCCACGGACCTTCAGGCTGTTCGCCTCGCCCCCGAGGTTGATCGCATAACCGCCTGCGCCCTGAGTCTTGCGGCAGATCGAGCAGTAGCAACGTTGATACGGGTAGGGATGAGCACTGCTCAGACTGAACGACACCGCGCCGCAATGGCAGGAACCTTCGAGCTGCATGGGAAACCTCCAACAGGTCTGCGGAACTCCCGGAACAGCCTAGCTGTTCGCCAATGCAGCGGGGCGAAGTTTTGCGCGCAATGCGCGAACGTTGCTGTACAGCAAGAACGACTCACTGAGACTTCTTCGCTGCCTCGCGCCGGTCCTCCCGTTTGTCCTGCTCATTGCGGAACAGCTTGTCGGCATTTTTTTTCTGAACGTCGGAAAACGTGCCATATAGAGCGCTAAACGTCGTTGCAAGCTTCTGCATATTGTCTGCGTGCAATTGGGCTAATTTGGCATAAGTCACCATCGCGTCATCGGCACTCAACGACGAGAGCTTTTCCGCACGCTCCAGAAAGGCAGTATCGGCGTTGTGAGCGTTGTCGCGTATGGTTTGCGCATAGGCATCCCATTGTGCTGACTGCTTGTCGGTGATTTTCAGCTTGGCGTGCAGTTCGTGGATCTTCTTCTCGACAACGTCTACGTGTTTTTTGGCATGACTGGCAGCCGTCTGTGACGGTGCGGCAGGACTGCTCGCTGCCGTCGTCTGTGCCGAGACAGAAGTGGTGAGGAATGCCAGCATCAACGCTGCCGGCATAGCCGCTTTAAGTACGAAGTTGTTCATGTCTTTATATCCGGATTGAGTTGTCGAATTGACGACCGTTGCAGGGGATATATCAGTGCGAGCGGCGGTCGCTCGGGGTTCATGCGGCTACGGAGCTTAATAGCCGGGTGGAGGGTATCCATTGGAGTTGTACGTGTTGGGATAGTAGTACCTGACCCCCGGTGGTGGTGGCGGAGGGGGTTCCCGGTAAATCACGGCGGGCGGCGCCCGTACCGCACCCGCGACCACTGCTCCCAATACTGCGCCAACGAGTACCGCCCCTAAATCGCCGCTGCCACCGCCACCGCGATAGTCACCGCCACCACCGCGATAGTCACGATAGTCACGATGGTCTCGATGGTCATCATGGCCACCACGATAGTCGCGATGGTAAACCTGCCGGCCGTAGCCCTCGCGTTGATTGTCGTGCTGCGCTTGTGCCGGTAGCGCGGCAGCCGCCACCGCAGCAATGACGAGCGTTACTGCCAGTCGTCGGTATAACGGTATTTGCGAATGCTGAGTCATGACTCGTGCCTCCTTGTTGGCAACGATCTGCCTTTCGCTAGCTTGACTCAGCTGCTGCGGTGGGTCTGTTCGGTAGCGCACTCTCCAACAGGGTTTATTGATGGGCCGGATAGTCCCTTTGCAAGGCCAGATTCAGCGCCATGACATTCACCCGTGGCTCACCGAACACACCCATGGTCGGGGCAACGGTGTGGGCCTTGACCAGACTCAGCACGTCATTCACCGGTACGCCACGCAGCTGCGCGACACGGCCAGCCTGCAACATGGCATTGGCGGGGCTGATCTCCGGGTCCAGGCCGGACGCGGACGTGGTCAGCATGTCGGAGGGCAGTTGCTGGCCGATCAGCTCCGGCTGGTCCTTTTCCAGAGCCTTGCGGTCGGCTGTCAGCCGATCGCTCAGGGCCTGGCTGGTCGGGCCAAGGTTGGAGCCCGAGGAACTGGCGGCGTTATACGGCGCGGGTACGGTCTTGGTCGGGTCCTTGGGGTCTGTGTCCGTGGTCGCAGAGGGGCGGCCGTGGAACCACTGCGGTGCATCCCACTGTTGACCGATCAGCGCTGAGCCGATGACCTGGTCCTGGGCGTTTTTCAACAGACTGCCGTTCGCTTGCGTTGGGAAGACCAGTTGCTCCAGCCCTGTGACCGCGAAGGGGTAGAGGATCCCGCACAGGACCCAGGTGACCGCCGTCATGCGCAAAGCCGTTAACACTACAGTGTTCATTGTCATTCACTCCTACAGGAACGGTGTCAGGCACAGGTCGATCAGCTTGATGCCGATAAAGGGCGCGACCAGCCCGCCGACGCCGTAAATCATGAGGTTGCGATAGAACATCGACTCCGCGCTCTTGGGCATGAACTTGACCCCGCGCAAGGCCAGAGGGATCAACGCCGGGATGATCAGTGCGTTAAAGATCAGGGCGGAGAGAATCGCGCTTTGTGGCGTCGCCAAATGCATCACGTTCAGCACCGCCAGACCTGGCAACGCGACCATGAACAGCGCCGGCAGAATGGCGAAGTATTTCGCCACGTCGTTGGCGATGGAGAAGGTGGTCAGCGCACCACGGGTAATCAGCATGCGTTTGCCGATGCTGACCAGATCGAGCAGCTTGGTCGGGTCAGAATCGAGGTCGATGATGTTGGCTGCCTCCTTGGCCGGCATCGTGCCGGTGTACATGGCAAGACCGACATCCGCCTGGGCGAGCGCGGGCGCGTCATTGGTGCCGTCACCGGTCATGGCGACCAGGTGTCCCAAGGCTTGCTCGGAACGGATCAGCTTGAGCTTGTCTTCGGGAGTGGCTTGCGCCACGAACGTATCCAGCCCGGCTTCGGCGGCGATCACGCTCGCCGTGGTCGGGTTGTCGCCGGTGACCATCACCGTACGGATCCCCATGGCGCGCAGCTCAGCCGCACGTTCACGGATGCCGGGCTTGAGCACGTCCGACAAGGTGATGATGCCGAGAATCCGACCGTCGACGGCCACCGCCAGAGGTGTCGCGCCGAGTTTGCTCACACTTTCCGCGATACGCAGCAGATCCGCAGGCTTCGGCGTGCCGTACTTTTCCTTGACGTAAGACACTACGGAGTCGACGGCACCTTTACGGATCACGCGGCCATCGCCCAGGTCGGTGCCGCTCATGCGGGTTTGCGCCGAGAAGTCCGTGCCCACCGCTTCTTCCTGGCGGGCTTCGCTGTGCGCCCCCTGCGCTGTGGCAAACGCGCTGGTGGACTTGCCTTCCGGTGTGGTGTCGAACAACGAGGCCAGGTAAGACGCCTGCACCAGTTCGTGGCGGGAGCAGCCACTGACCGGTAGAAACTCGGTCGCCTGACGATTGCCCATGGTGATGGTGCCCGTCTTGTCCAGCAGCAACGTATTGACGTCACCCGCGGCCTCCACGGCCTTGCCGGACATGGCGAGCATGTTGAAGCGCATGGTGCGGTCGATACCGGCGATCCCAATCGCGGACAGCAAGGCGCCGATGGTGGTGGGGATCAACGCCACGATCAGGGCAACAAGGTCCGCGACGTTGATCTGGGCGTTGAGGTAGGCCGCGACGGGCGCAATGGCGGTCACCACGATCACAAAGATCAGTGTGAGCACCGAGAGCAGGACCGTGAGCGCAATTTCGTTCGGGGTCTTCTGGCACTTGGCGCCTTCGACGAGGCTGATCATGCGGTCAAGGAACGTATGGCCCGGCGACGCGGTGACAAGGATGATCAACGAATCGGAAATCACCCGTGTACCGCCAGTGACCGTGGACGCCACCTCGGAACCGGGCTCCTTGACCACTGGCGCGGACTCTCCGGTGATCATCGATTCGTCGACATAGGCCACGCCTTCGACGACTTCACCGTCCGTTGGGACCAGTTCGTCACGATTGACCCGCACCAAATCGCCCTTGCGCAGCGCGGCGGCCGGGACGGTTTCGGTCTTGCCGTTGTCCAGCAGACGTAGCGCGTTGAGTTCCGAGGTGGTGTGACGCAGCGACGCGGCCTTGGCCTTGCCACGGCCTTCGGCCATCGCTTCGGCCAGGTTGGCAAACCACACGGTGATGAACAGAATGAAGGTCACGACCCCGTTGTAGAGCGAGGAGGCGTGAGACGGCCCGAACAACTGCGGGTTCACCGTCAAGGCGGCCGTCACCAGTGTGCCGAGCCAGACCACGAACATCACAGGGTTCTTGATCTGCAGGCGCGGGTCGAACTTTTTCAACGGTTCGACGAGGATCAGCTTGAGGAGCGCCGCGTTATAGCCGTGGCGCTGGCCTTTACGGACAGTGCTCGTCAGACGCGGGTTCAGCAGCAATGCTTTTTGAGCTTTCATGTCTGTCTCCACACCGTTAGAACAGCAAATGCTTGTTCATGGCGAAAAACTCGGCGATCGGTCCCAGAACCAGCGCCGGCAAAAAGGTCAGGGCGCCGACGATCATGATCGTGGCCAGCCACCAGGCGCCGAACAGCGGGGTATCGGTGCGCAGCGTACCGACACTGGCCTTGATGGTCGGTTTGGCCGCGAGCGAGCCGGCCACCGCCATCAGGAAAATGATGGGTGGATAACGGCCAATGAGAATCGCGACGGCAATCGCGCTGTTGTACCAGGGCGTATTGGCGTTAAGTCCGCCGAAGGCCGAACCGTTGTTCGCCGCCGCCGAGGCGAAGGCGTACAACACCTCCGAGTAGCCGTGCGCGCCGGCATTACCGAGCGAAGACACACCGTAAGGCATGACCATGGACCATGCAGAAGGGGCGAGAATCACCAGCGGGTGAATCAGCAAGGCCAGCGACACCAGAATGATTTCGCGCTTCTCGATTTTCTTGCCGAGAAATTCCGGCGTGCGTCCCACCATCAAGCCGGCGACGAAGACCCCGATCAAGCCGTAGATCAGGAAGTTCAGGAAGCCCACACCCTTACCGCCGAACACACACTGCAACATCATCTGCACCAGGGTCGGCAGGCCACCCATGGGGGTAAAACTGTCGTGCATGGAGTTGATGGAGCCGGTGGTAAAGGCCGTGGTATAGGCGGCGTAGAGACTGCTTTGCGTTATCGCGAAGCGAACCTCCTTGCCTTCCATGTTGCCGCCCGGTTCCAAGGCGCTGGCGTGGGTTTCAATACCCAACTGTTGCAATAGCGGTGTACCGGCCTGTTCCGGTACTACGCAAAGGATCAGGAAGCCCACCAGCATCAGGCCCATGACGCCATAGATCACCGCGCTTTGACGATGGTTCTTGATCATGCAGCCGAACATCACCACCAATGCAGCAGGCAGGCTGGCCATCAAGAGCAGCCGCACAAAGTTGGTCAACGGCGTCGGGTTCTGGAACGGATGAGCCGCATTGACGTTGAAAAATCCGCCGCCGTTGGTGCCGAGGTTTTCAATCGCTTCTTGCGCGGCAACCGGACCCAGCGTCAGCGTCTGATGCCCGCCCTGGATTGGAGTCAAGGCAACGCTGGCATCCAGCGTCTGCGGCACGCCTTGCCAGATCAGGAAAATGCTCAGCAGCAGTACCACCGGCAACAGCACGCGGGTCGTGAAGCGGATCATGTCGCGGTAAAAGTTGCCGAGGTTGGCGCCGCCGTCTTTCACCAGCAGGGCCCGAATAAAGGCAATGGCGACCACGAAGCCGGTGGCTGCCGAGGTGAACATCGGGAAGGTGATGGCCGCCATCTGGCTGAAGTTCGACAACGCGCTTTCACCACCATAACTCTGCCAGTTGGTATTGGTGATAAAGCTGATTGCTGTATTGAACGCTTGAATCGGCTCCATGCCGGCAAAATTCTGTGGGTTCAGCGGCAGGTAATTCTGAAAGACCAGAATCAGGTAGATCACAATGGCCATGATCAGGTTGGTCGCGAGCATATTGATGGTGTAGCGCTTCCAGTTCATCGGCTGGCTGCACGCCTGCTTGCCGATTAGCCGATAGCTGAGGTTGTCGATGGGATCGAACACGCGATCGAACACCGTCTTCTGGTCTGTAACGACTCTGGCCAGATACCGTCCGACCACGATGCTCAGTACAAGTGTGGCCACCAGTGTAATGATGATTTTTAGCCATATATGCGACATCGTGTTTACTCCTGAAACAGCGGAATAGTCTGATGTTTCTATTGTTTATAAATAGGCGCGTTAGAACTTTTCCGGATGAATGACGGCATAGAACAGGTAAACGATGACCACAAAGACCAGCGCAAGAAGCAGGTCGATAGCCATGTCGAATTCTCCTGGTTACAGTTGAAATTCTGGCCGTTGCCGGGAAACAGCCGAACTAACACTTCGTACCGTTTTGCGCTGCGACCTGATCTTTTTTGACTGGCTCGTCATGATAGAGGGGGGCGGAGTTCACTGCCGGTCAGGCAGCGCAGGCAGAGAGTGACTGCTGTCCGTGGTTTTCGATGTGGTGATGACCCTTTCGGAAAAACTGATCAATACACCGAAAAACAGATAAAACCCGATCATGATAACGAGCATGAGTGCTGTTAGAAGCATAGATATTACCCTCTATACTTAGATCGTTTCAGGGCCGCTTTAATGGCGGGCTTTCATATTTTGTTCGTGCAGTGTCAGTATAGGTAGCCGTGCATCCGTCCAAATAATGACAACATTGTTTTTGTCGGTAATTACGTAAAAAAACCGTAAATGATTAGCGCGCCAGGTGGTGTGCTCTTTATGCAAATCCAGTGATTTTGGGGTTGGGCACTGAGAGGCGTGAAAGTTGGGTAAATAGCGTTGTCGGAACTGTAGCTACACTCAGGTTCAGGTGTCGCAAGGTCAGTCAATTCCTCTTTGTGAGCACAGCATCACTGGTAATGGACTCACCCACCGGGTGCCAGGTTTGCACTCGATCAACTCAAGGTGGCGGTTATGCTCAAACTGGAACGAGTACCAGGCTGGATCATCGGGCCTGCACGGGACCCGCTGGCGCCGGATGCACGGCGTCATATTCTGCTGGTCGCGCTGCTGGCCTGGGCCGGGTTGGGGGCCAATGGTTTGTCTTCTGCCAGTTACGGCCCGGAGAAAGCCTATCTTGCGCTGGGTGCCCACCCCGAGTTGGGGCTGTTCCTCGCACTGGCGACGGTGGTGACGGTCTTCATCATTTCGTTGGCCTACAGCCAGGTGGTCGAGCTGTTTCCCTCGGGCGGCGGAAACTACAAGATCGTCTCGAAGCTGCTGGGACGCCGGCTCGGTGTGGTGGCAGGTTCCGCCTTGTTCGTCGACTATGTGTTGACCATTGCGGTATCGGTGGTGAGCGGTACAGATGCGTTGTTCAGCTTGCTTGCGCCCGAAGCCCAGGCGCATAAGTTGCTGATCGAGATCGCTCTGATCCTGTTACTGATTGTTTTGAATCTGCGTGGCATTCAGGACTCGATACGCTTTCTGTTGCCGCTTGCACTGGGCTTCTTGTTGATGCACGGCGCCCTGATTATCTATGGCGTCGTGTCGAAGGCTGGCGGTCTGGTCACAACGTGGGTGCAGAGCACGGCCGACACCGTGGCACTTTCACATGATCTGGGTTGGCCTATGGTCGCGGCGTTGTTTCTACGCGCCTATTCCCTGGGGGGAAGTACGTATGCGGGGCCTGAAGCGATCGCCAACAACGTCAACCTGCTGGCCGAACCTCGGGTCCGAACCGGCAGAGCGACGTTGCTCTATGTCGGCATCTCGCTGGCGTTCACCGCCGGCGGCATGATCCTTTTATATACCTTGTGGAGTGTTGAACCGGCCTACGGGCAGACGTTGAATGCAGTGGTGTTCAAAGCGATCATCGACCAACTCGGGATCGACTCAAACGTCGGTAACGCATTGCTCTTGCTCACCCTTGTGCTCGAAGGGGCAATCCTTTTCGTCGCGGCCAACTCCATCCTGATTTTTGCGCCGTCGCTGCTCGGTAACATGGCCGCCGACTCCTGGCTGCCCCATCGTTTCTGCAATCTCTCGAACCGCCTGGTGAGACAAAACGGCGTGGTCTTCGTCGGAGGTTGCGCCTTGATTGTTCTAGTCTTGTCACGTGGCTCACTCGGACTGCTGGTTGTGCTGTACAGCATCAATGTCTTTTTGAGTCTTGCCCTGGCCAAGGCCGGGCTGTGTCGTTACTGGTGGCAGCACCGGCATGAACTCAAGGGTCGCTGGATCAGCCGAATACTCATTGCGGCCACAGGTTTCACGGTGGCAACTGGAATTCTGCTGGTGACGCTCACTGAAAAATTCTTTGAAGGCGGGTGGGCAACGTTATGTTTGACGCTGATCATCATCGGTGGCTGTGTCGTTGTTCGACGCCACTATCGCAGGGTGGAAAAGTTGCGCACACAGATGGATACCGACTTCGCCTTGCCCGCTCAATCGTTATCGGCAATCCGTGGGGTGGAACCGTTCCCGGGCAGTCCGACGGCAGTGATTCTGGCCACGGAGCATTGGGGGGCGGGAATCCATACGTTTCTATGGGTGCAGAGACTGTTCCCGGGCAGATTCAAAAACATCCTCTTTATCGGGATCATCAAGGTTGAAGCTGATGTGCTGGGCCCGCTGGATACGATGCAACAAAAGAGAGCCCTGTTTGATCAATCAATGAACCAACTGGAAGCTTTTTGCGCCAAGAGTGGGGTCAGTTCGACTCGTCAGATTGGCTATGGAATTGACCCGGTTGCGGAGTTGGAAGGACTGCTCAAGGAAATCGTTTCGCGTTTGCCCGAGTGTGTCTGCTTCAGCAACAAACTCATCCTGCCAGAAGGGTGGTGGTTTGCCGAATGGCTGCACAACCAAACGCCTCTGGTGTTGCAACGCAGACTGCACCTTGAGGGTATTCCATTGGTTATTCTGCCGATCAAACTTCATTAAAAGGCAGTGGCGGCAGGATGTTATGCACGATATTTAACGTGCTTGATTAAAACAGCACGACCCAGCTGGACGTTCACGAGGCAGCGTTCTGACCGCTCGCAACGGCCGCACTATAATTAACCTGTGTCCGTGTTTGCGTGGCGAGTACTCCAAATCGAGTCAGGTATCCATAACGCTCGCCCGACAGGCAGAGGGCAGCACAGCAAATAGGACGAAAAGTACGTCCGATGACACGAAAGAGGGTCCTGCCATGAAAACTCACTCCTTCCAGCATTACTCTCATAATCTGGGAATGGCCGTTCACGACGCGTGGATTACTACCCGGGTGAAGTCGGCCCTGGCATTTTCAGAACCGACTCTCAGCATGCATGTCAATGTCAAAACACTTGCGGGTACGGTGGCGTTGAGCGGCCGGGTTAACACCCATAAAGAGTGCGAACGGGTGGTAGAACTCGCCCGTTCGGTGAATGGCGTCAACGAAATCGATGCCAAAGACTTGCTGACTCATGTGTTCACTCCAGGGCATCTCCCCGAGGCTCCCAACGCTGAAGAGAGCACCGAGTATCGGCCGCAATCGTCGGAAAAAAAGATGGATGACAAATAACGCTGGCAACCTTGTGAGCGCCGCGCTCCCGGTTGGGGAGCGGGGCGCAGAGTGTCCTACCGACCGCAAAACACTGCGGGTCTGCGCTCCGAAAATGCCGCCAGCCCCTCATCGAAGTCGCTGCTCTCACACGCCTGCCGACGCAATTCTGCGATCTGTTCCATCGCCTGGACGGGCATCGGTTGCAGGTCTTCGAGGATGCGCAACTGCTCCTTGACCGCCGCAATGGCCAGCGGTGCTTTGCCAGCAATCGTGCGTGCCAGTTCAAGCGCAGTCGCCTCCAGCGCGTCGCTGTCGACCAGCCTGTTCACCACACCGAAGCGTTCAGCGCGTTCAGCGTCGAGCTTTTGCGCAGCGAAAAACATTTCCTTCAACACGTGAATTGGCAGGTTGTTGAAGAAACGCAGCAGCCCACTGGTGGTGTAAGGCAAGCCGATGTTTGCCGGAGTCATCGCAAAGCTCGCGCTGCGATCGGCGACGACCAGGTCGCAACTCATCACCAGGTCGACCGCACCTCCCCACACCGAGCCGGATACCACGGCAATCACCACGCCGGGGTAGGCGCGGATGCGGCGCAGCACTTGTTCGAGTGGCTTGCCGTAGGCAATCGGGTCGCGGTCATGTTGCAGTTCGCGGATGTCGTGGCCGGCGCTCCAGACGGGCTGGCCCACTTCGCTGCCCAGTATCACCACCGGTATGCGTTGTGACGCCAGTGCAGCGAGGCTTTCGTCGAGGGCCGTCAGCAGTTGTGCGCTTAGGGCGTTACGGTGGGTGGGGTTGCTGAAGACCAGCCGACCGATTCGTTCATCGACAATGTTGGCGGTCACGGTGGCGGAAGAGGTTTGCGTCGGGGTCATTGGGCTGTTCCTGTTGATTGCTCGGAAGCCATTGCTGGCGAATCGTTGGTGTCCTGGAATACGGCTTTCGCGGCCAACAGTGCGTTGATCGACGCGGCGTCGAAACCGGCCTCGCGCAGTACTTCGAGGGTGTGTTCGCCGAGGAGGGGCGGTGGTCGCTGGCCGGCGCCAGGCGAAGGTTCTGCTGCGTCGGTTGCGCTGAACACGGGGGTCACTACCTGACGCAGTGCGCCGAGTGTCGGGTGCATGAGTGTCCTGGTCAGTTGGCTATGCAGCACCTGCGGGTCGTCGAATACTTCGTCGAGTGTGTTGATCGGACCTGCGGGTAAGCCTGCCTCGGTGAACAGTTCAGTCCACGCGCGTTTACTGCGGGTCTTTAAACGGCTTTCGAGGATGGTTTTCAATTCGTCACGCCGCGCGACCCGGGCTTCATTGGTCGCGAAGCGCGGATCGTCCGGCAGCGTCGGTAAATCGAGCAGCACGCATAAGCGTCCCCACATGGCCGAAGTGATTGGCGCCAGATTGAGCGGGCCGTCCAGCGTCTGGAACACGCCGTAAGGCGCAATGACTGAATGGGCGTTGCCCGTGCGGCGGGGGACATCGCCCAGGCTGAGGTAGCGTTGACCGTGCACACTTAACAATCCGACCAGGCTGGCCAGCAACGACGTGCTGACATGCTGGCCGTGCCCGGTGCGTTCGCGCTCCAGCAGGGCGGCCAATACCGCCGTCACCAGCCACATGCCCGAGGTCAGGTCGCCGATGGCCGTGCCGGTGCGGGTCGGATCGCCATCGACGAACCCCGTCAGGCTCATCAGCCCCGAGTAGCCCTGGGCGATCTGGTCGAAACCCGGCCAACTGCTCATCGGCCCGTCGGTGCCAAAGGCGTTGATGCTGCCCATGATCAGCCGCGGATTACGCGCGCTGAGCACGTCATAACCGAGCCCCATGCTATCGAGGGTGCCGGGTTTGAAGTTTTCGATCACCACGTCGGCATCATCGATCAGCCGCTGGATCGTGGCTAACCCCTGGGGATTGCGGAAGTCGATGCACATGCCGCGTTTATTGCGATTGCACGATAGGTAGTAGGTGCTCACGCCCCGGTCGAACGGGCCCCAGGTCCGGCTCATGTCGCCGGTCGGGCCGGGTTCGATCTTGACCACATCGGCGCCGAGGTCCGCCAGTACCATGGTGCAGAACGGCCCCGACAGCGCACGGCTCAGGTCGACGATCTTTACGCCTTGCAAAGCTTGCATAGGGTTCTCCAGTGAATGTTTGAGCGCTGCTGTTTTATTGCGGCAACGGCTGATCACGGGTTTCGACGGCAAATGGCAGGATCAGAATGCCCAGCCCGAAGGCTGCGGCCGTCCAGGCGATAGGCGCGCCCAGCGAGCCGTGCCAGTGGATCGCCGCGGCCAGCAGGAAGTTGACGCCCGCGCCGATGAAGCGGCCGACCGATGCGTTGAAAGCGAAGGCCGTGGCGCGTATCCGGGTCGGATACTGCTCGGGCAGCCAGAGCGAGAAAATCGCGAAGTTGCCGCCGAAGAAACCAAGGAACACCAGCGACACCATGAACAGATGCAGGCCGTCGTCCATGTAGAACACCCAGCCGAACGCGAACACGATCGACGTGGCCATGCCCGCAAAGTAGATGCCCAGCGCAACCCGTCGCCCCAGTCGTTCGGCTAGCCAGGGCGCCACGAGGCAGCCGAGAATCGTGCTGAGCGACAACACCGCCGCGCCAATGGACGCCAGATGAACTGCCCCGACGTGGTCGATACCGGCGCGGGTCGCCAGTGTCACGACGGCCGTCGCTTCGTAAACCGAGCCGGCCCACAAGCCGACGATGGCGACTCCGACGAGGGCAGAGCTGGTCAGTGTGCGTCGGCGAAAGGCCGGTGCAAAGATTTCCCACCATGAGGTGCGTGCGCAAGCGATTGGAGAGTGGGAACGTTCGACGTGGTGCGCCGCCTTGTGCGTCTGGGCAGGTTCTTTGACCTTCAACGCGGTGTAGATCGCAACCGCCGCCGGTGCGAGGCCGCACAGAAACATCACGCGCCAGCCGTAGGTTGCGCCGACGGTGTAGTTCAGCAACGCAGCAATGAAGAAGCCGAAGTAGTAGCCGGTTTGCAGGTAGCCCGCGCCCATCTTGCGCCGGTCTTCCGGCCAGCTCTCGGCCACGTAGGTGCCGGCCAGTGCCCACTCGCCGCCGACACCGATCCCGGCAATCAGCCGAAACGCCGCCAGCTGCCAAATGTTCTCCGAGAAAGCAGCGGCCCCGGTAAACAGTGAGTAGACCAGAATGCTGGCTGCCAGCATCTTGACCCGGCCAAAGCGGTCGGCGAGCGGCCCCCAGATAAACGACAGGCCCCAACCGATCAGAAACAGCCCGAACAAGACGGAACCGTACATGGCGATGTTGGCGGGGGTTGGGGTTATGCCCGAGTTGGGCAGTAACTCGGTCAGGGCGGGAATCAAGACCAGTGCGAAGATCACCGAATCCACGCCATCCAGCACCCAACCCAGGTAGACGGTCCAGAAGCCGCGAATCTGCTCGCGGGTCAGGGGCGTTTTGATCGGCTTCACGCTTGTTGCTGATGCTGTTAATGCTCTAGACATTAAGATCTCCCATTGACCTTGATCAGGCCTATTGAGGCGCTGCGAGGCTGTGGCAGCCGTCAGCGCTTCGTTTATTGTGAAATCAGTCTAGGCAGCGCATGCCATAAGCAACAAATATGAAATTCCTTTAGTCCTATCGGAATTTTGTATAGAGTCAGATTCTTTGGAAACCCCCTCATGGACCTGCGCCAGTTGCGGTATTTCATCAAGGTGGTTGAGTGCGGCAACATCACCCGCGCCAGTGAAGCGCTGCATATCGCGCAGCCCGCGATCAGTCAGCAGATGCGCAATCTGGAACTGGATATGGACATGCAACTGCTCGAGCGCAGCGTGCATGGCGTGGTTCCCACTGCGGCCGGGCAGACGCTTTACCGGCATGCCATCGAACTGCTGCGCCAGGCCGATGGCACCCAGGAACTACTGCGTCAGGACGCCGAATTCCCGCAGGGCAAGGTATCGGTCGGCATGCCGTCGAGTACGGCTCGCATGTTGGCGATTCCGCTCGCTCGCACGATTCGCAGTCGCTATCCGGGTATCAAGCTGGAGTTGATCGATGCCCCGAGTGCCGATCTCGGCCGTCTGATCACGGTGGGGCGGGTGGCGCTCGCGGTGAATGTCGATGTGGTCGAAACCCGTGGGATGATCTCGCAGCAGCTGCTCACCGAAACGCTGTACCTGATTGCATGGCCGGAATTTTCGTTACCCGATGGGCCCGTGACGATCGACGCCCTGGCGAAGATGCCGCTGGTGCTGCCCTGTGCACCGAACACGATTCGCAGTCGAGTCGAGTCGGCACTGCAGGAGGCCAGTCTGCACTGTGAGGTTGAGTTCGAAGCCAACTCCACGGACCTGTTGTTCTCAGCCGTTCTGGCAAAACTCGGTGTCACGATCCTGCCTTGGGCGGCCGCCCATGTTGAACTGGATCAACATAAGCTCAAGCTGGCCAGGATCGATCATCGACTGTTCACTCGTGATCTATCCCTGTGCTGGCCTGACACCGCCGTGCAGAGCAACGCTGTGCAAAAGGTCAAGGCGACCATTTTTGAACTTTTCGAGGACTTTGGACGGCGTCCGGGGTGGGCGGACGGACAATGACGAGTGCGGTTGCGTGGGCCTCGGGCAACGCGTTCTTTATGCCGACAGGTTCCTGAGACAGGCAGTGAAATCACGAAACGGTTTTCGCCATCTCAGAGGTCGCTGCCCAGCCCAGTCCTTCATACACCGGCTTGCCGGCCTTGGTCGCGTGTAATACGGCAAAACTCATTCCGCGTTGGGCAAACTCGGCTTCGGCCAACTTCATCAGGGCTGAAGCCAGGCCCCGGCGCCGGTACGCGGGTTCGACGAAAACGTTTAGCACATAGCCGCGCTGGTCTAGGGTCGGATGGGACGGATGAGGTGGCCAGTCGATATTCATCATGCCTATCGCCGCCACGGGCTGCCCTGTGTCCATCAGCGCAAAACCGTAGTAGCGGCCATCGAATAGACGCTGGTGCAACCAGGGCCGGAAGTGCTCAGTCATCACCCGCAACTTCGATGGGTCTCCTCCCGCCTCAAGGAACATCGTTTCGCGGTGCACACAAATAATCTCACGGTCATTTGGCCCTAGCCGCCGGGCCGTCAAGCCTGAAAAATCGATGTTGCCGGGAATCTCTTTCATCGTATGCACCTGGACGGAGCGGCCGATGCTAGGGCGATGAAGAGCAGAATGTTAGACACAGATTGAATAAAAGCACGCCATACAGCGACCGCGGCGCACGCGCTGTCGGTGTTCGGGATGTTGGATTGAGTAGCTCGCCCAACGTTACCTGGCGGGTACCAGCCAACGCCTGCGCGTTCTCCTTCAGACGCTGAAGAAGCCCTTCAGATGTGTCTACAAAACCAGCGGCGATTTTCCTCCCGCACTGTCCGGCCCGCTCTACAAGCCAGATCAGCGACTCATCAGGCCAAGACAATTCATTATGTTCGATAATTTGCACAGTTCTTGCAGAATAATTTACAAGCCTCTTAATCTGTAACCCTTCTACCCGCGGAGTCGTTGAACATGCCGTTACGCTTGAAGTTAGCCCTAAGCTACCTGCTGATCGGATTGATCCCGGTTTTGGGCATGGCCTTTACGGTCTACCTACAAGCCAGTACGGCCCTGCGCGAGCAGACGCTGAACGCTCTCGAGGCGGTTGCCCATATCAAACAGCAGCAATTGCTGGATAACTGGCAGGAGCGGCGCAACCAGATCAGCACCCTGGCCAGTAACCTGAGTAACAACTACCAGGGACTGGACAACACCGCGCTGATCAGCACCGCCCACTATGACAGTCCGATTTTTCAAAACTTCATCAGCACCTTTGGTTACCGCGAGCTGAAACTGATCATGCCCGATGGCACCGTCATGCTCAGTCTGCAGGGCGGCAGTGACGAGCAGCACAATCTCAGCGAAGACAGCCTGCGCGATACCTCGTTGGCGCGTCTGGTCAAGCAAAGCCGCGATAGCGGCAAAGTGTTGATCAGCGACCTGCAGTACAGCCCGCAGAGCAAGGAGCCGACCCAGTATCTGGCCGCCCCCGTCATGTCGAACGGTGCGCTGGAAATGACCCTGGTGCTGGAGTTACCCATCGCTCCGCTCAATAACGTGATGCAAACCCGCCAGGGCCTGGGTGAAAAAGGTGAAACTTATCTGGTCGGCAGCGATGCCAGCCTGCGCTCGGACTCGGCACGCTTCCCGGAACGCCAGGTCAACCGCAGCCTCAATGCGCAAGTCGGCCTCACTGGCAACGCCGTCAGCAATGCTCTGGCGGGCCAACAGGGGCGCATCGCCGAAGCGGGGCTGGACGGCAATAGTGCGCTGAAGGTGTTTGTCCCCGTCGCCTTCGATGACAACCACTGGGCCTTGATTGCCGAAATGGATCAGGCCCAGGCGTTCGCCCCGGTGCGCCAATTGATGTGGCAAGTCTTGCTGCTTGGCTTGCTGACCGTCGCCGCCGTTGTCATCGCCACCTGGTTGGTCAGCCGCAGTGTGATGCGCCCGCTGGGCGGTGAACCGAGCAATATGACCGTACTGGCCCGTCGCTTGGCCGCAGGCGAGCTGAACCTGCCGACTGAACATCGACAACAGGCCGGCTTGATGCTGGCCCTGCATGAAATGGCCCAGGCCTGGCGCGATGTGATTGAGCGTCTGCGCCAATCCAGCCAGGACGTCGGTCAGGCCAGTAGCGAAATTCTAAGCGCCGCCGGGCAAACCAGCGAACGCCTCGACCTGCAGCAAGAGTCGCTGGAAATGGTCGTCAGCGCCGTCGAGCAAATGTCCTGCACCGTGCAAGAAATCGCCCGCAACGCCGCCGACAGTGCACACGGCAGCACTGCCGCACGGGGTGCCTTTGGCGAGATGCAAGGCACCTTGCAACAGATGATCGGCCAGCAGGGACGCTTGCTGAACGACATCGGCCGGGCCGGCAGAGTGGTCGATACCCTGACCAGCGACGCACTGAAAATCGGCACCGTGCTCGCGGTGATCCGCGGCATTGCCGAACAAACCAATCTGCTGGCACTCAACGCCGCTATCGAAGCCGCGCGCGCCGGGGAACAAGGCCGTGGCTTTGCTGTGGTCGCCGACGAGGTGCGCAACCTTGCCCAACGCACCAGCAGCGCCACCGAAGAAATCGTTGCCATCACCAACACCTTGCAAAGCTCTTCCACCGAAGCCCTGCAGGCGATGCAGGCCTCGGCCGAACAAGCACAGACGCTGGAGCGTGAAACCCAGGTCGTGCTGACCTCGTTCAGCCAGTTGGACAATTCCCTGCAAGGCGTGCACGCCCTCGCCGTGCAGATCGCCGTTGCTGCGAACGAACAGGCCGGAACCACGCAGGAAGTGAATCAGCATATGCACCGCCTGCACGACATGACCCGCGACAACCGGAGGAATGCGGCGCATACCCGCAGCAGCGGCGAGCACCTGCAGCAAGTGGCCAACAACCAGCAAGCCCTGGTGCTGCGCTTCCGTTTATAGCCGCCGGAGAGCCGGGAATGCTCCTCGATATAGCGCAGCCACATAAGCTTCCAGCGCGGGGTGGACGCGATTGCTCGGCCTATGGCATGGTCGGAATGACAGGCCATGCAGCAGTTGGGATCGGAACGATGGAGGAGGGTGATGAGTTCGGCGCCAAGGCGTCGATGGCAACGCTGAAAGCGTTCAATCTTTGCGTTTTACACCTGGGTCGTCTTGCTCGAGAGCGTGGTGCATCCCAATTCATTGCAGACGGCCTGCAGGCGTTTCGTCAACTGGTGCCCTTCGCTTCGGCGTGGTGGGGCGAGATGTCCACGTCAGACGCCAGTACTCCGCCCCAAAGCTGGATGCACGGGCGCATCAATCTGCCCGAGTCGTTTGCCGCCGAATGGCACAAGAGTGCGGGCAGCGACAAATTCTCCCATGACACGTTGAGTCAACCCGGTGAGGTCGTGCGTGACAGCGGCTTCACCGACCCCAACGAGGAAGTGAACGCGTTCGCACGGCGCCACGACCTCTACCACCCGATGTGCATCACCTTCGAGTTGCCCGAAAGCGGCTTGATGTTCTTCGTCTGTCTCTACCGCGGCACTCATGCACCGGCGTTCAACGAGATCGAGGCCAGTCTGTTTTCGGCCTTCTGCGACCACCTGTTGCAGTTGTGGCGATTTCAGGTGCAAGACATGATCCGGTTTGACACGGGCAGCGGGGCGACAGACTTCGGGGTCGCACGTATGGACGGCAGTCTGCTTTACGTGGGGGCAAGGTTGTGTGCAGCCATTGCGCGCGAGTTGCCCGGGTGGAATGGTTCAATGCTTCCAGCAGAAGTGATCGCGCAACTGCAAAAGGCACCCAGCGTAATGCGCCTGGGCCGCTGTGCACTGACACTGAGTCCTAACGCGGAGCATGTCATTCTGTCACTCGAGACGCAGTCGCGCGGGGCGGTGCTTGCGCCACGCGAGCGGACGGCCGCCATGTTGTTCGCCGCCGGCCACTCCTACAAGGAAATTGCCAAAATCCTTGCGTTGAGTCCGGCAACAGTGCGCACCTATCTGCGCAATTGCTACTTGCAGCTCGGCGTCAAAAGCAAGGTGGAATTAGGTTTTGTCCTGCGCTCGTCGACCCCACTTGCGGATGCTACGCACCGCGCTTAAGTGTCGCGTACCCGTGTTTCCAACTAATTGCCTTACCCCTCCTCATTTGTAGAGGTCCAAACGACTGCTGCGCTCTATAGGGTATGCCCTGCATATCACGGGGTTGCATGGCACTCAGTGCGGGCCACTTCCAAAACTATAAAAATAGAGGTGAGGCATTTGAAATTTTCCAGGCTATTTATCGCTGTTGCCACGACAACGGCATTTTCTTGCATGGCGCTGGTGGGGTGTCAGACATCCGGTTCGACTCCCGCTGACATGGTGATGCGCAACGGCTATGTCTACACCGTCGATGGCAAGAATTCCGTGCAGCAGGCGATCGCTGTTGCTGGCGGCAAGATCGTCTATGTTGGCAGCGATGAAGGGGTCACCTCGTACATCGGCACGCAGACACAGCTGATCGATCTGGCGGGACGCATGTTGATGCCGGGCTTCATTGATGCCCACATGCATCCGGGGGACGGAGGTCGCGCCATGACCTTGTGCGACCTGAAATACCAGACGATGACCCGTGCGGTCTTCCAGGCGACCATCCAGGCGTGTCTGGATGCCAGCAAGGACAAGGAGCCCAATGCCTGGCTAGAGGTTGGCAGCTGGGACCGCATCGGCATGACCGGACTCGACGGCGACCCCGACAAATCGACGCTGGATGCGCTCAAGACCCAGCGCCCGATTCAGGTCCGTTCCACCGACTTCCATACCGTGCTGACCAACTCTCGCGGTCTGGCGCTTGCCGGCATCAACAAGCACACGATCAACCCGGGTGATGGCAAGTACGTGCGCGACAGCGCCGGCAACCCGACCGGCATCTGCGAAGACGGTGCAGCCGAAACCATGGCCGGGGTCGTGCCGGCAGCCACCGATGCCGAGAAACTGAACCAGGCCCGTGCGGCGCTCGACGCCATGCGTCAGCAAGGCATCACCAGTTTCTTCGATGCCTTGTCGGGGCCTGAGAATGGCAAAGCCTTCAGCACCTTGCAGCGGTCGGGCGAGCTGACCGCCCGGGCCTTGTTGGCGATCAAGCTTGATCCTGCCGCCGCTGCTGCAGACCCGGCCAAGACCATCGCCGAGGCCAGGGAACTGGCCAGTACCTACGACCAGGGCGAAACCAAAGCCGCGCCGGGCGTGAGCATGCGCCACGTCAAATTGTTCATGGATGGCATCATCAACGCTCCGGCTGACACCGGTGCGATGTTAACGCCGTACTTGCACAATACCGGGACCGCTACGGCGCCCAAGTGGACACCTGGCAAGAACCTCGGTGAGCTTTATTTCCCCCCACAAGTACTCAACCCGCTGCTGCTACAGGCGGTCCAGGCCGGCTTCGACCCGCACCTTCACGCCACCGGGGAGCGCGCGGTGCGTGATGCGCTGAACAGCATCGAATACGTGCGTCAGCAACTGCCCGGCAACGGGTTCCGTCCAGCCATCGCTCACGCCGAGACAGTGGATCCTGCCGACTATGCGCGCTTCAAGGCGCTTGATGTGACCGCCACCATGTCCTTCCAGTGGGCCCAGCAGGAGCCTTCTACCGTCGACGGCACCAGCGATCACCTCGGCCCGGTCCGTTTTGCACGCATGGAGCCGTCGGGCAGCATCAGTCGCGCGGGTGGTCGTGTTGCATTTGGCAGCGATTGGCCCGTCGACCCGCTCGACGAATTCCTTGCGCTCAAGATCGGTGTCACCCGCTCAGGCGATCCGCTGAACCCACATAGCTATGGACCCAAGTTTGCGGGAAGGCTGAATGCCGACCCGGCACTGTCGCGTACTGAAGTGCTGCGCGCCATCACCCTGAACGCCGCTGAACAGCTGCGACTGGACGCTGTCGTCGGCTCGGTCGAAGTCGGCAAGTTCGCCGACTTGATCGTATTGGACAAGAACTTCATGCAGGTGCCGGAGGATGAGCTGGCTCGAAATGACGTGCTGCTGACGGTTGTGGGCGGCAAGGTCGTGTGGGCCAAGGAGGCGTTCGCTGGCCTTGATCCCAAGGTGTTGTCCCAGGCATCCATCTCCCGACCAGCCCAATAAAAACAAGAGAGAGAGTTCTGAAACGCCGAACTCCTTCAGCGAGAACCAGGTTGCCCGCGTTTCTGATCTGATCGTGGGCAAACTGGTGTAGGACATGAAGAAGTAGTCCATCGTTGAGCGGGCCACACACCTTCCTGACGCCATCGCTTAGGACGATGGTGTCCACCTGTTTAAGTGGACGTAAGTGTCAGCCAGACACATCTGGCTCTCGAGCTTTCACACAGCTTGCAAAGGGTATGCGAATGGGGCTAGATCGCCTTTAAACTTCAATTCACCACATGTCTCGTCGTCAGGGTCTATTTATGCCGCTGAGGTTTCATAAAATGCACGCCAATGGTGATGACTTCGTTATCGTGGACTCGCGAAACTCGGCCAATCCAATGACAAGTACCATGGCTCGGCGAATGGGTGATCGGAACCGAGGAGTCGGATTCAATCAACTCGCGGTGGTACTCGATTGCGATGATGCAGTTGCGCGCTTGATGTTTTGGAATGCAGATGGCTCCACGCTGGATGCTTGTGGCAGCGCAACGCGGGGTGCCGCGGATATGCTGATGCGCGAATCAAATATTACTTCGATAGCGCTCCGAACCAACCGTGGTCTACTAACTTGCGAACGAACCTCAACCGGCGCAATTTCTGTCAACATGGGGGAGCCGCTTTTCGGCTGGTCGGATATTCCCCTGGCTCTGGAACTGGATACTGCTGTTTTGCCACTTGCTGGTGGCCCAACAGCTTGCAGCATGGGAAATCCGCACTGCACCTATTTTTTGGATGATCTAACAGCCGTTGATATAGCGACAATCGGACCGACAATTGAAACCAACCCCCTATTTCCCCTCAGGACGAACGTGCATTTCGTCCAGATCATTAACCGAAAGCACATTCGGTTACGCATTTGGGAACGCTGGGGTGGTATTCCGCTTGGTTCAGGTTCCTGCTCTTGTGGCGCCGCTGTTAACGGAATTCGTCGTGGCTTGTTAGACAATTCCGTTGAGGTTGAATGTGATGGCGGAACTGTAACGGTTCAATGGGATGGTGTGGGACCTGTCTTTCTCATCGGGCCGGTAGAGACGACTTTTTCGGGAACAGTCACGGATAGCGTGTTACAAGTTTTATAGCTGCTATATCGTGATAAACAGCGGAGTTAATCATTCGCAACCGAAAAGTGGGTATTTGTTGCGAGACGAAATAACGGCCGGACATATCTGGGGTTACATTATTTTCGCGAGCACCTATTGCTTTGCTTGATTTCCCGCCGTGGGAATAGCCTGAATGACGCAATGCTCTCACTCAAGAGTTACCTGGCTGCCTGCTGCCAGGTTGCTAAGTAACCACTCACTGAAGCTGCGCGCCAGTGGGTTGTTCTCACTATCACGATGGGTCAGCAAGGCCCAGTTGGGGCCGCGAATGGTTTCCTCGACCAAGGGTTGCAACAGCCCATTGGCGCGCGCTTGCCGACTCAATAATTGGCTGACCAAGGCGATACCGAGCCCTGCACAAGCGGCGTCCAACAGCAGGCCGGGGTCGGAGAAGTTCAGCCCCTGATCCTTCTGACCTACATCTATGCCAGCCTCCACCGCCCAGTGACTCCAGTCCATTTCCCGCTCACCATGGAGGGTTGTGCGCTGTTCGCTGGGCACCGCCAACAGGCTTGGGTGGCAAGCCGGGTACAGGCGGTCGGCGTGCAGCACCTTGAAGCTGCATTCGGCCTGGGAGCTGATGTCATCTCGCACCGCGAGGTCGATGGTCTGGCTCGTCATGTCCGGGACTTCATCGGTACTGAATATCCAGAGATCAACTTCCGGATGCTGGCGACGGAAGTCTTCCAGGCGTGGCAGCAGCCAGTGACGGGCGAACGCCGGGGTGGTGTTGAGGACCAGTTGGTTGGGTTTTTGGTACTGCCCGAGGCGGCGAATGCCGACGGCGAGTTGTTGCAGCAGTGCCTGGGTGGTGCTGAGCAGGTCGTGACCGGCATCGGTCAGGCTGACGCTGCGTCCACTGCGATAGAACAAGGGTTGTTCAAGGTACGCCTCAAGGCTTCGAATCTGCTGGCTGATCGCCGATTGGGTGAGGTGCAGCTCTTCGGCGGCCTTGTGGAAACTGCCTAGCCGGGCGGCGGCTTCAAAGCCGCGAAGGGTGCCGAGAGGCGGCCAGTGTTTGAGCATGCTGATAAGTTCCTCTAATCATTTATCTACAAAATCCATCGTTTGTTTGCCCGTTTTTGCAGACGTAGCATGCATGCCAAGACCGCATAGGCAGTTTTCATTGAACACAATGACTTAACTTAAAGGTGCTTGTCATGCAGCAGAATGAAATTCAGAACAGTGGTTGGCGGATGCCGGCGGAATGGGTCAGGCACACAGCGACCTGGATGGTTTGGCCGCACAACAAAGCGCTCTGGGAGTCGGGTTGGGGTGTCACATTGGCGCTGGTGCAAGAGGACTTCGCTCGCGTGGCCAACGCCATTGCCCGTTTTGAACCGGTGAAAATGGTCGTTGACCCTTCTGCTGTCGCGAGTGCCAAAGCGTTGTGTGGGCCAAACATCGAACTGATCGAGCTGGCGGTGAACGACAGCTGGTGTCGGGATTCCGGTCCGAGTTTCGTCTGCCATCCGCAACTAGGCCTGGCCGGTGTGAGCTGGCGTTTCAACGCGTGGGGCGGGAAGTCGGCCTTTGACCTGGACGAAAGCCTGGCTCGCCGCGCACTCGATCACCTGGGGGTGAAGTGCTTTGCTCCCACGCTGAGTAACGAAGGCGGGGCCATTCATGTGGACGGCGAAGGTACGCTGATCACCACCGAGTCGGTATTGCTCAACCCCAATCGTAATCCGGGCATGAGCAAGGCTGAGATGGAGGAGATCTTCACTCACCTGCTAGGCGTGAAGAAGACCGTCTGGCTGCCGGGCGATCCAGACTATGTGACCGGTGACATGACCGACGGGCATGTCGATGGCGTGTGTGCTTTCGCCCGCCCTGGTGTGCTGCTGGTGGACGCCACTCACGACAAGCACTCGGTGTATGCCGAGGTTGTACGAGAAAACCGTCGTGCCTTGGAGCTGGCAACAGATGCCCAAGGTCGAAAGTTTGAGCTGATCGAGCTGTATGAAGCCACCGATGCAGTGGACACCGAGGCTGAAGTGTTTTGTGCCTCCTACACCAACTTCTACATCGCCAACAACGCCATCATCATGCCGGCCTATGGCATTGACGCCGACAAGGTGGCTGCGCAAGTGTTGGGTCAGGCTTTCCCGGGGCGTGAGGTGGTGCCAGTGCGGATCAATCATCTGGCCCATGGCGGCGGCGGTGTGCATTGCATTACCCAGCAACAGCCAGCCTGGCCACTGAAGGGTTAATGCCATGACCCTTTTGACTGTTGCCACAACCCAGATGCCCTGCACCTGGGATCTGAAACAAAACCTCGATCAGGCCGAGCAGTTGGTGCGTGAGGCGGCCGCCAAGGGCGCCCAGGTCATCCTGTTGCAGGAGTTGTTTGCCACACCGTATTTCTGTATCGAGCAAAGTCATAAACACTTGGCGCTGGCCGAAGAGTATCAAGACAGCCGTGTACTCAAACGCTTTGCCGCGCTGGCCAGGGAGTTGGGTGTGGTGCTGCCGCTGAGCTGGTTCGAGAAGGCGGGCAATGCCTACTTCAACTCGTTGAGTGTGGTCGATGCTGATGGGCAACTGCTGGGTGTGTATCGCAAGACGCACATACCTAACGCCATCGGTTATCAGGAGAAGGAATACTTCAGCCCTGGTGATACCGGCTTTCGGGTCTGGGACACTGCTTTTGGGCGCATAGGTCTGGGCATCTGTTGGGATCAGTGGTTCCCCGAGACCGCACGCTGCCTGGCGTTGATGGGCGCCGAAGTCTTGCTGTTTCCCACGGCCATTGGCTCTGAACCTGGCTGCGCAGCACTGGATTCACGTGACCACTGGCAGATGACCATGCGCGGCCATGCCGCCGCAAACCTCCTGCCGGTGGTGGCAGCCAACCGCATCGGTCGAGAAGTGGCGACCACCGATCCGACCCTGCAGATGAACTTCTACGGCTCGTCCTTTATCTGCAACCACAAGGGCAAGCTCCTCGCCGAGGCTGACCGCGACAGCTTGGGTGTGCTGGTACACAGCCTGGACTTGTCCGCCATGCGCGAAGAGCGCCTGACCTGGGGCATCTACCGCGACCGCCGTCCAGAAATGTACGGGGCGCTGTTAAGCCTGGATGGTCGTCACATTAATGCTCGCTGGAATACTCAAGGGGTTTGACATGAACGTTACCAACAAGCTTTTGCTCTGCTCCTTGGGATTGGTTCTGAGCGGTGTCTTGTCGTCGGCGCAGGCGGAGGAAAAGACCTTGAGGTTGTACAACTGGGCCGATTACTTCGCCGAGGACACCCTGTCCAGGTTCACCGCCGAAACCGGGATCAAGGTGATCTACGACGTCATGGATGGCAGTGAGACGTTGGAAGCCAAGATGATGGCCGGCGGCAGTGGTTATGACCTGATCTTCCCGGGCGACACCGTTGGCGAGCGTCTGATGCGCGCCGGCAGCCTGCAGCCGCTGGACAAGTCAAAGCTCACTGCCCTGGATGACATCGAGCCAGGTTTGCAGAAGCTACGGACGCATTATCTCTACTCGAGCAAGGCCACCGTACCCTACACGTGGGGCACCATCGGCCTGACCTACAACGCCGAGCAGATTAACAAGCGTATGCCGGATGCGCCGGTGAATAGCCTGGACTTGCTGTTCAAGCCGGAACTGGCCGCCAAATTTGCGGACTGCGGTATCTCCCTGATCGATTCGCCGGACGAAGTGCTGGCGGTAGCGCTCAACTACCTCGGCCGTGAGCCGCGCAGCGCCAAGCCGGAGGACTTGGCAGCGGCCAGTGAACTCTTGCTCAAGCTACGGCCGTATATCCGCAAGTTCCAGTCGCAACCGGTGACCGATCTGGTTAACGGCAACTTATGCCTATCGCTCGGTTACAGCGGGGATATGACTCAGGCGCAACGGGCTGCAGATGCCGCCGGCAAGAAAGCGACGTTCCAGTATCACATCCCGCGCGAAGGCACCACGGTGTGGATGGACACCATGGCGATCCCTGTCGACGCCAGGCATCCCGAGTACGCCTATGCGTTCATCAACTTCGTCATGCGCCCGGAGAACATGGCCGCCATCAGTAACTTCACCGGTTACCCTACGTCCAATGCCAAGGCGCGTCCGAGCGTCGATTCAGTGATGCGTAACAACCCGGATATCTACCTCGATGACGCCACTTACCAACGACTGATCCCGGGCAAAGACATTCCCCAGGCTGATATGCGTGCGCGCATGCGTGCGTGGACCAAGTTCAAGACAGCCTCCGTTAAATGACGGCAAGCCGACCTCCAGAGGGTCGGCCTCAAAAGCAGGCTTGCCTCATATTGGCAAAATTGGCGGCTGCAGGCGCAGTCCGCCAAGACAAAGCACGACAAGAACAGAGAGGTACAGATGTCGACACGTCGTGAGTTCATCAAGCAGGTATCGGTCGTTGCCGGCCTGGGCGCAGCCGCGTCCATGGGACTGGGCCTGAATGCTTCCCGGGTGCAGGCAGCCATCAAGGGCAACTGGCATATGCCGGACGAGGGCGATAAACACCGGCAGGCCTTTATCGCCTTCGGTGCACAGGAGGCCATCCACGAGGACTTCACTCCTTACGTGCAAGATGCCTTGGGCCGGATCGCCCGCACCATCGCCAACTATGAGCCGGTAACCGTGTTCTGTCGTGAGAGCGAGCGGGATCTGGCTGAAGAAAAATGTGGTACGGGCAACATCACCTTTGTTGTCACGGAGCTGGACGATATCTGGATGCGCGATATCGGGGCCAACTTCGTCATCGATGGCGAAGGTGGGCTCGGCGCCGTGGATTTCAACTTCAATGGCTGGGGCAACAAGCAGCAGCATGCCGATGATGCGCAGCTGGCCGCGTTGGTCGCCCGGACAGCTGACGCCAGCTATATCCGCAGCCAGCTGGTTGGCGAGGGTGGCGGTATCGAAGTGGATGGCCACGGCACGGGGATCATGACCGAAAGCAGCTGGATCAATACCAACCGCAATCCCGGCTGGAGCAAGGCAGACATAGAGGAAGAACTGAAGAACAGGCTTGGCTTGCGCAAAATCATCTGGCTGCCTGGAATCAAAGGCAAGGACATCACCGACTCCCATGTCGACTTTTACGCCCGCTTCGTCAAGCCAGGCGTCGTGATCGCCAACCTTGACAACGACCCGGAGTCATATGACCACAAAGTGACGCTTGCCCATTTGGACATTCTCAAGAATGCCACTGATGCCGATGGCCACACGCTGCAAGTGCACACCGTATCGCCTCCGCTCAATCCACGACAGAGTATGTTCAGCAAAAGCAATCCAGACTTCGCCGCGGGCTATATCAACTACTTCGTGATCAATGGTGCGGTCATTGCGCCCGAGTTCGGTGACAAGGCGGCAGATACGAAAGCCTTCGATCTGTTGTCTGAACTCTACCCGGACCGTGAGGTGGTGCAGCTCAATATCGACGCAATTTCCGCAGGGGGTGGCGGCATCCACTGTGTGACCAGTCACCAGCCGTTGGCTTGATCTGGATCTACTGTAAACAATGAATAAGGCGCCAACGGCGCCTTATTCATTGTTTACAGTAGATCCGGACAGCACTTCCCCAATCAGGGGCGTCGGTCGGTCAGCAAGACAGTTTTTTGTGCAGCAAATCCGTATCGCTCTCCAGTTAAATGCCAAGGCTGGCATGCGCCTTGAGACAATGCGCGGCGCGGCCCTCCCATTTGGCGATCACCAGGGGGGCCAGGGCATTACCGAGTACGTTCAACGCGGTGGTCGGCATCTCCATCAGTCGGTATACACCGGCAATAAAGGCAATGCCCTCCAGCGGAAGTCCGGCGCTGGCGAGCGTGGCGGACAGAATCACAAACATGAAGCCCGGCACACCGGCAGCGCCCTTGGACGTCAAAACCATGGTCACCACCAGCAGCGCCTGATCGCCCAGGCTCAGGTCAATACCGTACAGCTGAGCAACGAACAGGGTGCCGATACCCAGGAACAGCGATGCACCATCGAGGTTGAAGGAGTAGCCCACCGGCACCACGAAACTGACCAGCGACGGTGGCACGCCATAGGTTTCGAGTTTCTTCATCAATTGCGGCATCACGGCCGCCGAGCTGGCGCTGGAAAAGGCCAGGATCAATTCATCCTTGATATGGCGCATCAACGCGAACAGATTGATCCCGCACAGCCGCGCCACCAGGTTGAGCACCACCAGCACGAAGAAGGCAATCGCCACGTAGCTGACCATGATCAGCTTGGCCAGCGGCAGTAATGAGCTGAAACCGAAGTTGGCCACGGTCACGGAAATCATGCCGAACACGCCAATGGGCGAGTAGGCCATGATCATCGACGTTACCTTGAACATCGCTTCCGACACGCCGCGCAGCAGTGCGATCAATGGCTCCTTGCGTTCGTTGCCGAGCTTTGAAACCCCAAGACCGAACATCACCGCGAAAAACAGCACCGAGAGCAGACCGCCCTGGGCCATGGCGTTGATCACGTTATCCGGGATGATCCCGACGATGATCTGCCCCAGACCATGACCACCCGCGTTGGCGGTTGGCAACGTAATGGCGGCAGCCTTGAGGCTTGCCAGATCGGTGCCGGAACCGGGTTTGAGCAGGTTGCCGATCACCAGTCCGACAATGATTGCCAGGGTGGTGATGCTGAAGAAGTACGTCAGCGATTTGATCCCGATGCGGCCAAGGGATTTTCCGTCACCGTGACCGGCAATGCCGACCACCATGCAGGAAAACACAATCGGGACGACGATCATCTTCATCAGCTTGATGAAGATATCGCCGGCCGGTTGCAGCAGGTTGTCCACCAGCCACGGGCGAGACTCGGGAAAGCTGTGCAGCAGGGCGCCGATGGCGATGCCGGCGAGCAGGCCAATCATGATTTGCCAGACCAGCGCGATACGGGGCGTGTGCATGGGGATGCCTCATTTGATGACTATGATTATGAGTGTTGTTCTAGGCAGTCAATAAGCAGCCGTCCGCTGGCTGTCGGGTGTTGCGATAAACCGTCAGCGCAATCGATGGCACGCTTCTTTGAGGCGACGGCAGCCTTCTTCGATCACGTCCATTGCGCTGGCGAACGACAGTCGGATATACGGCGACATGCCGTACGCCGCGCCGCTGACCGTGGCCAGGCCATGTTCCTTGAGCAGGTAGGCGACCAGTTGCGAATCGCTGCCGATGCGCTCGCCGCTGGCGGTGCTTTTGCCTATCAGGCCGGCGACGTTGGCGAACACATAAAACGCCCCGTCCGGTGGGGTGAAGCTCAAGCCGCTGATCGGGTGTAGCAGCTCCAGCATGCGGTCGCGGCGCTGCCGGTAAACCTCGCGCATGCCGGCAATCGGTGCCTGATCACCGGCAAACGCCGCTACTGCAGCCGCCTGGCTGAGCGAACTGGGGCAGGTGGTGGTCTGCGACAACAGTTTGCCGATGGCCGCGATCAACCACGCAGGACCTGCGCCGAAACCCAGTCGCCAACCGGTCATGGCGTAGCCCTTGGAGGCACCGTTGACGATCAGCGTGCGCGACTTCAGGTCCGGGGCGAGTCGGGTCAGTGAGACATGCCGGGCATCACCGTAGACGAACTGCTCGTAGATTTCGTCGGCCATGATCACTACGTGGGGGTGCCTGCGCAGCACCTCGGCCAGCGCCAACAGCTCGGCTTCGCTGTAGACCGCGCCACTCGGGTTGTTCGGCGTGTTGAGGATCACCCATTTGCTGCGTGGGGTGATCGCTTGCTCCAGCGCTTCTGGAGAAAGCTTGAAGCCGTTGGCTTCGTCACCGGGAATGATCACCGGCGTGGCGTCGTTCAGCCGTGCGATGTCCGGGTAGGACACCCAGTACGGCGTATGCACGATGACTTCATCGCCCGGATTCAGGGTCGCGGCCAGGGCGTGGTAGATGATGTGCTTGCCACCGCAGCCGGCGATAACCTCGTCCAGGGCGTAATGCAGGCTGTTGTCGCGCTCAAGCTTGAGGCAGATCGCCTGACGCAGGGCCGGTGTGCCGTTGGTGGGCGTGTAATGAGTGTCACCGCTGTGCATCGCAGCGCTGGCGGCTTCAAGGATATGGGCCGGCGTGTCGAAATCCGGCTCGCCCATGGTGAAGTTGACGATGTCCCGACCCTGGGCACGCAACTCGGTGACCAGCGCGTTGGCGGCGATACTCGGCGAAGGCTGAATGCCCAGCACCCGATCGGATAAAAATGCAGTGCTCATGAAGGCTTCCCCTTAATCGGCCAGACCGGCTTGTTGCAAGACCTTGTCCATCCAGCTCTGGCGCAGGGCGCCGGTGGCGATTTCGGCTTTGACTTCTTCCTCGTGGGCGGCGTGTTGTGCGGCGCGGCGCAGTACTTCGGCGGCATCCATCTGGGAGAACGCTACCAGGCCGTCTTCGTCACCGACCAACAGATCGCCTGGCTGAACCAGCATGCCGCCGATCGACACCGGCACGTTGATTTCACCGGGACCGCTCTTGTAAGGGCCGCAATGCACGACGCTGCGGGCATAGCAGGGGGTGTCGTCGAAGCTGGCAACATCGCGAATCGCGCCGTCGATGACAAAGCCGACGCAGCCACGTTGCTGGGCGTAGAGCTTGACCAGTTCGCCGATGACCGCATTGTTGGTGTCGCCTTGTGCATCAACCACCAGCACGTGGCCGGGCTGGAGCATGCTCATGGCTTTGTAGATCAGCAGGTTGTCGCCGGGTCGGGTTTTGACGGTGAGGGCGGTGCCCACCAGCTTGCCGCTGCGGTTGTAACGGGTCAGGCCGCGAGCGCCGATGTGTCGGCCGAGGTTGTCGCTGATGTGCGGCGTGACCACGTTGGCGAAGGCTTCGAGCACTTCGGCAGCGGCCAGCGGCGGATTGGGCAGAATGCGTGAACCGGGCAAGGACATGGCTGATCTCCTGAAGAATGAGGTGGCAGCCGGTCAGGGCTGTGGCTCGATCTTAGGACTGATGAACAAACAGTTTTAGCGATATTTTATTATGCGGTAGCATCGCTTTTTTTCATGTGGTGTCTTCGATGATCACCTTCAAGCAGATTGACGCGTTGTACTGGATTGCCGAGCTGGGCAGCTTCGAAGCGGCGGCAAACAAGCTGAACATGTCGCAGTCGGCGATTTCCAAGCGCATTCAGGAGCTGGAAGAAACCTTCGACGTGGAAATCTTCGATCGCAGCAAGCGCAATGCGCGGTTGACCGAGAAGGGTGGGGAACTGCTCGACTACGCCAAGGACTTGCTGGAACGCCGCGATTATTTGCTGGAGCGGGTCAGCGCGCGTGAAGTGCTGGTGCGCCGGTTTCGACTCGGTGTCACCGAACTTACCGCGTTGACCTGGTTGCCGGCGTTGGTCGAAGCCCTGCGCCAGGCCTATCCCAAGGTGCAGATCGAACCGTCGGTGGAGTTGAGCAGCGAGCTGTTTCGCAAACTGGAAAATGATCAGCTCGACCTGGTCATCGTACCGGACGTTTACAACGATGCGCGGTTTGTCAGTACCCCGCTGAAAAGCGTCGAGAATGCCTGGATGTGCGCTCCGGGCCTGATTCCGGACCCTGATCCGGTGAGTCTCGAACGTCTGGCCGGTTGCACGGTGCTGACCCAGGGTTCCCAGTCCGGCACAGGGCTGATCTACGAGCGCTGGCTGGCCTCTCACAATGTGCAGATGCCCAGAACCCTCACCAGCCATAACCTGTTGGTGCAAGTCGGGTTGACCTTGTCCGGGGTCGGTGTGAGCTACCTGCCCAAGGCCTGCCTGTCGCACTTGATCGAGCGTGGCGCATTGCGCGCACTGGTCACGACGCCGGGATTGCCGCGGATTCGCTACACCGCGCTGCACCGCATCGACCGCCAGTTCGGGCTGAACCAGAACGTGGCGCAATTGGCGCTGGAGTGCTGTGATTTTTCTCGGCTGTTGCTTTAGGCCGGCGTAACGCTTTTTCGAGCTGATTCACGAACGGCCCGACGATGGAGCTGTAGACTGTCGCGCACAAGGCGTTGCCTGATTGAATGCCCCAGCTTATCCGGCGGCCCTCGCTCAGCGAGCGGCTGCCACCGCGCAGCACATGGGAGCCGTCAAGCTTTACGCCGCGACAATGCAGAGCCCCTGAAGCGTCAGCGACAAATACTATCTGCCAATCTCCTGGCCTGCTGAGTCGCGGCCTCACGCGCGCTGCGATCAACGTCTTCGCCCAAGATGGTTTTCTCCACAATCACCGAATGCACATCCGTCACGCCGACAAATTTCAGCCAGGCTTCAACATAGGGCTTCTGAAAGTCGAAGCGCGTTGCCGGCGTGATTGACTGCGCCGAAAAATCCAGGCCACGGGCGTACATCACCACAGCGGTTTTGTTGAGAAGCATACCTTCCAGGCCGCGCTCCGCGTCAAAGCTGAACAGGATGTCTTTCTGCGACACCAGGTCGATGAAGTGCTTGAGTTTGTACGGGATACTGAAGTTCCACAGCGGTACGGACATCACTAGCACATCCGAGCGGTGCAGGTGACCTGCCAAATCTTTCAACGTGTTCCAGGCGTCTTGTTGTGCAGGGGTCAAGGGCGTGCCATTGAGCCCGGCGTATTTGGCCTCCATTGCCAGATCATCGAATTCCGGTAAAGCCATGTTCCAAAGGTCGAGCGTGATGATTTCGGTGTCCGGGGTGTGTTCTTGATAACGCGCAATGAAGCTGCGGGCGACTTCAATGGAGGCCGAACGCTGCTTGCGTGGAGAACATTCAATATGCAGAAGAGTAGTCATGGCACGCCTTGAGTGGTGGGGGAGATAGGGCAGGTGGGAGCATTGCAATATAGTTGGATTTGAAATATAAATCGTAAATTAATGCGAAATTGATCACGTATAAAACTATGTTCGATACTCTGCTGCTCAAAACATTTGTCACTGTCGTCGATGAAGAAGGCTTCAGCCGTGCAGCCCAGAAGCTGCACCTCACTCAGTCTGCGGTCAGTGGCCACGTGCGGCGATTGGAAGAACAGATTGGTAAACCCCTGTTGACTCGTACCACCCGCTCCCAGCAATTGACTCCCGATGGCGAGCGCCTGCTCTCTTATGCGCGCACGATCCTTGTACTGAACCGTGATGCGTGGGCAGAACTGACGCGCACGCCGTTTCACGGACGGCTGCGGATCGGGGTGTCCGAGGATTTTGTCGAATCACGGTTATTGTGCACTTTTCAGGATTTCGCGGCGCAGTACCCGGGCATGGAGATCGACGTGCAGGTAGGCATTCCTGGCACGTTGTTGAACCTGATGAAGCAAGGCCATCTGGAGCTGGTCATCGGTTCTCTATGCGAAACCAGCGAAGCGGGGCTGCTGCTGTGGCAAGAACCGCTGGTGTGGGCCTGGTCGGCGCAACCCGTCACCCAGTTACCGACGCCGTTGCCGCTGGCCCTGTTCCCCGAGCCGTGCCCTTATCGAGAAATAGCGCTGACGAGGCTGGCTCAGGCAGGGATCGCCCAACGCACGGCGATGTTATGCAACAGCGCTGCCGGGTTGCGGGCGGCGGCGCTTGCAGGCTTCGCGGTAGCGCCCATGACACTCAGTCAGTTGGGACAAGGACTGGCGGTTCTTGGGGGCGAACACGGGTTGCCGGATTTGCCGGATGCGCAATTTCGGTTGTTTACCTCCCCTGAAGCGGATCAGCCGATTGTGGCAGCGGTCACTCAGCTCATTGTGGAGTATTGCTCCACGAGGAGGGCTTGACAGTCATTCGCGAAGGGCTGCTGTCGACTGTGGATTCAACCGGTCGTCAATAGCAGCTGCAAATAGTCAGTTGCATCAACCCAAACTGGTCGATCACGGTATCTTCGAGGTTCGACGTGGTGCTGGCGACGTAGCTCGCGTCGACCTTATTCTCCAAGAAGGAACAGGGTCCTGGCGTCTGGCTCGCCGGCGAAGAACTGATCGAGGGCCGACTGGAATAGGGGGTGTTCGGGCTTGATGCTGGCGAACAGCGTGAGGCAGGAGCGCAACTTCAGGTCATCAGGGTGGCCAAGGATTTCCAGTGCACTCTTGTCGCTGTGTTGCAGGAGGGTACTTACGCTTTCCTCCAGCCGTGGCCCCAGCAAATCGTGCAGCAGATAGGCCCGGGCTTCGGCAGCACCAGAAATGGCAAAGCGTTCGGCTATTTCGCTACGCCCGAGGCCATGCAGTTGCGGGAAGATGAACCACATCCAGTGACTGGTCTTGTGCCCGGCACGCAATTCTTCCATGGCTCGGGTAAAAACCGGGCGCTGGGCCTCGACGAAACGAAGAAGGTTGAAGGGATCGTGCATGCTTGTACTCCCTGAGTTGGCAGACACTGCAAAGCCTGGCAGCGCGGGCCGTTTGAACCAGGGCGCAGAAACGCAACGCCGCAGGTCTCGCCGAATGATTCAGCCTGTAATGGTATGACACATCGGCGAAGGCAGCAGTTTCATCGAAAGCTGACGCTGGTCAACGTTGTTCAGTCGCGCGTAGATTCCGCTTCATCCAGATGATCGATGTGCTTGAAGCGTTCGACCAGGAAATCGATCAGGCTGCGCACTCGTGCCGACAGGTGCAACTGTTGCGGGTACACGGCATAGACATCGGCGCGGGTCGGTGTCTGATCTTCCAGCACCAGGCGCAGGCGACCGCTGCGCACATACCGGGCGATGTCCCATTCGGCCCGAAGCAGAATTCCATAACCTTCCAGCGCCCAGTTCAGGGCGACTTCTCCGTCGTTGCAGCCTAAGGCTCCGCGCACCTTGATGTTTTGTGTACGCCCACCGTTGGTGAAACTCCACACACCGTAGGGCGTTTCGTTTTGCCGCAGGAAGATGCAGTTGTGTTGCTGCAAGTCCGCCAGGCGTTGAGGCACGCCATGCTTTTCCAGGTACAGCGGCGAGGCGCATAACAGACGGCGATTGGAGGCGATCTTGCGTGCGTGGAAGGCAGCGTCCGGCAGCGTGCCGAAACGAATACCCAAGTCAAACCCGTGAGTTGCCAGGTCAAGCGGGTGATCGCTGATTTCCAGCTGTATTTCCACCTCGGGGTATTGTGCGAAGAACGCTCCCAATGCAGGGCCAATGTAGCGCCGACCGAATCCCAACGATGCGTTGACACGAATCAGGCCTTTAGGCGTCGCCCGACTACTGCTGATCAACTGCTCGACCTCATCGATCTGCGTCAGGATGCGGGCGGCATGCGAAAAATACAGTTCGCCTTCCGAAGTCAGGCTCATCGAGCGCGTGGTGCGGTTGACCAGGCGTATGCCTAGCCGTGCCTCCAGTGCGGTCAGGCGTTTGCTCACCGCCGGCGGTGTCACACCAAGCTCTCGAGCCGTCGCCGCCAGGCTGCCTTTGTTGGCCAGCAGGTAGAAAAATGACAAATCCAGGGTCTGGCTCATTCGTAACTCAAAGTCATGTATGTAGTGATTTGGAGTAACTCACGCTCATTTGCTCACTACATATACTCCGCTCACACCCTGATTGAACACCCCCGTTCGACAGGCACAACAAGAACGTGACGAGAGTGGAGTTGATTGATGAGCGCATACAAAATTGCTGCGGTTCCAGGTGATGGTATCGGTGTTGAAGTGATTTCCGCTGGCGTCGAGGTGCTGCAAGCCTTGTCAAAAAAATCCGGCTTCGAACTGGATTTCAAACACTTCGACTGGAACTCCGATAACTACCTGAAAAACGGCTACTACATCCCGGAAGGTGGTCTGGAAGAACTGAAGACCTTCGACGCGATCTTCTTTGGCGCGGTCGGTGCGCTCAACGTACCGGATCACATTTCTCTCTGGGGCCTGCGCCTGCCGATCTGCCAGGGCTTCGACCAGTACGCCAACGTGCGTCCGGCTCGCGTACTGCCGGGGGTAAAAAGCCCGCTGCTCAATGGTGATCAGATCGACTGGGTGGTGGTGCGTGAAAACTCCGAGGGCGAGTACTCCGGCAATGGCGGTCGTGTCCACCGCGGCCTGCCTGAAGAAGTCGCCACCGAAGTGTCGGTGTTCACCCGTGCCGGGGTAGAGCGCATTCACCGCTTTGCTTTCGAACTGGCGCAAAGCCGTCCACGCAAACACCTGACCATGGTCACCAAGTCCAATGCTCAGCGTCACGGTATGGTGCTGTGGGATGAGATCTTCTACGAAGTCGCCAAGGATTTTCCGGACGTCAGGATCGATAAGGAACTGGTCGACGCGGTGACCACACGCATGGTGCTCAAGCCATCGACGCTGGACGTTATTGTCGCCACGAACCTGCATGCCGACATCCTGTCCGATCTGGCCGCGGCTTTGTCCGGCAGTCTGGGCATCGCGCCGACGGCCAACCTGAATCCTTCGCGCAAATTCCCATCGATGTTCGAACCGATCCATGGCTCGGCCTTCGACATCACCGGCAAAGGTGTCGCCAACCCGATTGCGACATTCTGGACGGCCGCCATGATGCTCGAGCATCTCGGCGAGCCAGCCGCGGCGAAACACCTGATGTCGGCCATCGAAGCGGTGACCGAAAGCGGTTTGCATACCCCTGATCTCGGCGGTAAAGCCACCACCCGCCAGATCACTGATGCGGTCATCGAGTTGATCAACCGCTGATGTTTTTCACTGATTCAAAGTAGTACTGCGGCACAACGCCAAGGGGCAGATCACTGAATCTGACCCCTTGGCATTTCCTGACAACAATAAAAATCAGGGCCCTGTCATGAAAAGAATATTTGGCAAACTCTACGTACAAGTGCTCATCGCCGTGATCCTCGGCGCAGTCGTCGGCGTGCTGATTCCCGAAACCGGAGCAGCGCTCAAACCCCTGGGCGACGCGTTCATCAAACTGATCAAAATGCTCCTCGCTCCTGTGATTTTCCTGACCGTGGTCACGGGTATTGCACGCATGGAAAACATGAAGGAACTGGGCCGCGTCGGCTTCCGGGCTCTGCTCTATTTCGAAGTCGTGTCCACGCTGGCGCTGGTCGTCGGTCTGGTGGTCGTTGATGTGTTCAAGCCCGGCGCGGGCATGAACATTGATGTCGCCACGCTGGATACTTCCAGTCTGGCAACCTACACCTCAGCCGTGAAGCACGCGTCGTTCATGGACTTCGTCATGAACATTATCCCCGACACCATCGTGGATGCCTTCGCCAAGGGCAACGTGCTGCAAATCCTGCTGTTCTCCATCCTGCTCGGCATTGCTTTGGCGCATGTGGGACCGCGCGGAAAAATGTTCGTCGAGACACTGGATAGCCTGACGCAAGGGATGTTCCGCATCGTCAACATGGTCATGCGCCTGGCCCCTATCGGTGCATTCGGCGCAATCGCGTTCACCATCGGTAAATACGGCTTTGGCTCGCTGTTCTCGCTTGGCAAGCTGATGGCCTGCGTCTACCTGACCTGCGCTGTGTTCGTGATCTTTGTGCTGGGGCCGATCTGCCGCTACAGCGGTTTCAGCCTGTGGAAGTTTCTAAAATTCATCAAGGAAGAACTGTTCACCGTACTCGGCACCAGCTCTTCGGAATCGGTGCTGCCGCAGATGATTTCCAAGATGGAAAAGGCCGGTGTTTCCAAGCCCGTTGCCGGGATGATCATTCCCTCCGGTTTGACGTTCAACCCGGATGGGCAAGCGATCTATTACACCATCGCCGCTATCTTCATTGCCCAGGCGACGAACACCCCGCTGACCCTGACTGATCAGTTGATCGTCCTGGCAGTACTGATGTTTACATCCAAGGGATCTGCCGGTGTCACCGGCTCCGGATTCATTATTCTTGCGGCGACGTTGTCTTCCCTCGGCACCATTCCAGTGGCGGGAATGGTGTTGTTGCTGGGCGTCGACCGATTCATGTCGGAAGCGCGAGCGATCACCAACACCATAGGCAACGGTGTCGGCACCCTGGTCATTGCCAAATGGGTCGGGGCACTGGACACAGTGAAAATGCACAACGCGCTGAATGGCGAGGTCGAAGAGGAAAAGCCTGACGCGGAGCAGGCAGAGGTTGTCTTGGCTCCTTCATCGGTGGCGGCCAGTCCCTTGCTACCAAGCCTTAAAAAAGCTTCTCGGGCGTAAGGTACATGGCGCTGAACGTCGTGTCCGGGATTAGTTGACCACTACAGGCCCGTCTTGAATATCACGTTCTGCCCCTTAACCTGGAGATTTCAAAGGCTTTCATATAGAACCTGGAACACGCGGCCAATGAGTTTTTTTATCATGTAAAGGAGCGCAAAATGAGCTACCTGGCGTTCGAATGACGTGTCGCAGTCGGCTGGCGTGTAGTCATCTCGGGAACCACGGGTAAGGACTTTCTCGGGTACGATGAGCGCGCTTGCTGTCGACTGCAGGGGCCGGAGGAGGCGTTTTGAAACCATTCCCGCTCAGACCTCGCGCCTCAACTCTGAACATGTTTCTGCAAGGGGGCTTGCCACGCCGTGACGCTGTGCCGCAAACGTTAACGGAAAAAGCGGTCATCCCAGGCATTCCCAATGCTCGCTACTGGTTGGACCACGACCTGACTCTGTTCATTCAGGATGCAATTGAGGGCAACAAACGCGAGAGCGAGGCTCTCGCCAGGGCTGGGAAACCGAACAACATCCTGCCGCTGGCAAATATGCTGGCAGTTTCGGGAGGCGGTGACGCAGGCACATTCGCAGCGGGACTCATTACGGGGTGGACCACACATGGGACTCGACCCATGTTCAAGGTCGTCACGGGCATTAGCGCGGGCGCCCTGGTCGCCCCGTTCGCTTACCTGGGATCCGATTACGACGACGTCATTAGGTATATCGCCAACGCCATCGGTCCAAAAGACGTTTTTCATTCGCGAAACGTGCTAACCCGTCTTGCTAGCGACGGTATAGCGGACAGCAAGCCACTGTCGCGGCTCATTACAAAGTACGTCACTGCGGAGATTCTTGCGGCGATTGCGTCGGAATACGCCAAAGGACGAATCCTCCTGATCGGCACAACCGACCTTGATTCAGGGCGGCCAGTCACTTGGAACATGGGCACTATTGCCTCTAGCGAAGCACCGGGAGCGCTCGACCTCTTCCGCAACATCATGATCGCGTCGATGAGTATTCCCGGCGCAGTCTCACCCGTCATGATCGATGTGGACGTTGACGGCAAACAGTTTCAGGAAATGCACGTGGACGGCGGGGTAATCACTCAGGTGTTCCTTTACCCACCTGGCACCAAGATGGCGCTGAACAGAGCCACCGGAGCCCCTTTGCGACTCGAACGTCATTTCTATGTCATTCGTAATGGGACACTGGAGCCGCAGTGGTCTGGGACGAAACGCCGTACATTGAGCATCGGCGGTCGAGCCATCAGTGCATTGATTCAAACTCAGGGGATCAGCGACCTGGAGCGAATTTACCGTATGGCGCAGCAGGATGGAGCGGATTTCAATCTTGCGTACATTGGCTCCGACTTTAACTTTGCGCACAATCAGAAATTCGATGGCGAATACATGAAGCGTTTATTCGATTACGCCTTTCAACTCAGCGCGAAGGGCTATCTGTGGCATAAATCGCCGCCCTCGGAAATCACTAAACTACGAAACACCCGCTGAAAGATTGAGCCAATCTGTTGCATCGATCGGTTGAGTCCACAGTCGATTGCAGCCCTTCGTGACGGGCAGCTATCGGCCGATTCTGTTGAAAAAGTCGGATTCCCAATATTACGACCTTGATAAACACCCAGCCTGCTGGGTAGCAAATGACGCGGATAACAATTTCAAGCAGTACATCCAGTATCGAAGCTCCATGGCATAGTCAATTTCAACATGATTACGATCGTGGTTTTGGGCCTGCCGGAGAAGATGTCCGGACTAGACTCGCTCATCCTGCAGCCCTGCCATACTGTTCAGCATGACCAGTGCAACCTTCCGCTTCTACGAGGAGCTCAACGATTTCCTGCCGGCCGAACGGCGGCGGCAGTCCTTCACCTGCGAGTGCGCGCGAGGGGCGACGGTCAAGCACATGATCGAGGCGCTCGGGATACCGCACACCGAGGTCGAGCTGGTGCTGCTCAACGGCGAGTCGGTGGGCTTCGAGCGGGTGATCTTCGACGGTGACCGGCTGGCGGTGTATCCCAAGTTCGAAGCGCTGGACATCAGCCCGCTGCTCAAGGTTCGTGCGCAACCTTTACGGGTGCTGCGCTTCGTCGCTGATGCGCACCTTGGCGGGCTGGCCAGCCTGCTGCGCATGAGCGGCTTCGACACCCTCTACGACAATGGCTTCGAGGATGGCGAGATCGCCGAGATCGCTGCGCAGCAAGGACGCATCGTGCTAACCCGCGACCGCGAACTGCTCAAGCGGCGGATCATCAGCCACGGCTGTTACGTGCATGCCCTGAAACCGTCGCTGCAACTGCGCGAATTGTACGAGCGCCTCGACCTGGCGCGTAGCGCGCGGCCATTCAGCCTGTGCCTTCATTGCAACCTGCCGCTGCACGAGATCAGCTCGGAGCTGGCCCGGTCACAGGTGCCGCCACGCATCGGTGCCCTCTATTCGCGCTTCCTGCGCTGCGACGCCTGCCAACGGATTTACTGGGAGGGTTCGCACTGGCGCGGCATGTGTGCACTGCTGGCACCTCTGCTGGACCGATAGCCGAGCGCATCGGGCCGGCGACGTTGCCAGGGATAACTGGCTTTGCATCAGGTAGATAACGGCCTGAAGCTGACGATCAGCCCTGACTGCTACTGACCGATTCTGTTGGAAAAGTAACTCCCCTGATAACCAGGGTTCGCTTTGGGCCGATACGCGAGCGGTAGGTACGGGCCGAGCCATGGCCCCGGTCACATAAATTTGAAATGCACGGCGTTGCTCGACAGAATCGCGCCCCAATCCGGCCAAAGGTGCCGGACGTTCGTGGTGAAAAGGGGCTGCATTTGAACGAACAGACATTGTCCATGCGCCTGGAGCGCGTGGCGGCGCATGTGCCAGCAGGTGCGCGCCTGGCCGATATCGGCTCGGATCACGGCTACCTGCCGGTGGCGTTGATGCGCCGTGGCGCCATCGCGGCGGCGGTGGCCGGCGAGGTGGCATTGACGCCGTTTCGCTCGGCCGAACGCACCGTGCGCGAGAACGGCCTGGACCAGCGGATCACCGTGCGCCTGGCCAATGGTCTGGCGGCGATCGAGCCGGGAGACGGGATCACGGCGATCAGCATCTGTGGCATGGGTGGCGAGACGATCCGCGACATCCTCGACAGCGGCAAGGCGTGCCTGAGCGGCCAGGAGCGCCTGATCCTGCAGCCTAACGGCGGCGAGCAGCCACTGCGCCAATGGCTGATGGAAAATGGTTACCGCATCCTCTACGAGGAATTGCTGCGGGAAAACCGCTTCGACTACGAAATCATCGTCGCCGAGCGCGCCGGGCCGGTGATGTACACCGCCGAGGAGCTGTATTTCGGCCCGCTGCAGATGCAGGCTCGCAGCCCGGCGTTCCTGGTCAAGTGGCAGCGCATGCTGCGCCAGAAGCAGAAGACCCTGAACAACTTCGCCCGGGCGCGGCAGGCCGTGCCCGAGGAGAAGGTGCAGGACATCGCCCGGCAGGCCCGGTGGATCACCGAGCTGCTGGCTTGAGCCCGGTCCAGGGTTTGTACGGAAAGTCACCGAGCGGCGATCAGGCAAGGTGAAAACAGGCGAGGAACGGCCGGGGTCGCGCTCGACTTTATGGGGTGTAAATGAGCATCCCGAACCTGTTTTCAACGCAACAGACCCATAGTAGTCATTCGCTGCGGTCGGGTCATTCTACGAACAATGATCACCGACGATTCGAGTTGCAATAACTGACGCAGTACTACCGTTGATCCATCAACCATTGCCGAACAGTCGCCAGGGCGGAAGGGGATTTCGCTTTGCGGGGCCAGAGCAAGTAATACCCAGCGTCGGTATGCAGTTCAGATTCAAACAGTCGGGTCAGCCGACCGGCATCAATGTCTGCCTGGACGAAGAAGTCATCGGCCAAGGCAAGCCCCTGGCCGGCGATTGCGGTCTCGATCGCCAGTGAGGTCTGGTTGAAACGCAGATTTTTCGGTGCAGCCTGCACCGGGTGTTCAAAAATCTGCGCGATAAATTGCGGCCAAAAGTTGTGGGCGTCATGCAATAGCGGGTTGCGCTGTAATTGGTCAAAGTCGTGTGGCATCCCGATTGATTCAATCAACGCGGGGCTGCCGACCGCCACGATTCGTTGCTCCAGCAGCATCTCGCTATTGAGACCAGGGCCGAAGGGTGGCCTACCGTAACGTATGGCGATATCGACGCGATCAGTCTGAAAGTGCGACAGGCGTTCAGTGGCCAGTACGCGCAGATCAATGTCCGAATGCAACTGGGTGAACGATGCCAGCTTCGGAATCAGCCATTTCGAAGCGAAGGTGGGTGTCACGCTGACGGTCAGGTGCGCAGGCTCCGGGCGAAGCGTCTGGGTGGCTTCAGAAATCAATTCCAGAGCATGGCGGATGCTTACACTGTAGCGCTGGCCAGCATCGGTCAGCATTAACCCACGGGGCAATCGCTCAAATAACTTCAGCTCCAGATTTGCCTCCAGGCCACGGATCTGCTGGGCCACTGCTGCCTGAGTGACTCCCAGCTCCTCGGCGGTCAGCCGGAAGTTCAGATGGCGGGCTGCAACCTCGAATACACGTAAGGCATTGAGAGGCGGCAGGGGAAGGGTATCGTTGGACATGATGATAGAAATTCTACTGGATCAAGGAAGAAATACTGCATCGGTAGTGCGGTCACTGCACTGTTAGTCTGACCAACAGGCTATTCAAGCTAACAGGAAAGTTAGCGAACAGAAGCCCAGCCGATAGAAATTAAATCGCACGATCAAAGGGCCAGTGTCATGAAGAAAACCTCTTTTGTCCTATTTGTGCTGCTTGGCCTGGTATGGGGCAGCAACTTCATTTTCGTCAAATGGGCCGGCCACAGCATCTCACCGGTGCAAATCACGTTGCTGCGTGTGCTTTTCGGTTTCCTGCCAGTCCTTGCCTTCGCGCTGTACAAGGGCGCATTACGTTGGGCGCATTGGCGCCATGGGCATCATTTCGTGGTCATGTCCTTGCTGGCGACCGCTGTCTATTACTACGCCTTCGCCAAAGGCACTGTTTTGTTGCCCTCGGGCGTTGCCGGCATGCTCGGTGGAGCTATTCCGCTGTTCACGTTCCTGTGTGCCTGGCTATTTCTGCGTAGCGAGCCACTCAATGGGCTGAAGGTGCTGGGCATTGCGCTCGGTTTCATGGGGGTTCTGCTCATTGCGCAGCCGTGGTCGGCTGAAGGCGTAATCAATCCGAGCGGAATCGCTTACATGATGATCGGTTCGCTCAGCGTGGGTTGTTCGTTCGTTTATGCTCGACGGTTTATCAGCCCGCTCGGCTTGCCAGCGGTGGCATTGACGACTTACCAGATCGGTCTGGCGTTATTCTTTTTGCTTTTGGTCACGCCACTTGAAGGCATCACCCAGGTATTCGACGACACACGGGCGTGGGTTGGCCTGGTCTTCGGCTTGGGATTGCTGGGTACCGGTTTTGCCTATATCGCCTATTACCGCATCGTTGAAACGCTCGGCGCTGTGGCTGCGTCGGCCGTCAGCTATATCCCGCCGGTGGTCGCTCTGCTCATCGGGATCGCGATTGGTGAGCCGATTTCCATGAGCGCAGGCTTCGCCATCGCGACCATTCTCGCGGGAGTGGCCTGCGTACAATTCTCCAACCGACCACAATCCAGAATGGCAACTGTTCAAAACAACCGGTGATCGATCAAATGAGTGGATGGGAAGCAGTGAGTAAAGGTAGATGTCAGGAGCTGACTTCTCTCTGCTGAGAGGCAGCTTTTGGCCGATTTCTGCCTGTCACGACTGACTGAGGTCGACCCGTTGCAGGCGGTCGCGAGCGGCTGCTTTTGGGAAGCCCTGTCTTCAACTGCGGGTGCTGGTAGGGAGTGAACAGCGTGCCGGTTTGAGTTGGTCACCCTTGCCGGTTGGTGCTGTCAGGCGGCACCTTCGATCGAGCAGGAAAAGCCTGACGTGGGGGCATCACCGGGCGTGCCGTCAAAGCGGGCGCGTGCGGCATGGATGTCGCCATAGCAACGATCCGCCCAATCGATGAGGCTCGCCATCGGTTCCAGCAGCGATTGGCCCAGCGGGGCCAACCGATATTCAACGCCCGGCGGCTTGGTCGGAAAGACATGGCGGGTGATCAGTCCATCGCGCTCCAAATCGCGCAAGGTCTGGGTGAGCATGCGCTTGGAAATGTCATGGACAGCGCGGTGAAGCTCGCTGAAGCGGTGCGGTCGCATCGCGAGAGCCATGATCATGAGCATGCTCCATTTGTCGCCGATACGGTCGAGCACGTCTCGAACCGGGCAGTGCACGGATTGGGACTCGCCCAATGGATATTGGCTGAATCTTTCGATCGCCCTCAATGCGTTGCTCATGCGGAATTCCTCGAAATCTGCTGGTTACAAAAAACTGCCTCCTTACGGCACGCGGCAGCGGTCTCTATAGTAGACCTACCCCAAGTAATAAGTCCCCCGCTCACGGAGTCTCCATGTCCCCATCTGTTCCCGCCCGCTTTCTCGTCACTGGCTCCGGCATACGGGCGGATCACGCTTGGAGTGGCTTCGCCGTCTGACGATTGAGCGGGGCGATGGTTTGGAATCACTTACTCCAACTAAAGCGTATCGGTAGGAATTCCTGCCTGTTAGTTGGCCTTTACGTACAAAAATCCTAAAGATCAGGAGAACGCTCATGTTTTTAGTCATGGGAATTACGGGAAAAGTTGGCGGCGCAACGGCAAAACATCTGTTAGCGCAAGGCAAAGAAGTACGCGCGCTCGTCCGGAATCGTGGAAAGGCGGCGAAGTGGGCCGACGAAGGCGTGCAACTGGTAGACGGCGACTGGAATGATTCGGCAGCCATTGAGATGGCGCTTAGAGATGTCGAAGGCGCGTTTGTCATGTTGCCAGCTGAATGGGCGCCTTCGCCTGATTACAAAGAAGCGAAGGCTGTGATTGCAAACTACGTCGGTGCGCTTGCCCAGGCAGCACCGCCGCGGGTGGTAGCACTCTCATCAATGGGTGCGAACAGAACCAGCGGGCTGGGGATGAGCACGGCCCTGTCGCTTCTGGAGCAAGGATTTCGCGACCTGAAATTGCCGATTGCCTATGTGCGCGCCGGCGGGTTTTTCGAAAACTTCCTCTACGGCTTACATGTTGCCCAGGGTGGCACGTTCCCCGTCTACTACAACCCGACAGATCGGAAATCGACCATGGTCGCGACCAATGATATCGGCGCCGAGATCGCAGCGCTTCTGACCGGGCCGGCATGGTTGGAGCATCGGGTCATCGAGCTCGGTTCGATGGTCAGCGCGGATGAAGTAGCGACACAATTGGGTGAGGTCTTGAAGGTCGACGTCAAAGCTTTTGCTATCCCGCGGGTCGGGTGGCCGGCGGCGTTCGAGCAGTTCGGCATTCCGAAGGGCCAGACGGGACCGGCCGAAGCGATGTTTGACGCCGTCAACTCAGGCTGGATGGACCTCGGGGTCGAGGGTACGGAGCACGTCCCGGGCGCGACGTCCGCCCGCGATGTCTTCGCGGCGGCCCAGAAGGCCGCTACAGCGTAGGTCCGCGGATCAGCGGTGGAATGCGACTTTCGGAACCTACTCCGGAAATTCGCATCCCCATCGCGATTCTGGCAGAGAGGCCGAAACAGCCCGTTTCCCTGTGAACTGCGGCGTTCATACCAACAAAGATCGAGGTCGAATATGAAGGTTCTTGTTTTGGGTGCAACTGGCGGAACCGGACGGCTGATCGTTCACGACGCCTTGGAGAAGGGACATTCCGTAGTGGCGCTGATTCGCTCGAAGGCGCGCGCGCCCGATCTCCCGGGAGCAGGCATCATCGAGGGCGATGCTCGCGACGAAGGCGCCCTCATGCGCGCCTTGGACGGCTGCGATGCTGTCGTCAGCTCGCTGGGGACCGGCCTTAGCCCTTTCAGCGAGGTCAGCCTGCTGACCGAAGCGACACACGCGCTGGTCTCGGCGATGAGGCGCAGTGGTGTCCGCCGTCTGGTCTGCATCTCCGCCCTGGGGGTCGGAGACAGCCGCGGTCACGGCGGCTTCGTATTCGACCGGCTCTTCATGCCCTTGCTGCTTCGCCATGCCTACAAGGACAAGGGGCGTCAGGAAGCCGCGATCCGCGCCAGCTCACTAGATTGGGTCATAGTTCGGCCCGCCATGCTCACCAACGACTCAGCTCGCGGAAGTTTCAGGGCCGTTACCGACCTCGCCGGCGTCAACGGCGGGAAAATAGCACGCGCGGATGTCGCTCGGTTCGTGGTGGAGCAACTGGCGACTAACACCTGGTTGAAGCGGACACCCGTCCTCCTGTGATGAGGACGGGTCTCGTAGATCACCTTTTCCAGCCGCGGCATTCGTCGGAAATCAGCCAGCTTGTCGGTCAGGCAGTCACACCATTCCTCGGCAGCAAACTCATCATCTAAGGTCGGACAAATGTCTAAAATCTCCTGGCGCCAAGTCTTACCCTTAGCTCTTGCCGCTTTCTTCGTCGTGGGCTCACTCAGCAACATCTTCGCCCCGGGATCTATCTACGAGGAATACCTGAAATGGGGGTACCCGCGCTGGTTCCATTTCGTGACCGGATCGCTGGAATTCACTGCTGCCATTCTGCTTTTCCGGGCGCCGAGTCGCCTGTTAGGTTCGGCGCTCGGCTGTACTGTCATGTTTGCCGCCCTCGCGACCGTCATCATCCACGGCGAATACGGGCACGCTGTGCCACCACTCGTCGTGGCGACGTTGTCACTTGTAGTCGGCTGGATAAGCTGGCGCAAGCGGATGGCGTTAGCCGAACCGAGCTGACGCAGGGATCTGCCTTTCGCGCGCTGTCGCCAGCACCCACAAAGCAAGCCTCCAACGGCCGCTATCGGGCAACTTGATGGACATTCCGACCGACAGGTTTTGGCCGATTCCTGCCTGTCGCGACTGACCGGGGTCGATCCGACGCAGCCTCAACTCGGCCCTTGCGCAAGTTCCGCCACCAGAAAATCTATAAACGCCCGAGTCTTCTGCGGGACCCGACGTGCAGACGAGTAGACCGCGTTGATGGTGATCGGCGGGGCGTGCCATTCGCACAACACCGCCACCAGTCTGCCTGCCGCCAGAGCGTCTTCGACAATGAAATTCGGCAACAAGGCGATCCCCATGCCGGCCTCGGCGGCCTGGGCCAGCAGGTCGCCATTGTTGGCGTGCAGGGGGCCGGTGACATGCACGCGCTGCGTCTCCTTGCCGTTGCTCAACTGCAGGCTGACGCCGCTCTGCAGATAGCCATAATTCAAGCATTGGTGTGTGCTCAGGTCCTTTGGCGATTGCGGTGTACCCGCGCGCTCAAGATAGGCAGGCGAGGCCACCATGATCCGCGGAGCGGGTGCCAACAGGCGGGCTACCAGGGAGGAGTCCGGCATGCTCGCGATGCGGATGGTCACATCGAAGCCGCCGCGTACCGGGTCGACCTGCTGGTCACTCAGGACCAGTTGCAGCTCGATGTTCGGATGCTGCTCATGAAACAACGGGATCAGCGGCCCCAGCCGACGCAGGCCGAAAGACATCGGCGCGTTGACCCGCAGCACACCGCGTAATTCGCCAACTCCGTTACGGGCACGTTGCTCGGCTTCGTCCACCGAAGCGATCACTTCGCAGGCCGCCTCGTAGTACTCCGCGCCGGCCTCGGTAAGGTGCAGGCTGCGTGTCGTGCGCTGCAGCAGTTGCACACCGATGGCCTCTTCCAGCGCCTGAATTTGTTTGCTGACTTTTGAACGTGGCACATCCATCGCTCGGGCTGCGGCGGTAAAGCCGTTTTCTCCGACGGTGGCGACAAAAGCACGCATGCATTCGATTCGGTCCAATACTGTCCCTGTTTTGGAAATAATGATTATGCATTTTAGGTAATTGTTTCGATTTTATCCAGAAACTATATTAACTCCCAAGCCGGCAGCAAACAGCCTCCCACCGGAGTACGCGCCGAGCCCAGCAGTCAAACGAACCCATCCATCCAGCACACCGACATCAAAAGGAACGCGCCATGTCTATTCGTGAATTGCTCAACCCAACCAACTCCGCTCTGATCCTGATCGACCACCAGCCGCAAATGTCGTTCGGCGTGCAATCGATCGACCGTCAGACCTTGAAGAACAACACCGTTGCACTGGCCAAAGCTGCGAAAATTTTCAACGTGCCGACCATTTTGACGTCGGTCGAAACCGAAAGCTTCAGCGGCTACATCTGGCCGGAATTGCTCAGTGTGTTTCCAGACCAGAAGCCCATCGAGCGCACCTCGATGAACTCCTGGGAAGATAAAAAACTGGTGGAAGCGGTGAAGGCTACCGGCCGCAAGAAACTGATCATGGCCGCGCTGTGGACTGAAGTGTGCTTGAACTTCCCGGCTCTGGAAGCGCTGGCCGAAGGCTACGAGGTGTACATCGTCACCGACGCTTCCGGTGGCACGAGCAAGGAAGCTCACGACATGTCGGTGCAACGGATGATCCAGGCCGGTGCGGTGCCGGTGACCTGGCAACAAGTGTTGCTCGAGTACCAGCGTGACTGGGCGCACAAAGAGACTTACGACGCAGTGATGGGTCTGGTGCTGGAACACAGTGGTGCCTACGGCATGGGCGTGGATTACGCCTACACCATGGTGCACAAGGCGCCGCAACGTCAGGTCAAGTGAACCTTTAAAAAATACAGCTGCACAACGGCGCAGTTCGCTGCGCCGTCACAGCCAGGGGCTATCGTGAGAGTGGCCTCCACGCCACGGATTCTTCAGAGAGTCAGACAATGAACGCCGCCCCCACGTTTTCCAGTAACACGCCAGCCGATTGGGCCTTGCTCTGGCTGCGGATTACGGGCGCAGCCTTGCTGCTCTGCGTCCATGGCCTGCCCAAACTGCTGAACTTCCAACATGAACTGGGCCTGATCGAAGATCCCTTCGGGCTCGGGGCGCATCTGACGTTGATGCTGGCGATATTCGCCGAGGTGCTTTGCCCACTGCTGATAGCACTTGGGCTACTGACGCGACTGGCCAGTTTGCCGATTCTTTTCCTGCTGCTGGTGTCACTGGTGCTGGTGCACCCGGAGTGGAGCCTGGGCGAAGGGCAGTTTGCCTGGTTGCTGGTGATTGTATTTGGCGCGCTGTTGATCGGTGGAGCAGGGCGACTCGCCTTGGGTGCACGGTTGGCGCGTCGCTATCCGCTGTTCAAAAACCTTTAAAAACCATCAGGGTCGGGAGAGTCAGTCATGAACATCGAACTGTCGGAAGGCGTGGTCACGCTGCTGGTGCGCCACCGGGTCAAAAAGGGCGGAGATGAGGCGTATGAACACTGGTTGCGTCGCACCATCGCCAAGGCTCGTACCTATCCGGGGCATTTGGGCATTGATGTTGTGCGCGGACAAAGCCAGGGGCTGGCCCAGTTCACCAGTGTGCTGCGCTTTGCTACGACTGAACAATTGCAGTACTGGCTCGACTCCGAGGATCGCCGCACGCTGGTGGAAGAGGCGCAGCCATTGCTCGCCGATGGCGACCAGACCGAGGTCAATGCCGACCGTGAGTTCTGGTTTACCCCGATCGATGCGGCTGCGCCGCCCCCACCGCGCTGGAAGCAGGCCTGCGTGACCTTTTTGGTCATCCTGCCCCTGAGCTTTCTGGTACCGATGCTGTTCAAGCCGCTGTTTGGCTGGATGCCCTGGCTGGGCGGCTATGTACAAGGCAATGTGCTGATCACCGCAAGCATTGTGCTGTTGGTGGTGTATGTGTTCATGCCACGGGTGACCCGCCTGTTCGGGAAATGGCTGCAGCCGAAACCCGGCCCATGAGCGAGGCCATTGATGAAGGCTCGGCAGCAAGAACAAGGGCAGTTTTAAAATCAATCTGCCCCGTTTTTTCTCACTGCTTGTAACCGATCTGCCGCAGCAAGTTCTTGCGCCACAGGATGTCTTCGTCGCCTTCAATGCCCTTGGCGCAGAAGCCATCCACTACGCCCAGGATTGCTCGTCCCTGTTCCGTCTCAGCGAGAATCACTTCAGTTGGATTGGCTGTCGCACAAAAGATATGGCACACCTCTGGAACCATTTTGAGGGTGTTCAACACGTTCAGCGGATAGAAACCGTCGCCGAGGAAAATGATGAAGCTATGGCCTGCCGCGATGGCGTGTGCATTTTTTCGGGCCAGTTCGATCATCGCTGTATCGGTGCCAGACCAACGCACCAGGCATTTGCCAGAGGCTTCACAAAAGGCCACGCCAAACGTGATACCTGGCACCGCGTTTACCAATGCTTCGTGAATGTCCTCGACGGACTTGATGAAGTGCGTCTGACCAAAAATGAAGTTCGTCGCTTCCGGCTTATCGATTTTCAACGTGATGAGTTGCATCTCAACGCCTCCTTTCACGATGTTGCTAGCAGAGCCTGGCAACAGACCTAGCATAGCTACTCATTTACCATTGCTCCGTCCACTGATGGCGTCTGGTCGAAAACTACCCTCCATTGCGCATAAGCCTGCGGTAAACACACCGCACACGGTCGATAACCGGCAGCCCGGGCGGTGGCCTCATCGGCAAAGAACACCCGATGCGCGACATAGCCGCCACGGGCAATGGCGCGCAGCGCAACTGGGCAGTCCAGTCGACCGAAGATTCGTGATCGTCGATGGCCGCCCAATTGTCCGGGGGCGGCGCTGTCTACTGACTTGCCCAGAGCGTTGAGCAACACAAAGCGTTTCATGGGTTCGGCACTCGCCACAAATACCAGGCCGCCACGGTGCGGTGAGGGCTCCATGCCTGACCGATATCGACCATCTGCTTACGGCTCGGCTGTTGCTCCAGACCTTTGAGGCGACGGTAGCCGTCGCGCACGCCAAAGTCGTCGACGGGCAGGATATCCATGCGTTCGAGGGTGTAGATCAACAGCATTTCGACAGTCCAGCGGCCGACGCCGCGCAACTGAGTCAGGCGATCAATCAGTACGTCATCGCTCATCGACAGCGCGCTTGAGCGATCCGGCACCAGACCCTCCAGCGCTCCTTGGGCGATGCCTTGAAGCGTGGCGATCTTGCTGCCGGAGAAACCACAACCGCGCAGCACCTCGAATTCGCAGGCCAGCAATTGCTCGGGCGTAGGGAAGGGCGATTCGGGAAACAGCGCTAGCAAACGCCCGAGAATCGCATCGCCGGCCCGGGCATGCAGTTGCTGATAAGCAATGGCCCGAACCAACGCTTCATAGGGATCGCGGGCCGGTTTCGGCTGATGCAGGCACGGACCGGTTGCTGCGATGTGCCGCGCCCAGTCCGGGTCGATGGCGCACAGGAATTGGCTGGCGTGGTGATAGGGCATGGGTGTTCCGACTGAAGTTTAGGCACTGCGAGCAGATTAAAGGTCTGCTCACAGGATCGCACCCGGTCTCTTGCGCTCAAACTTTCGCAGAGGTTACGGCGCCATCAAGCCATTCAACCGTCAAAACTCCAGTGGCGTGGGGTTGCCCGGGCTGACCTCAATGCTTGTGCCGGTGATGAATATCCGGGAAGTGTGGATGGCTGTGGCGGATCTGCGCATGCTGGTGAAAGTGGCTGTGAGGTTCGGTGCCGTCCCATTCAGCGTCGTGCTCATGCTGATGGTGTTCATCGTGAACATGTCGATGGTCATGGCTGAGCGGGTCGTGCTGATGTTCGTGGGCATGGTTTTCATGAAGGTGAATCCATACGCCGATCCCCATCAGCATGGCGGCGATCCAGAACGTAACTGACACCGGCTCGCCCAGAAGCACAATGGCAATCGCTGCCCCCAGAAACGGCGCGGTCGAAAAGTATGCACCCGTGCGCGCGGTGCCCAGGCCGCGAAGGGCGAGCACGAACAGCACCAGGCTAATGCCGTAGCCCAGAAAGCCGACCAGGAGTGTCGGCGCGAGCGTGGCAACGCCCGGAATTTTGGCCCCGAGAAACACCGCAATGGCGCAGTTGACCGTCCCGGCAGCGAGCCCCTTGATGCCGGCAATAAATAGCGCATCGGACGCCGAGATCTTGCGGGTCAGGTTGTTATCGATGGCCCAGCAGGCACAGGCCAGCGCCACAGCCAACGGGCCGATCCAGCCCTGGGTCTGCGCCGGACCTTGTGGCCAGGCGAGGATCACTCCGCCAACGGTGATGGCCAGCATCCCCGCAACGATTCGCCGATCTGCGTTCTCCTTGAACACCAGCCAGGCCAGCAACGCTGTCAGCACCGATTCCAGATTGAGCATCAGCGATGCCGTTGCCCCCGACGTCAGGGTCAAACCGAACATCAATGCCACCGGGCCGAGCACACCGCCGAAGGCGATTGCCCCGATCAACCACGGCCACTCGCCGGCCGTCAGGCCGGTTGCCTGCCAGCCGCGATCACGGATAAACCTGACAAGAGTCAAACCGATGCCACTGCCCAGATACAGCAACCCGGCCAGTAAAACCGGTGAGACGTCCACACCCAACAGCTTGGCCAGCGGTGTGCTGGCGCCAAACAGTGCGGCTGCGCTCAAGGCGTAGAAAATGCTCAGGTTCATGGGCTTTCGTTCCACTGATGTTCATTAGCGCAATAGATGCACGGCTAAACCTGCGACAGCGCAGGCAATCAATATCTCAATTACACCACGATCCGCTCTTCGCCGGCGGCTCTGGACCAAAGCAGTCGTTCAGATCCTGGAAAATAAATGTGCCTCCTTTCAGCCAAAAGCTAGCAGGAACGCCTTTACCAACTATTGTGAACAACACTTCTATACGGTCATCCGGCCACTGCAACGCCCCTCCCTGGACAGGGATAGCACAGAGGACAAGGAATGTTGCCCACCCAGCCCGTTAAATCATTATCACGCCTGAAGGTGTGAGTTCTTGCCCCTTTTGGGGGCTGTTTAGAGCGAGCAGTTACACAACCGCAGTCTGGAATGGCGACTCTAAAAATTGCCTGGATGGAGTTTTTGGGAGTTCCTGAATTTAAAGGAGTAAGCAATGACTCAATTCGATAACCAGATATCAAATCCAAAACAGCCTTCGAAGGAAGCCCGCATAGAAGGAACTTCGTCCAGCCTTCTCACGCTAGAGAATGCCGGGCCTATCCAGATGGGCTTCTGGGTTCCCAACCGTGTGTGGGCGACTGCCCGGTTCCTCGTCCCGCTTCGCGACTTTATCGCCGAGAAGAAAAGGGCCGGTACGCTGGCCCCGATGCAACCTCAGATAGCTGAATTCAAGACTTGGGTGACAACGCACAGCGTGTACCGCATGTGGGTCATGTCGATGATCGAGCAGTCGAACGCTTACGTCCTTACGCTTGATGAAAAAACCAGGGAGGAAATTAAAGACGCGGACGGCGACGCTGTCTGGATTAAAGGCTACGACAGCTTCTTCGAGATTCTCAACGAGATCATCACGACTTCCTCGTCGTTCAACGCGACGGCCCAGGTCGGCACTCCGATGAATGGCTTTCTGGCGGTTTCGATGGCCACTGAAGCGGGCGTCGCGTTGTTCCACGATATGACGTTCAACCTTCAATTCAAGAAGGTGCTCAATGCGTGGAACACATTCCTCAAGAGCAGTGCCTCGCTCGACAAGCTCGACATCAATGACCCCGAGAAAGAAGGCTCATGGATATCTGAAGCTGCATGGGAGGCCGGTGTGTGGGATCAAATGGAATGCGACCCCGAGAAGCCGGGGTATGGTTTTGATTCATGGAACTCGTTTTTTATTCGCAAGTTCGTGCCTGGCGCGCGTCCGTTCCAGGGAGATCCAAAGACCCAGATCGACATTGGCTGTGAGACCACGCCATGGCAATACGAAAATAACGTCTCGCTTGAGACCGATTTCTGGATCAAGGATGTCAACTACTCCTTGCTAGACATCTTCGGGGGACAGGAACGGTGGGCGAAGCCTTTCGAGGGGGGGCAAATCTACCAAGGGTTCCTGTCTGCGACACACTACCACCGTTGGAATGCACCGTTAGACGGCACCCTTGTGCGTTCATGGGTGCAGCCGGGAACCTACTTCGCACAGCGCCCGGGACAAAGCGAGGGCAGTGGCACCTGGGAGGGCACCGAATCGCAGCCCTACCTCGGCCATGTCGCGGCCCGCGCCATCTTCATCTTCGAGCACCCGTTATGCGGCTACGTCGGGCTCATCTGCATAGGCATGGTCGAGGTGTCGACGTGCATTATTGAGCCAGAGTTCATCGTCGATGAGGGGGCTGAACCCGTCAGCATCACCCGCGGCACCGAGATCGGACACTTCGAGTTTGGCGGTTCGACGCACATGATGGTCTTCCAGCGAGACCGCGTGCGTCTCGAGGAGTGGGCTGTCAACGCAGTGCAGCACCAGAACGATCCCCAACCTACGCGAATGGGCAGTGTCATCGCCACGGCGCTGGATAAAACAGTATCAAAGTAATCTGATGGCTGACAAAGGACTCCGGCGCTATCGCGCCGGTGCCCTGAGCCCAAGCGTCAGGCACGGCGGGCCATCAGCAACACCGACGCCGCCGGCAACAAACCGGCGCAGCAATGGTTGAAAATCTGCCCCAATCTGATGGTTTGCGGACGATCACATCTCTGCGAAGCAAAGATACAAAATTTGCGACAGCGATAGTGTCGTGAGATCAATCGGAAGGGCGCGCTATTTGATCTGCACAATGACCGGACCTTCCGTTACGATCGGCGGGTTCGCGTGGATATTCGAGGCATTTTTCTGAATCCAGTCGCGCGCGACTTTCAAGCTCGCATCGCTGCCGGCCTTGTCCGTGCAAACAGTCACCGCCGTAACGCCATCACCCGTATTCAGCAGTGTGTAGCTTACGAGGCCAGGCACTGTCCGCAGGGTAGCTTCGACGTCGGCCTTGCGCTCTTCCAAAAGATTGAAAAGCTGCTTTGCTCCAGCACCCAGGTAGGTTCTTATAACCGCATACATAGTCGTCTCCTTGGGGAGTTACCGTCTTGATGCCAATCCAGATCCGCTGATGGCCGCTATCACTCAGGTTTCAGTTCGTCCCGATGTATTCAGCTTAGCCAAACGCCGGCGACAAGCGAAATGCAACGACCACCGGCTACTTTTGGCCGATTGTTGCCTGTCGCGAAAGGCTGCAATCGACCCAGGCTGCCTGTAACGTGTACGAGCGTGATCAGGCCTGGCCTCTCGGCCGCCTCTAAGCATTTCATTCCCAAGCTCACAGTGATACAGCAGAAAGCCCTTGCGTCATAAAGAACCTATCTGGCCTAAGGCTGACTGTTGAGCTTTTGTATACCAACATAACATCCGTCACTTCTCTCCTGCTTGATGAATCAAAATACTCACCCGCCCTCGTTAATCAGGTTTAACCAGATAGCGGGAGATGGTGAGTCTTAACTTACCAATGAATAAAGTCGGAGGCTCTCAAACTTTCGCCGAGATGAGAAGAAGAGAATTGCAAATCACGTCCGAAACATGTTTCTAGATCGAAAGGATGAATCGGCATTCGTCCTTCGTTTTGTCCATCCAAGATTTATGTTCAACTAAAAATCCGCACCGATTAAGTACTTTTCTTGAGCCAATATTATTCTTGTATACATTGGCAAGCAGTTGCGTAAGGTTCCAGTGCATCTGTGCCTCTTGGATTAGATGCTTCAGTGCCAGTGTTGCTAGTCCCTGCCCGCAAAAGCGTTGATCAATCCGATAGCCTACTTCTGCGGAACCCTTCGGTGAGTTGATGCTCTTCAAATTTGCTCGACCCACTATTCCCTCACTGGAATCTTCGATAACAAATGGGTGCCAGGCCCCGATAGCAAAATCGGACAAATAGCTCTCAATATGATCGGCAACCCCCTGCAATGAGTAGAAGGCAGGGTCGCGCGCATCAATGTGAGATTCGAACCATTCACGGTTATGGATTTCGAATGTCAGTAACGCTTCAATATCAGTATTTTCCAGCTTGCGAACTCTGAATGTATTCATTGGGTCGCATCTCCTCGCTTAAACTATCCTGGTTTTGAGTCTCTGCTTACCGAGTCTTATCAGTCTAAATGAGATAATCAATACTTTTTTGAAGTCAATGGTACCAACACAACATTTCTCCAGATTTTCAGGTCACGTTGGATTAGGTCGGCTCTTGGCCGGTTTCTACCGGTCACACCCGGCCGGAATCGACCGAGGCTGCGTAAAAACGTTTTAGAGCAGGTTTGACGGTTAGAACCAGAACGAAAATTGCGTTCCTACGTAAATTTCAGGTCGCTGATTAACCAAGCACTGGCAGATTTTACGTAGCAACGCAGACTTCATAACAGCGCCTGCGTTTTTACACAGCCTGGGCCGAAAACTGCTCATCAAGAGTATCAAGCAAGGCCATCATCAGGCCCGCCGCGCCATCAGCAACACCGAAGCCGCCGCCGACAACAGCCCGGCGCAGCAACGATTGAAAATCCGTTTGCCTCGCGGTTCGGCAAACCAGCGACGCATGTGCAAACCCATGTAGGCGTAGGCACTGATGGCGATCCACTCCAGACACAAAAACAACGCACCCAATACTGCGAATTGCGGCGTCACGGCTTGCGTCGGGTCGACGAACTGCGGGAGGAACGCGGTGAAAATGAGAATGGCTTTGGGATTGCTGGAGCCTGGCTTGATTTTTTTCGTCGGCGCGGGTAGCTGCTATCGACCCTTTGCCGTCGGTCATGCTTCCCGGAAGCTGTCGTTCAACGCCGAGCTAACAGGCCGCAACCTATGCCGCGCAGCGGCAGTCTTCGGTTGCGGTCCGGGTTGAGGAAAGGGTTAGACCTCAGTTGGCCGCGCATGATGATTTGGACTTTGGCTTACGCCTCCGTCGCCGACGGCCAGCCGATCCGTGCCGCACTACGAAGATTGGACTGAACGACTAAGCGATGAAACGGGGCAATGAGAAAAATATAGAGACGACCTAAGCGATTGTGGCAATGAACAACGGTCGACAGAATCAAGTGACGTTTAGCTCCCGGCGACGACTGACCGGAACACAGAACAGAGAGCCTGAAGTCCAGGTGCTTGTCGTCTTCTCCAAGAACAACTTCAGTTGGACTTGTGCTGTAGATCTTAAAGATGCCGAGTCGGCCCGCTCCGCTCTCCGCATCCAGTGATGCGAGATGCTTAGCTGTCTTGAGGCCGAAACCGGCTACGAGCGCGTCTCGAACCGTCATGAGGCTGCTGACCCAAGGCGCTTGGTGAGCGAAGATGAACCTCGCCAACAATTCGGGATTGGTTGACGCTCCGGTGGGAAGCTCGATCGAGTAAGCGTCGGCGAGATTCATCGATGCGTAGGCTTTAGCAATCGCCGACTCTGGAGGAAGCGACACAGATGTTGCGTGATGGTGTTCGGTTGACATGTATGCGGCCTATGGTTCGTTTCTGAGGTCTAACGCCGAGCTGACCGGCACGCTTGCGTGACGGCGTCGAGTGACAAGTTAAATTTGGGTCTGAACTGCATAGACGACGAATTCTTCTCCACTCAAGTCGATAGTCTTTTTCCACACGTGCTTTCGATTCGGCACTTCTGAAAACTCGCCTCGATATGCTTTCTGTGACAGTTCACTTTTTAATGCCGGAGTAAGACCTGACAAGGCATTTGGCGGCAAATTTCCAGACCAACTCGAAACAAACCATTTGAAATTGCTGTAGCTGCCCTGCGCAGCATACATTGAGCCTTTAAAAGCGACGATGTATGTGTAGAGCGGCATATTGAAATTTAACTGTACATTTCACAGGCTTGACCTGTCCATCATGCGCGGACGCTGATCGGATGACAAGCCGCTTGGGGCTTAGCGTGCGGGAGATCGGTCGATTTAACAGGAAACATAAAAATCCGAGAAAGACGGACACCTTTGGCGCCAGTCCATGTCGCGACGGTGTATGTGAAGATTGCATCATCAGCAACAAATCTGCAGTTGGAAGAACTCAAACGGCAGTTATCTGAGAAATTGCTAGATGGCAGCTTCTGGCCGAAAGCGGTCCATTTAGAAAATTAATATTGGCAATCGTCTGGCTTACCGGCCGCAACCAAGAACTCTTGCCGGGCCAACGCCATGATGCCGATCGGTGCGCTGGCGACTGCGCTTTCAGCCTGCGGATTGGCTCATCAGAGTTGAAACGCCAGGTAGAACAGATACGCCGCACCAAGAATCTTGATCCCGTAAAACAGCAGCTCCGACGTTTGTAGCACCACCGCCAGCCCGGCCGAGGCCAACGCAATCATCCCGGCGAACGCCAGCAAACGTCCGAGCCCGGCTACACAGGACGTGCGGTAGCCGTATCGGGTCGAGTTGCTGACCGACAGCAGATTGTTCGGGCCAGGCGCCATGTTCAGGGCGAAACAGGCGGGAAGGAATAGTGTGAGCGTGGCGAGATCCATGGCAGCCTCCAGAAGCAGGGGCGGTATTTTTATCACAGCTGACGGGCGGGTTACCTGATTTCAAAGGTGATACCAATTTGCCATCTCGTCCGTTAAAGTGTGCGCCGCTCGAGAGATGGATCCCGGGCTTTTCTCATGGAGTTACATCAGTGAAACACCTCAGCAAAGTGGTTGCCGTTGCCCTGTTCGGCCTGGTTTTGGCGGGTTGCACCGGCACCTCGATGAAGACCCAGCACTATGACAGCAGCCAATACACCGTTCTGGGCCACAGTGAAGCGAGCGCCACTGGCATCCTGCTGTTTGGCTGCATCCCGATCCAGCAGAACAGCCGTTTTGTTCGTGCTCAGGACGCGGCGATCAAGGCCAAGGGCGGCGACGCAATGATCAACACCCAGGTGCAGGAAAACTGGTTCTGGGCTTGGGTCCTGACCGGTTACACCACCAAGATCTCCGGTGATGTGGTCAAGCTGAAAAACGTTCAGTAAGCGCAGTACTCAGCCTGCTGGCGAGTGCGCTCTGACGTGAATAAGCCCGGTTTAGCCGGGCTTATTCGTATGTACTCGTTGCGCGAAATGGGGGAGATACATCCATCAAGTCATAGCCATTGCGCAACGCCATGGCCAGTCATTGAGTTAACAGGGAGCTGTAGCTCCACCATTAGTGGGATCCCCCTCCGAAAGCATCTGCATCAGGATTTCTCGCTCCTTCACGCCAGGCACTACGCCGCTGGTTTCTGCTTCCAGTACGGTGATTCCTTGCTCATTGGTCATCGTGATAGCTGCCGTAGCTCGACCCCGATCATCCATTGCCTTGATGACCCAGTGGCAGGTGATGGTGTCGCCGGCATAGACCGGCTTCTTGAAGTGGAACGTCATGCCGGAGGCGAGCCAACCGATCTGCCCGCCGATCTCGGTGACCAGACTGGCCGTCAGCAGGCCATGGGAGATCGGCGCCCTGAAGCGACGGGCCTCGGCGTAGCGCGCATCGAAATGGACCGGGTTGTAGTCCCGGGAAATTCTGGCGAAGACCTGGATGTCTTCCTCGCAAAAATGGCGGGAGACGGTGAAGCTATCGCCCACTTGCAGTCCTTTCACGGCGCGCTGTCTGAAGCTGATCACTGAATAATCCTTCATCGTTGTGTGTGGTTATTGGCCACTCATCAAACGGAAAACCGCGTGAGCGTGTTCAATAAATAAGTGCGTTATTGCCACGTGTCAACCCGGTAATCCGCCACCCACAAACGTACAAGCCAGGTCATCAGTGGCTTGCGTAGACTCGGACGATTCTTTCACGGATAGATGGCGCGGACACTCGGCGACGCTTCCAGGCAACAGCGTTATTCCTTCGTAAACTACAGGCACGTCATGGAAATTTTTCTTTACGCCTTCAGCGTCATGTACAGCCCCGGCCCGGTCAATTTCATGGCGCTGAATGCCGGGTTGACCGGAAGGTTTCGTCGTTCGCTGGGCTTCTTCGTCGGTGTGGGATGTGCGTTGTTGGTTCTGTTTATCCTCTTCGGCTATACCGGTGAGGCGATTATTTCCCAGGCGGCGCTGCCTTACATTTCGCTGGTCGGCGGTATTTACACGCTCTATCTCGCGTACCAGGTCTACACCGCGACAACCGCAGTTCCTGGGGAGGCCAACGAACAGTCGGCCGCGCCGCAGCAGACCCTGACTTTCTGGAACGGTTTCCTGATCCAGTTGCTGAACCCCAAAGGCATCATGGTGGTGCTACCGATCACCAGCGTCATGCTGCCGGCCTCGCATATCACCGGCGCCTCGATCGCCATGGTCTCCGCGTTGCTGGCGATTGCCGGTGGCGGGGCGCCAGGAGTCTATTTGTTGCTGGGTGCTATCCTTGGCCGACGTATCACCCGGGAGTCCTGGTTCACGGTGTTCAATCGTCTGATGGGGCTCGCGCTGGTGGTGTGTGCTTACTTCATGTTTCACGAGTTCTACCTGCACGTTAAGATTCTATAAGTGAGTTCCATGACCAGCGTTTGCGGAGGCAACTTGAACAGGCAAGATCGCCATTCGGAACGGGACTGGGTCAAACATGCGCCCCAGGCCTCGAAGGTCGAGCGGTTCGAAGCGTTTTTCGGCGGCCATGCCTTCGACCCTCATCGGCACGATACGTACGCCATCGGGCGAACCGTCTCCGGCGTGCATCGTTTCCACTACCGGGGTGAAGCGAAACTGTGTTTGCCCGGTGAAACCATGATTGTGCATCCGGACGAACAGCACGACGGTTGCGCCGGTTCCGAGTCGGGCTTCCGTTATCGGGGTGTGTACGTACCGCCGTCACTGGTTCAGCAGATCGTGAAGGGCAAGCCGCTGCCGTTTTTCAAGGCAGGCGTGACTCAGGACACACGACTGGCCGCTGCGGCCGATGCGCTCCTCAATACGCTGGACGCCGAGCTGGACCCGCTGGCGGAAGATGATGCCCTCTACACCTTCGTCATTACTCTGGCAGAACTCGCTGACCAACCCCTCGCAAGGACCACCCAAAGCTTTGCAGCGGCAGCGCGAGCTCGCGAGTACATAGAGGACAATCTGGACCGAGCGATTACGCTGGACGATCTCGCCGACTGTGCCGGACGGGATCGCTGGAGCTTGTCGAATGACTTCCGCCTGTTTTTCGGCACCAGCCCGCACCGGTATCTCACTTTGCGGCGCCTGGACCGGGTAAAGACGCTAACCCATGCGGGGAAGGCGCTATCAGATGCCGCGATCGAGGCGGGTTTTTTCGACCAGAGCCACATGTCCAGGCACTTCAAGAAGACCTTCGGCCTTTCGCCTTCACGTTGGTGTAACCCCTCGAAAGCGCTCGACCACTGATCAACCCGATACGTCCCGAAGCTTGTGTTCACACAGGTTTCGTCGCGGGCCTGTGCCCGGTCGTTGGCCAAACCTGATCACCCAGACACTCAGCCAAAGCGAGGAGCTTCATCATGCCCAACATCACCCTGACCACCTTGCAGGGACTCAAACAGCTCGGCGAGAAAATCGTCATGTTGACTTGCTATGACGCCACCTTCGCCCAGGCGGCAAGCGCTGCTGGCGTGGAAATGCTGCTGGTGGGCGACACCTTGGGCATGGTGTTGCACGGTCACGACAGCACCCTGCCGGTGGAGGTGGACGACGTGGCCTACCACACCGCCTGTGTGAAGCGCGGCAACACCGGCGCCTTCATCGTCGCCGACCTGCCGTTCATGAGTTACGCCACCACTGAGCAAGCCTTGCAGAGCACCGGCCGCCTGATGAAGGCTGGCGCGCATATGGTCAAGCTGGAAGGTGACCTGTGGTTGGCCGAGTCCATTCGCCGGTTGACCGAGAACGGAGTGCCGGTGTGCGCACACCTGGGTTTGACGCCGCAATCGGTCAATGTCCTCGGCGGCTTCAAGGTTCAGGGGCGCGACCCGGTGCGTGCGCGTCAACTGGTCGAGGCTGCCATAACCCTGGAGGAGGCCGGTGCCGCGATGTTGTTGGTGGAATGCCTGCCCAGCCCTTTGGCAGAACAAATCAGCCAGGCCGTGCGCATCCCCGTCATTGGCATCGGCGCGGGGGCGGGGACTGACGGCCAGGTGCTGGTCCTGCATGACATGCTCGGCCTATCCCTGACGGGTCGCACACCCAAATTCGTGCGCAATTTTCTGACGGGGCAAGACAGCATCCAGTCTGCGCTTCAAGCGTATGTGGCGGCGGTGAAGGGCGGTGCGTTCCCGGCTGTGGAGCATGGATATTCGACGTGAACCGGAGACTTTCGGCACGTACAAGATAGCCAGGATCGCAGCCTGCGATAGGTGGGGGATTCCGGGGTTTCTGTAGGAGTGTGGCTAGGGAATCTGGATTCAGAGCCGCAAATCGGCTTCGGCTTGAATGAATTGTTAGGCCGCCTCCTCGCGGTACGTGCCATCGGAATGAATAGCCCAATCAAATGTGTAAATTCCGGTGGTGCTTAGGCTGCATAGATCAGCTCTCAGAGGAAATGATTGAGTCGTGACTGGATTCAGCAGCCAGCTTCAATCGGTCAGCTTTACTAATGTATTTAGACTTGCTTGGCGGTGCCAATTTGGCACTGGCCTTTTTGGCGTGAGTCTTTAATAACTGCTTTATTTTTTTACGACGATTCATATTTTTCTACTCGGTTTGTAAGCTCTTGAATGATACCAGCTTAAAATATCAGGCCAGATCCCTGTGGTGCGCACTTAGTGCATAACGTTGGAAATAGGCGGTGAATCGCCCCAGGTTTCCTGGAAGCCTTCGAATCACCGCTTTTGGTTGTGGATTCAACCGGTCGATGCAACACAACTAAATTCTGTGTAAGCAGAAGGAGTGTTGCAGATGAAGGTTGAGTCATATCGCCTGACGGCCGGCAGAAAACTTCAAGGTGATCGTCGTCGCGGCGCCGGCAGTCAGGTGGGTGAGCCCAGTCAACACTCCAACCGATATCGTCCGGTGTAGAGTCGCTCCCGGATACATAATCCTTTCCCCAATCGTGACTGAGCCCTTGCTGGTTGTTGTTACTTCGGTTGCGCCACGGTGCGCAAATAGGGCTTCAACGTCTTGAAGCCTTGTGGGTACTTCTTCCTGGCCTCCTCGTCGGACACCGAAGTGGGAATGATGACGTCCTCACCCGGACGCCAGTTCACCGGGGTGGCAACGGTGTGCTTGGCGTTTAATTGCAGAGAGTCGAGCAGGCGCAACACTTCATCGAAGTTGCGCCCGGCACTCATTGGGTAGATAAGCATCGCCTTGACTTTCTTGTCCGGGCTGACGATGAACACAGAACGCACCGTGGCGTTGTCCACGGCGGTGCGTGTGCCGCCAGAGGCATTCGGGTGAATCATGTCGTAGAGCTTCGCCACGACCAGGTTCTCGTCGCCGATCATGGGATAGTTGACCGCATGGCCCTGGGTTTCTTCGATATCACCGAGCCAGGCCCGGTGGTCACTGACCGGGTCGACGCTGAGTCCGACGATCTTGGTGTTGCGCTTGTCGAACTCCGGCTTAAGTCCGGCCATATAACCAAGTTCAGTGGTACATACAGGGGTGAAGTCCTTCGGATGCGAGAACAGAATGGCCCACTTGTCGCCAATCCACTCGTGGAAGTGGAGCGGGCCCTCGGTACTTTCGGCGGTGAAATCCGGTGCTTCATCACCAATGCGGATTGCCATGTTCGATCTCCTTACAGTGACTGGTAGGGAAGTTGTCAGAACCCTGACGGTGGGTCCGACGGCATTCGGTGTCTGCGTTGAGCTTGTCAACGCGAGTCAGTATAGGAGACGCATCAAGACATGCTGACGCGACGGCTGCCTCACGCGACGGCATCGCCCCACAGAGTCACAGGTAAGAAGTTTGGGTGGAGCAGGACGCTGGATAAGTCCGCGGACTCAGGCCTTGCGCGAAACGGGGGACATAAGAACGCTTGATCTGGGCGCAGAAACTGACAGAGGGCAATCCTCGTCATATCTGGCTGAATATAAGGAAAATGGCAGGGGCGGCTGGATTCGAACCAACGCATGGCAGGATCAAAACCTGCTGCCTTACCGCTTGGCGACGCCCCTGTATCTGTTGCGATGAGTGCCGGGCACTCTCTTTCTTTCTGATTTTTCAGCTTGCGAGCAACATCGAGATCGAGATGTTGCTTTCTTGCGCGACAAGCCCTGTAAGGGCCTCTGCAAGAATGCGCGGAAATTTATCAACTTTCGCTTCGCTTGGGAAGACTAAAAATACACAAATTAGTTTGAAAACAGCCACTTACTATTGATCGAGGTTGGGCACAATCCTCACGGGTTTTTTTGAGCTTTCCAGTGGGAGCTGGAACGCCCGGGCCAGGCTGGCCTCCATCGGCGTGCATTGTAGCGGCGTAACGCATGACCGGCCCCCGTGTGCTGCCCGGCGGCCGCTCGCTGAGAAGGACCGCCGGATAAGTCCACGGACTCAGCCCTTGGCCGCCATCGCGGTGACTTCCACGCGCATGCCTTCGACTGCCAGGGCGGCCACGCCAACAGCGGCGCGAACCGGCCAGGGCTTGGCGAAGAAGCGCTGGTAGACCTCGTTGAAAGCGGCGCGGTCGGCCATGTCGGTGAGGTAGATGGTCAGATGCAGGACCCGGTCCATGGAACTGCCGGCACGCTCCAGCGCTACCTTAAGCGCCTGCAGGGTGCACTCGCTCTGCTCGACAATGCCGCCCAGTTCCAGGCTGCCGTCGGCGCGGGTGGGAATCTGAGTGGAGACCAGCAGGCCGCCGAAACCTGCGACGTCGGAGGAGATGGATTCCGGGTCGGGGTCGGGGAGGAAGGTGAGGTCGTGGTTTGCCATGGGGATCTCTTGTTTGAGGTGGTAAAGGGGCGGTCGTGTAGGGGGTGGCCGGTCCGACATCGTCAGCGGGCTCGGTCAGCCAAGCCAGTTGGGGCATTCAATAAGGCAACGCCTTTTGCGCGGTCAGTTTACAGCCCCATCGACGGGCCGTTCGTGAATTAGCTCGAAAACCCGGAAGGCAAGTAGATGGGCGCTGCCCGCGACAAACAAAACGGGCGCCTTCAAGGCGCCCGTTTTCATTTACTTCGACGCCTGCGCCCGCAAGCGTCTACCGATCACATCCATCACGTCACAGCCATCGCGCAACGGAATGGCCAGCAGCTTGGCGAAGTCGGCCAGCACCACCGTGTCGCTCTCGATGTCGGCACGAAAAGCGATATTTTCCAGCACCTGAGTGACGGTGCGAATGCGGTAGTCGGCGGTGGCTTGCAGTACGTCGAGTGGGGCTTGGGTGTCGATGAGCAGGGAGGCCGGGATCAGGTCGATTCCGGTGAGGGGCATGTATCTATCCATGTTTGAAACTCCGATCAATGCAAAGGTTGACCGCCCCCAATCGTCGCCAAACGATTGGGTGACAGCTGTACGCAGGTTGGCGAACCGGGATCGGAATACCGGCAGACCCGAAGGTCTCCCGCGCACAGCTGCCATAAAGACAGCTTTGCGAGCGTGCAACAGCGTCTGCAAAAAAGCACAGAGCTTTTGCACCCGATCGACAGGTCGCCAAACCTGGTCGCCATTTGGGCGACGGGGCGGACTATAAGCTTCATCCCATAGGGGGGGCAAGGTGAGGGATTCTCAGGTTACTGTAGGATCTGTATTGATCGCCTTGGACCAGAACGAAAAACACCTTCCTACGCAAATTTCAGGTCCGTTGATCAACCAATTACTGGCAGATTTTACGTAGCGACGCAGAGTTCAAAACAGTGCCTGCGTTTTTACACATCCTGGGCCCAAAGTAGCCAGAGGTGACGGGCAGAAATCGGCCATTTCCGGTCAGTCGTGGGGGGGAGCCGGCGGCACAACTCTCTGTCGCTTCAGGCCTTGGCGCTGAGTCGGAACCCATGCGTATTGGATTCTGACACTCTCTTTTTAAACGCCATTTCTATCGCGGTTGATGTCGCGGATGATTGAGTGTCTGCGACATATTTACCCGACATCGCAATCCCATTACGGCCGACTCCTGCTTGGTTGTCGCATGGCTCAGCAATTACGCGACTACATAACAGAAATTCACCACTCAGCTTTTGCAGCATCAGCTTTTATAAAAAAAGATATGCCTGCAAAAAATCAGCGACGTGGTTGGTATTGTTCAAAATACTGACCTGCTAATTTTTGCGCTGCTGCCAGTTGGGATTGGGATAGTTTTTCAGCAGCATGATTTCGACCGTTTGCGGCTCTTGATTTGCCATTGGCAGCCGAAACAGAAAACCAAACATACGCTTGGCCATTATCCTGCGCGACTCCCTGGCCATTGATGTAGCTGGCTCCGAGGTTTGCCTGGGCCTCGGCATGGCCCTGTTCAGCGGCTTTGCGATACCAGGCCACTGCCTGCTGGGCATCCTGCGCAACGCCCTGGCCCTGGCTATAGCTGACTCCGAGGTTGTTCTGGGCCTCGGCATAGCCCTGTTCAGCGGCTTTGCGATACCAGGCCACTGCCTGCTGGGTATCCTGCGCAACGCCCTGGCCCTGGCTATAGCTGAGTCCAAGGTTGTACTGGGCATTGGCAACGCTTTGTTCAGCGGCTTTGCGGTACCAGGCCACCGCCTGCTGATAGTCCTGTGTGACCCCATAGCCCAGGTAATAGCTGACTCCAAGGTTGTACTGGGCATTGGCAACGCTTTGTTCAGCGGCTTTGCGGTACCAGGCCACCGCCTGCTGATAGTCCTGCGCAACGCCCAGGCCCTGGCTATAGCTGACTCCGAGGTCGTTTTGGGATGCGGCAACGCCTTGTTCAGCGGCTTTGCGGTACCAGGCCACCGCCTGCTGATAGTCCTGCGGAACGCCCAGGCCACTGGCGTATCTGATTCCAAGGATGGCCTGGGCCAGGGCCATGCCCTGTTCAGCGGCTTTGCGGTGCCAGGCCACCGCCTGCTGGGCATCCTGCGCAACGCCCTGGCCCTGGCTATAGCTGATTCCGAGGTTGTTCTGGGCCTCGGCATGGCCCTGCTCAGCGGCTTTGCGGTACCAGGCCACCGCCTGCTGATAGTCCTGCTCAACGCCCTGGCCCTGGCTATAGCTGACTCCGAGGTTGTTCTGGGCCTCGGCATCGCCCTGTTCGGCCATTCTCCGAACCTCTATCAGATACTGCGAGGCACAGGCATAGCTGGCCGGCTGTAATAAGCCAAGCGCAACGAAGAACGAGCGTGCATAGCGCTTTATGATTGACTTGCTCACGGCCTTGCTCTCGCTGAATTCAAAAAAACCGAGCTTAATGGATAGAAGCTGTTTTCGCCTTAGAGATAGCGCTCTGTGCTGGATCTTGTCCGTGTCTGGGAACCTGGGATTTACCATAAACTGCGCTATGCGCGGTCCCTCGTTCGCTTACCTTGACTCGGCTTCGCAGTCGGACAGCATCGGCTGCGGGTTCGAATCAATGGGAGGGTGTCTAACATCGGAAGGCGCATAACATGACGTCGAGGGGCCGTGCGTTTTTTTGCGTCGTCCCACTCGAACTTAGGGTTGGGCATCTCTACAAAATTGAGTATTTTATCTTGAGCCCTTGCAAGTAATCTAATGCCTTTGCCTTATGCTCAGCATTGGGGGCAACGGACGAACAGGTACTCATAACAAAACCATACGTTTGATCTATCGCGTTGGCGGACGGCTCGCTAGGCTGCCTGTAATTTGCCTTTGCATCGTTGCAGCTTTTTCCATCTTTGATTTGCTGTAATGCAAAAGCGGCCACAACATTACTCTTTAGATTGTCTGGCTCTTCGACTGTGACTATACCTAAGCGTGTCATGGAAGGCGTGGTTGCTGCATCAGCTGTTAGTCTAATAAGTTCACTGTGGATTTTCGCAAACTCACCATATGTTTCAACGTTCAGTTCTTTCCCTGAGATCCCTGAAACTATAATTGGAATTTGCGGGTTAGAAAAACCAAGAATCTGAATTTGAAGCGAGTTGCTTTTCCCGCCTATTGTGGCACTGGCTGCGATTGCGGGCAGCGTTAGATTTGCTTGTGCGTCAAAATTAGCGATCGTAATTATCGTTCGTATCGTTTGACCATATAGCAATCTTGTTTGATTATCGCTCGCTAGGCACTCCTTGGTTCTTGAATAATCTTGAACCAATACCATTTGATTGCCAGTAGTTGACACGTTGACTACTGGTATCCCAAGCTTGATTGCTGCTGAGCTGGATAGAAGCGTTCGTCTGTAGTCGAGTGAGCCTGAGACATCATTTATGCTAGGCACGGGGGAACATTCCGGAAACGCCGCCGCTTTATCTGCGGGGAGAGCTGCGAGTGATTTAATGTCTGTACGAAATAAATCTAGTCCTAAGCGCTCTGTAACTAGATTTTTCGTGGAAGCATTGGCTTTTCCAGTTTCGCTTTTTGCGGCTGGATCTATAGGTACATAATTTTGTGCTTGCACAGGTGTAAGAATGAAAAACGCCGCGACAGCACACCCAATAATACTGAGTAAATTCCGCATAAAGCTCTCCTTGTCGTTGTGTAAATCCTTGACTAGCGTAGAGGTGATCGCGGCAAATGCAACATCGTCCAGAGAGAATCACGACACGGATGACGGCAGTCCTGCGACCTTCTAGATTCGAAAGCATCACCGGTGACGCTGTCCATTTGTTATCACTGTGTCCACCGGCCGCTCCTTGGCCGGTTTCAGCCCTTCACGACTGGCAGTAATCGGCCAAAAGCGGGCCTTGCCAACTCAGCCTTGTGCTGAACCGGCAGGGCAAGATTTCCCCTCGCTTTCGGTCACTTCCAAAACCCAGAAGAGCCATTCACCGTGATGCGAAGCAGACGTTCGTAACTTCTGAAAAAATGAAGGAAGAAGAGAACTCGTCGTAAGCTCGCAATAAATACCTGCCCGTTTTCTGGGCATTATTCGGGGATACGCATGACAAAAAAAATACTCGAAGAGCGGGGATTGTTCTGGTGGCACGATGATCCTCTGCCGGCGAATCAATTTGCCCCGGACAGTTGCGTTGTTGGCACTCTGACCATTGAAGAGAACGGTGCGGCATATCTTGAACTGGATGGCTATTTCGCAAGCAGCGAAGGCGGTCCGATGGCGGGCATCGGGGCGCAGGGACAGCAATTCCCGTTGGAGAAAGCCATCCAAGGAAAGCTCAAGGCTAGTGGCCGAAACGTTTTGTTGCTAGGTCTGCGACGACGTGGCGGGCGGTTTAGCTCCAACGGCATTTCACACGAGGGGTTCGCCGCCTCGCATTGCCTTGTGACGGATAGATCGTTTCCACCGGCCACACGCCCGCTCCGATTTAGCGCGCTTGACGTCGAGCTAACTGGCCTGGAAGAGTGGTTGCGGCTGGGGAATATCGAGGTCAAACGAACCCGGCAAAGTATCTCGGCCAAACATCGGGTGCCCAAGGCCGATATCCATGAGTTGGACGACGGCACTTTGACGATGCGTTACGACATCACTGGTCCGTGGCCTGGAAAGTTCGTGCATCGCATGGACAAGCTCAATCTCGTGGAAAGCGTGAACCTTCGGGTCAAGCCGAAGCGGGTGCGCACGCTGCTCGAAATGCGAGAGGAATATGCGCGGTTGCAGGAGCTATTTATCCTGCTAACCGGAACGACATTTTCGTTGGAATGGCCGCGGTTGATCATCGGGAAGATGGCCTACCATTATTATTACGAAGGGTTCGAGCGATCAACCAAGACTCCGACGTGGGACGAATGCTGGGTCAATTACATTCAGGTGAAGAGCAACTTCGGTTCGATCGTGACGGCGCTGCGCCGTAAGCGGGAGGAGTTCGGGCCGGGGTTCTATCTCTATCTGGGCATCCGGCGCGGCATGAAGATGTATGTCGAGCACCGATTTGTGAACCTGATCTGGGGGCTTGAGTCATTGCACCGCCGGAAGAACAAAGACAAGGCGAAGGAAACCAAGCTCGATGCCAAGATCCAGCGGATACTGGATCAAATCAGTGGCAGCAATGACAAGCGATGGCTCGAAGGTCAACTGAAACACGCGGGCGAACCGTCGTTGAAAGAACGATTGATGGACGTCCTTTCCGCATTGCCACTCGGCTTCGAGCGCAAGCGGATGGAAGTCTTTTGCAAATCTTGCGCCGACCGTCGGAACGACATGTCGCATTTCGGCGGTCAGCGGGAGGGGAGCGATTACCGGGAATTCATGATCGACCTCATGAAGAAATCCGAGGCTCTCGCGTATCTTTATCACGCTGTGTTGTTACACGAAATCGGTGTGGATGCCGCCTTGATCAAGGCAAACCTTTTGGAAAATGGACCGAATGCGTATCGCCCGAAATATGCGTTCCGAGAGGTTGGATTGCTGCCGGTGGGCAAGGGGGATGGTTCGGCGTTGGATGGGTAAGTCATGGCCGATATCAGCCCTTCACGAAGGGCTGCTCTGGGTCGATTGCAGCCCCTCGCTCTGCAGCTCTCAGCACATTCACTCCAATAAGTGGATCAGCAGAGGCTCAATTGAGGTTGGAATTATCTCAAGCAGAGCCAGAGTCACTGGCAACTTGAAACGTTGTCGTCCCGCGCTACCAGGATTGAGAAATAGCTGTTCCCCACGCCATTCTATGCGTGGCTTGTGGGAGTGACCGGTGATCACCAGCTTTATGTCTGTATCTAGTTCGACTGGGACATCGGCAATGTCATGCACCAACAGTGTCCGCCATCCGTTGAGGTCGAATCGGAGAAGGTCGGGGAGATTGTCTGCCCATGGTTCGCCTTTATCATTGTTCCCCCGTACTACGTGCAATGGAGCGATAGATGCCAGTCGATCAAGAATCTCGGGGCTACCAATGTCGCCAGCGTGAATGAGCTGCTCGCATCCTTCCAGGGCAGCAAGGGCTTGGGGGCGGAGCAAACCATGGGTATCAGAAATCACGCCAACTTTCATGCAATCTCCAGAACGGGCCGAGGAATCTGACCACAGTGTATGAGACAAGCGCTTCCGATGTTTAGGGTCTTCACGACAGGCTGTTTTCGGCTGTGGATTCAACCGGTCGATGCAACAGATTGGTTGAATCCACAGTCGTTACCTCCCATTCGTGACAGGCAGCTAACGACCCCGCGCTGTTGCGCGATGTGTTGTGTGCCGGCGAAGGGTTGAGCATGGGCATCGGTCAACGTATGCAGGCTCCCGTGAATGGCGAGTCATCGACTCGACGATCCACCGATTCTGAGTACAAGGTCGGTCCCAATTATTTGTGTTCATTACTCATTCCACCCTCCCGTAGAATCCCGTCACGGCATCCCCACCCGAGACGGAACCTCCATGCAAAACCCCACCCCCCAGCGCCCCCTCTGGCAAACCTACCTCCTATTCCTGGCCCCCATGGTCCTGTCGAACTTCCTCCAATCCATGTCAGGCACAGTCAACAGCATCTACATCGGCCAAATGCTCGGCACCCAGGCGCTGGCCGCCGTGTCCGGTATGTTCCCGATCGTGTTTTTCTTCATCGCTCTGGTCATCGGCCTCGGCGCAGGTGCCGGGGTGTTGATCGGCCAGGCGTGGGGCGCGCGGGAGCCGCAGTTGGTGAAGGCCATTGCCGGGACGACGTTGCTGTTGGGGGCGATGATCGGGTTGGTGGCGGCGGTGGTGGGGAGTGTGTTTGCGCGGCCGGCGTTGCAGGGGTTGGGGATGCCGGTGGATGTGCTGGACGATGCGGTGGCGTATGCGCAGGTGATGATGTGGATCATGCCGTCGCTGTTGGTGTTTGTGTTGTTCACGCAATTGCTGCGAGGGGTGAGCGATACGCTGTCGCCGTTGTTGGCGCTGGTGGTGTCGACGTGTGTCGGACTGGCGCTGACGCCGGCGTTGATTCTCGGGTGGCTGGGGCTGCCGCCGATGGGAATTCAGAGTGCGGCGTTTGCCGGGTTGGCGGGTAACCTGTCGGCGATGGGCTGGCTGGCGTGGCGGTTGATTCGCAAGGGCCATCCGTTGGCGCCGGATCGGGCGTTTTTTGCGGCGATGCGGCTGGACATGGAGATCCTCGGCAAGGTGCTGCGCATCGGTCTGCCCACGGGGTTGCAGATGGTGGTGCTGTCGTTGTCGGAGTTGGTGATTCTGGCGCTGGTGAACCAGCACGGTTCCCAGGCGACGGCGGCGTATGGGGCGGTGACGCAGATCGTCAATTACGTGCAATTCCCGGCGCTGTCGATTGCGATCACGGCGTCGATCCTCGGCGCCCAGGCCATCGGCGCAGGGCGCATCGAACGCATCGGGCCGATTCTGCGCACGGGGCTGTTGATCAACGTGTGGCTGACCGGTGGCCTGATTGTGCTCGGTTACCTGCTGTCGCACTGGTTGCTGGGGTTGTTCCTCACTGATCCATCCACCCAGGCCACGGCTGAACACCTGTTGCACATCATGCTCTGGAGCCTGCTGGTGTTCGGCTTCCAGGCGATCATCGGCGGCATCATGCGCGCCAGCGGCACGGTGATGGTGCCGGTGGCGATTGCGATCGTTTGCGTGGTCGGGGTGCAGTTGCCGGTGGCGTATTTATTGGATGCGCGGTTCGGATTGCAAGGGGTGTGGATGGCGTTTCCGGTGGCGTATCTGGGGATGCTGATGTTGCAGACGGCGTATTACAAAATGGTCTGGCAGCATCAGAAGATCGAGCGGTTGGTGTAAGACGGGGCGATGGTGAGCGCCAAGATCCATGCCCGGACGAAGAACCCGGGCATGGGCCTACAGGCAGAAAACCAGCCCCGCGTCGATCAATGCCCGCCCACCACCAAATGGCTGAACGGCACGACATACGCCTGCAACGTGACCAGCCCACCGACCAGAATCGCCAGCACGATGGAGTGGAAAAACACATAGCGCAGGATTTCCCCTTCATGCCCGTACCAGCGGGTGGCGGTGGAGGCGACCACGATGGATTGGGCGTCGACCATCTTGCCCATGACCCCGCCGGAACTGTTGGCGGCGGCCATCAATATCGGGCTGATGCCCAGTTGCTCGGAGGTCACCCGTTGCAAGCCGCCGAACAGCACGTTGGACGCCGTGTCCGAGCCGGTCAAGGCAACGCCGAGCCAGCCGAGCAGGGTGCCGAACATGGGGTAGAAGATCCCGGTGGCGGCGAACGCCAGGCCCATGGTTGCGTCCAGGCCGGCATAGCGGGTGATGAAACCGAGGGCGAGCATCGCTGCGATGGTGATGAGTGAATAGCGCACCACCCACAGCGTTCGCAGGTATTGGCTCACCAGTTGCGGGATGGAATAACCCATCAGCAGCCCGCCGAGGATTGCCGCCAGCAAGATGCCGCTGCCAGTGCTGGTGAACCAGGTGAATTTGTAGATCGCTTCCTCAGCTTTCGGCTGCGGCACCACGGGCGGAACCTTCTCGACCTGCAAGTGCAGAGTGGTGAAGGTCAGGGCCGGTGCGAAGATCGGGTTCGCCTCGCGCATTGGCTTGCCCTGGGGATCGAGCTTGGCCGAGTGGGTTTGCAGGTCTATAGCGGGACGGGTGTCGAACATGTTTTTAAAGCCCTGGGTGCCCCAGGCGAAGACGAAGACCGTGAGGATAATCCAGGGCATCCAGGCGCGCATGACGGCGGACCGGGTATCGCTGGCAAAGGTCGCGCTGGCCAGCGGTTTTTCGTCCTGGGACTCATCTATTTTTGAGTTGTCGACTCGCCCTGACAAGGCGGCCGAGGTGTGCACGTGGGCGGGTTTCCAGACCTTGAGGAAACCGGCCAGGCAGGCCATGGAAATCAGCGCGGCGATCACGTCTACCAGCATCGGTCCGTGGTAGTTGGAGACGACAAATTGCGGCACCGCGAAGCTGACCCCAGCCACCAGAATTGCTGGCCAGATTTCCAGCATCTTGCGCCAGCCGGCGAAGGCCCAGATCAACCAGAACGGCACGAGCACCGAGAAGAATGGCAGTTGCCGGCCGACCATCATCGACAGTTCCATTTCATCCAGCCCGGTGACCTTGGCCAAGGTGATGATCGGCGTGCCCAAGGCACCGAACGCCACCGGCGCGGTGTTGGCGATCAACGCCAGGCCAGACGCAGCCAGGGGCGAGAAACCCAGCCCGATCAGAATGGCCCCGGTCACCGCCACCGGCGTACCGAACCCGGCGGCTCCTTCGAAGAACGCACCGAAGCAAAAGGCGATCAGCAGTAATTGCAGACGGCGATCGTCGGTGATGCGCGCGAGGGAGTCTTGCAGGACTTTGGACGAACCGTTCTCAGTGGTCAGCCGATGCAAAAAGATGATGTTGAGCACGATCCAGCCAATCGGCAGCAGACCCGTGGCGGCGCCTAACAGCGCGGCGGAACCGGCCATGTTCGCCGGCATGCCAAAGGCAAAGATCGCAATCAGCAAGGCCGTGCTCAGCGCCAGCAATGCCGCCAGATGCGCCTTCACATGGAAAAACGCCAGGGACGTGAGCATCACTACCACCGGTAACGCCGCCATGAGCGTCGAGACCACCGGGTTACCGAAAGGATCGTAGACTTGCTGCCAGACCATGTGCCACCTCTGCTTTTTATTGTTGGCAGTGCAGGCCCCGAGAGGGGAGGTGGATTTGAGTATAGGTGGCAATGCGCGGCGGGCGGGCTGGCCTGCGCTTGGCGGCATGAGCTCGAATGAACGTCGTCACAGCCCGTCGATGCTAGACAGAGACACTGTGTGAAGCTTTCTCCAGCGTTTTCCACAGTTCCAGCATGGTCGGATTCCGATTGGCTTTCGAACAATACGAGCGGATTTCGAGCTCAGCGCTCCACTCGTTGCCACCGGCTCTGACGAGTTGCCCGCGTTCCAGTTCTTCCGTCACAGCACTTTCGGGCAACCACGCCACGCCGTAGCCCTCGATTGCCATCCGCATGAGCAGCATCGCCATATCGGCTTCATAGCAACGGGAAAGCACGCAGGGAACAGGGGCGTTCTTGATAACGATATCGGCAACGCGCCCTAAAAAAGTCGTGGTGGTATAAGCAAGATGCGGGACGGGTTTTCCGGCCTTTCCGGGCAGCCGATGCAACGGTTCACCCCGACGATTCGGGGCGCACAGGGGGATGAACGAGTCGTGCCCCAAGGTCAGGCTTACGAACTTCTCGACATCAAGCAGGATAGGCGCTTGAGGGTGATGGTAGACGATCATCAGATCGCAGTTTCCCTCGGCCAATGCGATGACCGCGTCATGGATATTGGCCGCCACGACACGTGCATTGAAATGCGCATTGTGCTGTTGAAAGCGGCTCAGCCATTTGGGCAGGAAGGTCATCGAAAGGCTGTGCCCGGCAGTGACCTGAATAGAACGCCCTGGCATTCGTTCCTCTTGCCTGAGCGCTGAACGCAATTCAAGCAATGCGGCCAGGGCTTCGCGTCCTTGTTCGCAAAAGGTTCGACCTGCCAGCGTCAATTGAATCGGGTGGGTGCCCCGATCGACCAGTTCGACACCCACCCAATCCTCCAAAGAGCGAATCCGTCTCGACAATGCCGATTGGGTTACGCATCGAATCTCGGCTGCCCGGGAGAAATTCTTGCACTCAGCGATTGCCAATAGATCGTCTAACCACTTGATTTGCATGACGCCGCCTCCAGCTGTGCTGCGCAAAATTCTACGCCTCTGATACCTGGTCTTCGCGACATTTCACAAACTATTCCAAAACCGCATCGGGATATGGCGATTACTCATCATCTCCCTATCGCGCTCTTCATAGAATCGATCATGCAGCCCGCCGCCGCAGAGCACCCGGGCATTTCGATTCTGTCTCCTGCCAAGCAAAAAACCAATAACACGACTTGAGGAAAACACCGTGAAGAACAATAGACTCCCTCGGCAAATCGCCTACGGCATCGCATTGGGCGTGCTCGTTGGCTGGCTTTGCCACCATTTCGCAGCAGACGCCAAGTCTGCGAAAGAAATCGCTAGCTACTTTTCGATGGTCACCGACATCTTTCTTCGCATGATCAAAATGATCATCGCACCACTGGTGTTTGCGACACTGGTTGGCGGTATCGCCAGCATGGGCAGTTCGAGATCCGTGGGGCGCATCGGCACGAGAGCGATGGCCTGGTTCATCACCGCGTCGGTGGTTTCACTTTTCATTGGCATGCTACTGGTGAACGTGTTCCAGCCGGGTGCCGGGCTTGATCTGCAAGTCAGTCAGGTGGGCACCACGCCGTTGGCGGTGAACACTGGTGACTTCAGTCTCAAGGTGTTTATCAGTCACGTCTTCCCGCGCAGCATTGCCGAGGCGATGGCCAACAACGAGATCTTGCAGATCGTCGTGTTTTCACTGTTTTTCGGTTTTGCACTGGCCGCAGTGAAAAAAGCGGGTTTCACGCAGATCACCAAGGGGGTGGATGAGCTGGCCAAGGTAATGTTCAAGATCACCGACTATGTCATGGCCTTTGCGCCCATCGGAGTGTTCGCCGCTATTGCGTCCGCGATCACCACTGAAGGGCTTGGCTTGTTGCTGGACTACAGCAAGCTGATCGCCGAGTTCTACCTGGGCATCGCTATCCTCTGGGCGGTGCTGTTCGGCGCAGGTTATCTGTTTCTCGGTCGTTCGGTTTTTACCTTGGGGAAGCTGATAAAGGAACCGATCCTGTTGGCGTTTTCCACGGCAAGTAGCGAATCGGCCTACCCGAAAACCATGGAAGCCCTGGAGACGTTCGGCGCTCCGAAACGGGTGTCCAGCTTTGTGCTGCCATTGGGGTATTCGTTCAACCTCGACGGTTCGATGATGTACCAGGCGTTTGCAATCATGTTCATCGCCCAGGCCTATAACGTTGAGCTGAGCTTTACCCAACAACTGCTGATATTGCTGACATTGATGGTGACGAGCAAAGGCATGGCCGGTGTCGCGAGAGCTTCGGTTGTGGTGGTGGCGGCAACGCTGCCGATGTTCAACCTTCCTGAAGCGGGCATTTTGCTGATTCTCGGTATCGACCAATTCCTTGATATGGCCAGGACCGCGACCAATGTCGTCGGTAACAGCATCGCCACTGCTGTCGTCGCGAAATCGGAACCTGCCGAGGAGGTTGATGAAGAAGCGCCGGCTATCCAGGCGTCAGCAGCATCAAGAGCTTCCTCGGTTGCAGTGTGAGAGTCATGATGATGAAAGCCCAATCCCAACGAACAAACACTCCATCCCTGACCCGAAAACTGGGTATCGTCGGCGGGCTTGGCTCCCTGGCTGGAGGCGACCTTTTCTTCAAACTGGTCAAGTCGAGAGCTGTGCTGGCTGATCAAGGTCGATACCACTTCCTCTTCGAGCAACATCCCTTCAAGGACATTCTGTTACCGCTGGACAGGGTCGCGAGCATGACCTCCAGAAAGTTCTATGTCTTTCAAGTCTGCCAATCGTTTGAGGCGAGCGGGGTGGACGCGATTATGCTGCCGTGCTTCGCGAGCCACACCTTCCGGGAGGAGATCCAGGAGGAGTTGGGCGTTCCCATCCTGGACATGATGGCGGCCCTGAGCGAGAACATCCGCCATGTTGCAGATCCGGGCAGCACGCTAGGGGTCCTGGCCTCGGACTACGTTCGTCACTCAGGGTTATTTGAGCGATACCTTGGGGCTGACTTCCAACTGGTCTATCCCGCTGAGCAGGATCAGTCGGCGATGATGGAGGCGATGTACGGTGTCGACGGGATCAAGGACGGACAGCTGGAGGGTGTCCCGTTGGAGTGTGTGTATCAGGCCTGCCTGTCGCTGCAAAACCAGGGTGCGAGCCTGATCGTACCGGGGATGACAGAGCTCTCGCTGGTGTGTGCCGACCTGCAACGTCGGGGGGTGAAGCTGCTCGATGTGAATGAAATATACGCTGCGGTGGCGACGCGTCTAGAGAATCAAACTGCTCGTCCACCGTTCAAGCTTGGCATCGTGGGAGGCGTGGGCCCTGCGGCGACCGTGGACTTCATGGCCAAGGTGGTCAGGCATACACCTGCTGGCCGGGATCAAGAACACATCAAGATGGTAGTCGAACAGAACCCCCAGATTCCGGACCGAACCGCGAACCTGTTGTTCAATGAAACTGATCCAACCATGGCCATGTATGCCGCCTGCAAACGGCTTGAGAGTTTTGGTGCAAACGCCATTGCGATCCCGTGCAATACCGCGCACGCGTTCGTCGAACGTATCCAGTCTTACCTGCGGGTTCCTATTATCAATATGCTCAGCGAAACCATAGACGCTATCGCTGAGCGATATGGTTCAGGCAAAACAATTGGACTCCTGGCCACCTCCGGCACGATCCAGAGCCGGGTCTATCATGACGCTGCACGGCTCGCCGGTTTGCAACTGATCACTCCGGGCTTCGATTATCAGGGGCTGGTGATGAATGCGATTTACGGAGAACGTGGGATCAAGGCAGGTTTTGTCGACGGGCTTTGCAAGGATCAGCTACTGCTTGCCGCAGAACATCTGTGCGAATTGGGGGCGGATGTGCTGATTCTGGGATGCACGGAACTGCCGCTGGTCTTGAGCCATTGCGACGATTTCAAAATACGTGAACACACTGTCGCGCTGGTGGACCCGACCACTATTCTAGCGATCAAATGTGTTCAATTGGCTTCGCAGTATTGAGCGAGGACTGTCCGCAAGCCGCCCCCTGGCAGGGGGCGGTACACGCAGTCGGATTTCTCCCCGATTCGGGTGTTATCGACCCTGCCTCGTCCCGTTACACATTCACTCTTGAGAGCACGTTGCTCTTCAACGTCAATCTGCATGAGGCGGGCTTCGATGAGTTCACGGCAGGCGGTAACAACTGAGCTCACATCGCCCTTGCCGGCAAGGTAGCTGGCCATGCTGAGTTCGACCTTTTCCTTGGCCAGCGGCAACAGGCTTTCCTGGTTTCGGCGCACAGCACGATTCAGACGTTCATAGTCGGCCAGTTCGTCCTCCAGTTGCTGGGTATGCTCTCGTGAAAGAGCCTCGCGCTCGGCCTCGATCTGGTTGAGTTCAGCGTGCCTGGCCGCAATCTTCGGGTTTTGCCGGGAGTCAGGAAACAGTGGCAGGTCCCATGAAAACTGCACGCTGACCATATCGCCGAACTGACGACCTCGATGCTGGTAATCGAGTTCCCAGTTCCAGTCCGATTGCTTTACTGCTTCGGCTTCGCGGACCTTGGCTTGCGCTTCGCGGGTCATCGGTGCAAACGCAGCCAGTTCAGGGTGGTGTTGCAACTTATGGGAGTAGCCTGACGTATCGACGGGCCATTCGGGCAAGCTGCCGACATCCCGGTGAACACCCAAGGCCACCACTGAGGTGCGTACACCTTTAGCGCCCAGCAGGTGCCTCGGCTTGAATGAGGATCGCTTGGGCCAGATCTGCGTCGCTGGCCTTGAGGTCTGGATGTTCGAGTCGAATCTGTTTCAACTCTGACTCCAGATAGGCGCCGCGAATTGCGCCTCCACTCGCCACGAAGCTAGAGGCGTCATCGCGTGCGGAAACGACCATTTTGTGGTCCTTGAACGTTGAGTACAGCGATGCGGAAACCCCTGCCGAGGTGGCGACATCGCCCGCATCCACTCGGGCCAAGGCCGAACCAAAGGGCAGACAACAAAGTATTAGCGAAGAGATGACAAGTGTACGACGCATGACGGCGTCCTCCGAAAGGGTGAAGCAACGGATGTGTTACATAATTTTGGAGGTGTCGCGGCAGTCAGGAGTTCCCCGTCGTCGGCATATCCGCGCACAAAGCAGAGGAATGAGCGGACGGTCGGGTTGATGCGCAGCGGCAATTGTTGCCAGCTGTCAGTCTGTTGGAATGATTGGACTGGTACGGTGTCGACCGCAATATGCGGAGTCGCCAACCTGACTCAGTCAGAAGGTTCGACCATGCGCCTGATCTGGATAGCAACCTGCCTCGCAATAGCCCTTCTCGGGGGCCAGGCGAGCGCGGCTGACCAAGAGCAAAACAAGGAAGTGGCGGTGGACAAGGCGCAGGTCCTGGAGCAGAAGACTGCAGAAAAGGGCAGCGTGGCACCTGTGTCTAAAGCCGAGACGATCACGCCTACTGAAGCGCAGGCGGTCGATCCGGCAGGCAAAGCACCTTTGAACGATGCAATCACCTGTCTTTCACGCACGATTTTCTGGGAGGCAAAAGGTGGGGAATCGGCCGACATGGAAGCCGTCGCCAATGTTGTTTTGAACCGGCTCGGCCATGAAGGCTTTCCAGGTACGGTGTGCGAGGTGGTCAAACAAGGCTCGGAAAAGCATGCCTGTCAGTTTTCATGGTGGTGTGATCGGCGTTCGGAACATGCCGACGAAGACACTCCCTACGTGATTGCCACGGAAATAGCGCGAAAAGCGCTCAACCACCAACTCACGGACCGAACCCATGGCGCTATGTATTTCCACGCCAGGCATGTGAAGCCCGACTGGGCCAGGAAATACATCAAGACCGCCGAGACCAAAAAATTTCTCTTCTATAAGCCTCATGACGACACTGCACGATAGGCGCGTTCGTTCAGACTTCGTCAGGACGCAAACGTGGCGAAGCACCCCGCACAGTGCCAGTATGAGTGGGAGTTTGCGCATTTGCCGGGTGCACAATATGGACACCACCGAGCGTTTTTCATCACTGACCGCCAGCCGTCTGCGGGCCTTGCACCGAGAAGGTTTCGTGGTGCTGCCCGGTGTGCTGGATGACGCCCAAATTACCACGCTGCGCAATGCCATCGATGGCCTTGAACCCGAGCACTGGGACTACAGCGGCCTGCTTGATCATTACAAGTGCGTGTTCAACCGCGACCCGTTTTGGCTGCCGTTTCTCGACCTGAGCGGGATCATCGAACTGGCCGAGGCTGCCTTGGGAGACGATTGTCACATCATTGGCCAGACCGCCTGGCGCTGCCATCCCGGCTTCGTTGGGGCCCAATTGCATCTGGATTACCTGGTGATGGAGTTGCCGCAAAGCCTGCTGGCCGACCCCGCCTTCGAGTTGCCGATGCAGATATGCACCGCGCATCTCTACCTTGACGATATCGACGCTGACCTCTGTCCCACTCGGGTGATCCCCGGTAGCCACCGAGCAGGGCGGCCGCCTGCTCGCGGCGAAAACCAGTGGCATGGCTGTACCGCGACGCCAGTGCTGTGTCGGGCCGGGGACGTTTTGATATTACGGAGTGAGCTGTGGCACGCCGGTAGCGACAATCTAACGCTCGACCGCGTGCGCTACCTGTTGCAGGTGCACTACGGCCGGCGCATGGTGGCGCAGAAGTTCTCGCCTTACCTGCACTGGCGCTTCAACCCCAACGTGCTGGCTGCCGCGACGCCACGTCAACGGCGCCTGTTGGGAGAACATCAGGAAGCGGAATACGACTGACCTGTTTTCGCGACAGCGTGCAGAGCGGGTGTATCACGCTCCAGGTGGCGTCATTTGTAGATCGGAACTGAAACCGATCCGGACCGCTGCACGGACTCTGCTTGCAGACGTTTGCCCAACTCCGCAATCTTTGCCTCTCCGGCTTTCAACGCTTCCAGGCTGGTATGCACGGAGTAGTTACCCATCTTCAGGTCGTGCGGGTGAGGAATCGCCGACCCCAGCACAAACACCGCGCCTTCCTGATCCCCGGCCTCGAGTTTCAATGTACCGTTACCCGGCGTGAAGGCGACAAGTTCTCCCGCCCGGATAAGCTCCGGCGAATGAACCGCTCCCCGACTGACACTGAGCCAAAGCACCTCGTGCCCAGACGGTGGCTGGTACTCCCAGCTTTGGCCTGCAGCCAGTGTGACCAGTAGATAATTCACACCTGAGGGCGCACGTACAGGACTGCGAATGCCCTGATAGTCGCCGAGGATTACGCGGGCCGGCCCAGCCTGTGGGATGGCATGCGCTTCCAGGTACTGGCTCTCGACCGGTGCGCTTTCCAGGTCAGCGGGCAGAGCAATCCAAAGCTGAAACCCCTGGATCCGCGCCGAGGTGCCGGCAGACATTTCTTTGCCATGCCAGACACCCGCGCCTGCGCGCATCCATTCGACTCCGCCGTAGCCAATGAATCCGGAACCTGCGTCCGGATCGTCAAAGTGCAGGTTGCCTTCAGTGATCACGGTAATGGTCGCGATCCCCGAATGAGGATGCAGCGGCATGTTGCCAGTGAACGAGGCATCCGCTTCGAACAGATCGAGAAACACAAACGGCTTGAGTAACTGGCCCAGGTCCGAGGGACTCATGAGCCGAATAATGGGCCCGTGCCCATGACCTCGGGTGCGCAGGTTGATTTCGCGCGAGGTAGGGTTTCGAGGCGAGGTGAGGGGACTCGATGTCGTTGTTGAAAGTGTCATATAGCACCCTTGCTGAATAGTTTTACGAAGTTAAGGCAAGCGTATCCAGCCGGTTATACGTTGATAAGCGGCTATAGTTGGCTTGAACCCGTCCATTTATGGAAGTAATGCGGTGCTGGATCTCAATGAAGTTGCGATGTTTGTTCAGGTGGTACAGGCAGGCAGTTTTGCCAGCGCGGCGCGGCGCGGCGCATGGGCATGCCCGCCAATACCCTAAGTCGTCGTGTAAGTCAGCTGGAAGAACATTTGGGGGTGCGTTTGTTGCAGCGCTCCACACGTAAACTGGTGCTTACCGACGCAGGACGATCCTTGCACGACCGCAGTGCCGTCCAGGTCAATGACTTGATAGAGGCGGCTCGCCATCTGGCAGGGGAGAGCCAGGAACCGACTGGCGCCGTGCGGGTAGCAGCACCTGCCGATTTTTTCGACGTCTATCTGATGGACTGGGTAGCCGAGTTCCTTCAGCAGTACCCGGGCGTGCAGTTGGACTTTCTGCTCAGCGATAGCCGGGATGACCTGATCGACAAAGGGATAGATGTCGCCATCAGAGGCGGCGATTTACCAGATTCGAGCCTGGTAGCGCGAAGGGTCGGCACCGGAAGCCAGGTGTTGGCGGCCAGCCCCGGTTACTTACAGGCTCACGGTACGCCGGAGACGGTGCAGGCGCTTGCGATGCACGAATGCATTCGACCCTCCAGGCAGGCACCGCGTACCGCCTGGAATCTCGACGGGCCACAAGGGCCCCTCAGCGTCGAGGTGACGGGCCGGATCAGTGCCAACACCGCGCACGCCCAGCTGAAGGCGGCCGTTGCTGGCTTGGGTATTTGCCTGTTGCCGATGGCAATTTTGCGCGAGGCTTTGCATACCGGGCGGCTGATTCAGGTTTTGCCCGATCACGGGCGCTTCAACAACGGCTTGTACATCGTCTATCCCAGCCGTCGACAGGTGCCGCGCGCGATCAGCGTTTTCATCGAGCAGGTCATCAAGCATTTACGGGAGGATGCTCTGGCTGAAGGCAATTGACCTGGCAACATCAGGCCATAGAGACTCTATTTCCCAGCCGCTGACGCATGCCCACGCTGGCGGCAGGCCCTGCCTGCACTGTGCATTGATCCAAAGGCACCAGATGGCCGTCAGCGATATCCACCATCATCAGTTGCAACGGTCGCCCGGTTTCGCGCTCGACGATCTGCACACTTTCCCCTTCCGGCGCGTAATGGCGATTGCCCCAAGCCACGAATGCCATGAGCACCACGCAAAAATCCTCGCCTTTGGCGGTCGGCACATATTGGTAGCGCAGCGGACGCTGGCTGTAAGGTTCACGTTCGAGCAGGCCGGCTTCCACCAGGGAATTCAAGCGCCGGGTGAGCATGTTCGGGGCAATATCCAAGCTGCGGGAAAATTCGTCGAACCGTCTCAGGCCATGCAAGGCATCGCGCATGATCAAAATACTCCACCACTCGCCAACTCGCTCCAGGCTGCGGGCGACCGGGCATTCAGCATGGGTCAGTGTTTTTCGCTGCATAGAGCGGCTCCTGTGATGGGGTCATACATTTGTCGGTCCGGCATGTTACTTTCATGATGATAGTTACGTCCATATGCCAATAACCACTCAATAACCTGAAGGAGCTGGACCGTCATGAATAAACGCATCGTCGTCACAGGCATGGGCGCGCTGACCCCACTTGGGTGCGGAGTCGAGCAGATATGGCAACGCCTGCTCGCTGGGCAGTCAGGGATCCGTCAGTTGCCGCCGGAGTTGATCGGCGACTTGTCGATCAGCATCGGCGGCCAGGTCCCGGACCGCGCGCAAGACCCGGAAGCCGGCTTTGATCCAGATCAACTGCTGTCCCCCAAAGAGCAGCGCAAAATGGATCGTTTCATTCTGTTCGCCATGGCGGCCGCTGATGAGGCCCTGGCACAGGCAGGTTGGACACCAGGCACACTTGAGGCGCAGGAGCGCACAGCAACGATCATAGGGTCCGGTGTTGGAGGTTTTCCCGCCATTGCTGAAGCCGTGCGTACCACGGACAGTAAGGGACCCAGGCGTCTGTCGCCCTTCACCATCCCCTCATTTCTCAGCAATATGGCCGCCGGCCATGTTTCGATTCGGTACGGTTTCAAGGGACCACTGGGGGCTCCGGTGACTGCCTGCGCCGCTGGCGTCCAAGCCATCGGAGACGCGGCCCGGATGATTCGTGCGGGAGAAATCGACGTTGCGCTCTGCGGCGGTGCAGAGGCATGCATCCACAGAGTCAGCCTGGCGGGGTTCGCCGCGGCGCGGGCGCTCTCGAGCGACTTCAACGACACTCCAGAGCGCGCCTCCCGGCCCTTCGATCAGGCGCGCGACGGATTCGTCATGGGCGAAGGTTCTGGCCTGCTGGTTATAGAAGAGCTGGAGCATGCGCTGGCACGCGGCGCCAAACCAATCGCCGAACTGGTGGGTTATGGCACCAGTGCCGACGCCTATCACATGACCGCCGGCCCGGAAGATGGCGACGGCGCCCGCCGGGCCATGCAACAAGCTTTGCGCCAGGCCGGAGTGGCGCCATCCCAGGTTCAGCACCTGAACGCACATGCCACTTCAACCCCGGTGGGAGACCATGGCGAGCTTTCGGCCATCAAGGCTCTGTTCGGAAAGGATAGTAAGCTGGCCATCAGTTCGACCAAATCCGCGACGGGCCACCTGCTGGGCGCTGCGGGAGGTATTGAAGCGATCTTCACTGTCCTTGCGCTGCGCGATCAGGTGGCTCCCGCGACGCTCAATCTGGAGCACCCTGATGCCGCCGCCGAAGGCCTTGACCTGATTCGCGGTCAAGCCAGGCAATTGCCCATGGACTATGCACTCTCCAATGGTTTCGGTTTCGGTGGGGTAAATGCCAGCGTGCTGTTCAGACGCTGGGTGTAAAGGCGAGGTATTGCGTTCAGCTCAAGTCTTGTTGAGGTCTCGGCGTCGCCGATATAGACCTCAACAGCTGAGAGGTCAGTATTTCCAAGGTTCCTAGAACCACGTCTCCATCTGCACTCCGAATTGCCAGACCCCGCCAGACTTGAAGCCCTTCTGACCAAAGTCGTCTGTGGCGCTAAAGTTATCGAGGTCCCTGGACCAGTTCATATACGTGGCAAACAGGCGCAATTCAGGGCGAGTGAAGAAGTCTCCGGTTTGCATCTTGAACGTGGGCGCGAACGTGAGTTTCCAGTAGTCGCCATTGGCTGTTTGTCGGCCCTTATAGCCAAGCGCATTCAGGTCCATCGTCTGCCAGCTCAGCTCATATTGCATTTCGAAGTTGCTGGTCAGTTCGTTGGCCAAGCGCAGGTTGAGCGTCACATAGCGATAGTCGTCGCCGGGGACATAGCGATCCTTGCTGTGCTCGGCAATCATCGCGGGTGCGATGCGCCAATCCTGATTCAGGCGAGTATGGCCATAGAGCGCCAGTCGCACTGTCTGAGCCTCGTCCAGCAGGTCGCCATCGGCACCGATGCTGTTGACCTCCGCCCCCAAACCCTTGCCATACAGCAGCGCAGCTTTGAAGTAGCCCTCACGGCCGAAAAAGTCTGGCCGATGGTAGGCGAGCATGCCATGCGAACCGCTTTCGGCAGGGCTGAACCCTGCCTTGTTCACCCGGGTATCTGTGGCGAATGCCTGTTTGCTCTTCTCGTTCAGGCTGGCATCGTTCTGGCCCGAGGAAATGCCATTGAGCATGATTTGCCAGCGACCCTCATCGAAAAATTGATTGAGGGTGGCAACATAGCTCCTGATGTCCTTGTTTTCCTCAGTACCGAAGTCGCCATAGGAACGGCTCATCAGCGATGCATTGATGCGCCAGTCATCGGTCAGACGCACGTCGTAGATACCGCCACCGGTCCCGGCAAGGAACACGATCCCTCTGTCGAGCCAATGGATGTCGTAGTTATCCCGATCAAAGCGCTTGCCAGCCCACAGGGTTGCATCGCGTAACAGAGGGCTATCGCGAAAGGAAGCCAGATGGTCAAGCTCGGCGTAAACCTGCCGCACATTGAGCGAGCTCTCAGCCGCCGTCCAGTCGTTAGGCGTTTCCACCCCATCGGCGAGCATCAGCGTGTATTTGGAGCGCGTACCGTTGCTGGCCTGGTTTGTCTTTGAAAACTTCGCCTCCACGTAGGTATCGACTTCATTGCCAAGCCTGCCAACGGCCCCACCTACGGAGCCGGCGGGGGTCACATAGGGGCCGCCATGACCGGCACCTGATCCGTTGGTCATTATCCCGGATCGGGCATATCCACCAAAGGTGAAGCCATCGCTCAGAGGCTCGGTCGAACTGACTGAAGCTGAAGACTCGGTTATCGGGGGAGGGATGGCGATTTGCTTATTGAGTTGCTCGACTTCCTTGCGCAATCGGGCTGCGTCAGCTTCGGCCACCAAGACACGGGCCTCGGCGACGGAGGTTCTGGCTTCAAGTCTGGCAAGACGTTCTTCGATGCTTTGCGCCGGCGCGGCGAGCAGTTGAGTGGAGAGAAAAAGCAAGGAAAAGCCAGCCAAGGGCCGACAGACCACAGCACTCATAGGTAACCCTCTTGTTTTTGTATTCGGGTACTGCAAAGACCTTTTGAACAGGTCCTTATCCCCACCCTTGTCACTCGGTACCACTTGACAGCGAGCAGGGAGAGGACGCGTAATGCATTGCGATGTTAACGTTAACTTAAATAAAAACAAGAGGGTCGTCACATGCAGCTATCAGTCAAACGTGAGTACTGGCTCATCAGTGGTTTGCTGTTTTTTTTCTTTTTTTCGTGGTCATCCAGCTACTCGCTGTTCTCGATATGGCTTCATCGAGTCATCGGTCTGAATGGAACGGAAACCGGGTTTATTTTTGCCGCCAACGCCATTGCGGCACTGCTGATTCAACCGTTCTATGGCGCTCTCCAGGATCGGCTCGGCCTGTCGAAAAAACTGCTGGTATGGATTGGTGTACTGCTCTGCGCCTCGGCCCCATTTGCGATCTACGTATACGCCAACCTGTTGGCCCAGAACGTGGTGTTGGGGGCCGTGGTCGGCGCGGCTTTCCTGGCGTTTTCCATGCTCGCGGGAGTGGGCGTCATCGAGTCCTATACGGAGCGACTGTCGCGTCACGCGGGCTTCGAGTTTGGCACCACCAGAATGTGGGGTTCGCTGGGTTGGGCAAGTGCGACGGGCGTCGTCGGGGTGGTCTTCAACATTGACCCGGACATTGCGTTTTACATGAGCAGCGCCGCTGGGGTCGTGTTCTTGCTGATCCTGTTCCGCCTGGATCTGAAGCGGTTCAACAAACCAGAAGCGCAAGCGGGTGGCGAAGCGGCTGTGCCGGTGCGGCTGAACGATCTTTGGAAGTTGCTGACACTGCCGCGCTTTTGGGCATTCAGCCTGTACCTGACCGGGGTTTGTGGAATCTACATGATCTACGAACAGCAGTTCCCCGTGTATTTCTCCTCGTTTTTCCCAACCCCGGAGGAGGGCACCCGAGCCTATGGCTACCTGAATTCATCCCAGGTTCTGCTCGAGGCCGTCTTGATGTTGTTCGCGCCATGGGTGGTCGGTCGTACAGGCGCCAAGTATGGATTGATACTGGCGGGCAGCATCATGTTCGTCCGTATTCTTGGCTCCGGGCTGGCAACGGAAGCCTGGACCATCGCCGCCTGCAAGATGTTGCACGCCCTTGAAGTCCCGATACTGCTGGTCTCGGTATTCAAATACATTTCCTTCAATTTTGATTCGCGGCTGTCGGCCTCGATCTACCTGGTGGGGTTCCAGTTCGCCCAGCAATTGACCGCGATGCTGCTGTCGCCGCTGGTGGGATACGGCTACGACCATGTTGGCTTCTCGAGCGTTTATGTACTGATGGCTGGCCTGGTAGGCAGTTGCCTGCTGCTGTCATGGTCGTTGTTACGCGCGGACCCGGCCCGCCAATCATCCCGGGCAAGAGCTCTTGATTCGATAGAGCTGCCTGCTATCGCTCAATCAGCCAACCGTTACGAACCCTAGTAAGGATCAAACCATGCACGCTGCACTGCTGGACGAAGCGCATCGCGCCATCGAAAAAAAACTGCCCGAACGCGGCAACGACTATCGCCTCGGCTATCACCTGTCGCCCCCGGCCGGATGGATGAATGATCCAAATGGGCTGGTCTTTTTTCAAGGCGAATACCACGTGTTCTACCAGCATCACCCTTACTCGGCGCAGTGGGGGCCGATGCATTGGGGGCACGCCAAGAGCAGCGATCTGGTGCATTGGGAGCACCTGCCCATCGCATTGGCTCCCAGCGACACCTACGATCGAGACGGTTGTTTTTCAGGGTCGGCTGTCGTTGCCGGCGATACGCTTTATCTGATCTACACTGGGCACACCTGGTTAGGGGAGCCGGGCAATGACCAAAAAATTCACCAGGTCCAGTGCTTGGCCAGCAGCACGAATGGCATCACGTTCACCAAGCATGGGCCTGTGATCGAAACGCCACCGCATCCGGACATCATGCATTTCCGCGACCCGAAGGTCTGGAGGCGCGCAGACCAATGGTGGATGGCGCTTGGCGCTCGTCAAGGGAACGACCCGCAGCTTTTGCTCTATCGCTCCGATGACCTGCATCATTGGGATTACCTTGGCTGTGCCCTGGACGGCCAACGCGAGTCTGACGGTTACATGTGGGAGTGTCCGGACGTATTCGAACTGGATGGATGTGACGTTTTTCTGTACTCGCCGCAAGGTCTGAAGCCCAGTGGGTACGACAACTGGAACAAATTTCAGAACAGTTATCGATTGGGCCAGTTGGACAACTCCGGTTGCTTCATCGACAGCAGCAGGCTTCGCGAGCTCGACCACGGACACGATTTCTATGCCGCACAGACCCTGCTGGCTCCGGACGGACGCCGCTTGCTCTGGGCATGGATGGACATGTGGGACAGCCCTATGCCGAGTCAAGAACAGCACTGGTGCGGGGCGCTGTCGTTGCCGCGAGAAGTGAGCCGCGACGGCGACCGGCTACGCATGCGTCCGGCACGTGAGCTGACAGCGCTACGGCAGTCACGACAAACGCTGGACATAGGGAAGGTCGAGTCGCAGAGCCGTACACTTGAAGTTCGTGGTGCTCTGCTGGAGTTTGAGCTCGAACTGGACCTGGCCGGCAGCACAGCCGAGCGCTTTGGCTTGGCGCTGCGCTGTAGCGAGGACCAGCAGGAACGGACATTGCTGTATTTCGATGCCATGGCCCGCCGCCTGGTACTCGACAGACAATACTCGGGAGCTGGCGTGAGCGGTGTCCGTAGCGTACCTGTGACACCAGAACAAACGCAGATCGCATTGCGAATTTTTCTCGATCGCTCGTCCATTGAGGTTTTCGTCGACGACGGCGCGCATAGTCTGAGCAGCCGGATTTATCCACGGCCCGACAGCCTTGTTGTCAGCGCTTTCGCGGTCAACGGAGCGGGGGTGTTCGCAGAGACCTCTGTCTGGAACCTGGCCGATCTCAAGCTCTGAGCACCCCCGTATACCATCCGTGCGGCCTGCTGCCCGGCATCGTGTTGTCATGCTTTTACCAAGCATGACATGATGCCCGGCCAGACAAGCAATGGCACCCGCGAATGGCTTCAGTTAAAGATGTCGCACGGCTGGCGGGGGTTTCCTTCATGACCGTTTCCAGGGCGCTCAACACCCCGGAAAAACTGAATCAGGAAACTCTGACGAAAGTTCGTCAAGCGGTCGAGGCCCTGGGATACGTTCCCAGCCTTTCTGCGCGCAAGATCCGTGGCGGTCACTCCAGTGGCAAGACCATTGGAGTCTTTGCGCTTGATACCGCGACAACCCCCTTCGCCGTAGAAATGCTGCTTTCAATGGAGCGCACCGCACGAGAAAACGGCTGGAACGTCTTTATTCTCAACGTGTTCGAGGCTCCGCCGAGTCAGCAAACCATCGACCTGATGCTGTCGCATCAGCCCGACGGGATCATCTTCAGTGCCATGCAGCTTCGTACCGTCGAGATTCCCCAGGTGCTCCGCAGCCTGCCGCTGGTACTCAGCAACTGCATGAGTTCAGAGCCAGGCGTGGCCTGTTACGTACCCGATGACGAAGACGGTCAGTACCAAGCCGTACGGCAGGCGCTGAAGCGTGGCTACCGGCATCCGTTGTGCATCAACCTGCCGCAAAGCAGTCTCGCCTGGGAGTTGCGCCAGCAAGGATTGGTTCGCGCCCTCGCAGAGTCCGGTGTACCCCTGAACAGTGTTCCCCAATACAACCTGTCGACCGATGACGCCTATGAGGAAACGGTTGTAGCGCTGGAACAGCAATTGCGCGAGTCGGATGGAAAGCCGACCTTCGATCTGCTTATTTGTGGCAACGATCGCATTGCGTTGGTCGCTTATCAATACCTGCTCAGTCGCGGTCTGCGCATTCCCGCCGAGGTGGCCGTACTTGGCTACGACAATATGATCGGCGTTGCCGAGTTGTTCTACCCACCGCTGAGTACCGTGCAACTCCCGTATTACGAAATGGGCCGCCGTGCCGCTCAGCACTTGATCGAACGCAGGAATGAACCCTCAATTCATAGGGTTTCATGCCCCCTCGTGGACCGTAAATCCTGGTGATAGCGGCCACAGAGCAAGCTGTAGTTCTTCAAAGCTGTAAGCAACACCTGATCTGGAGCAGAACATGCAGAAAGCCGCAGTACTAACCTTCGCCTTAATGCTCAATACAGGAGTATTCAGTACGCAAGCAGAAGCGGCCGGCGATGCTGAAGCGGGTGAGAAACTATTTAACCGAATATGCGGCGGCTGCCATCAAGTCGGGGGTTCGGCACGGGGTTCTTTTGGTCCGCAGCTCAATGCCATTTTTGGACGCCATGCTGGAAGTACGACGGACTACCAGTACTCTTCCTCGATGAAATCATCAGGCGTTGTCTGGACCCGCGAAACGCTGGCCGCCTACATCGAAGCTCCAAAAAAAGTAGTCCCCGGGACCCGCATGATTTTTTGGGGTATCAGCGATCCGGAAAAGATCGAAAACCTGTTGGCCTACCTTCAGACATTTCAGCCGCAATAATCCGTACCTCATCAAAAGTCATCTCCGCAAAGCCGGATAGAAGGCATTTTGCTGGCCCCGAAACCTCAAAGTTATCGCCAAAATCACTTTATTTTCAGGTGGTTAGGCGGAATGCAAATGCGGAATCTATTGATCATGCTGATCTCGTTTGTACTGGCGAGCGTTGCAGTCTCTGTCCAGGCCAAAGAGCTGATGCCCAATGATCGGTTTATGTGCAGCTGGGGGGCGGGTACCGCCGCAAGAGCCCAGGAGCTCAAGCTGTCGGGGATCTCACTGTATGCCGCTCGCCAGAAGATACAGGCTTACAAGTTCAGCAAGGGGTGGATGCGAATGATGGCCTTGGGCATTACCGAGCAAACCTACGACAGCAAATCGCGGTTCAAGCCCGAGGCTGTCCGGCAGAGCTTCTATGAAGAGTGCGTCAGGTATAAGTTGGCGCGTAAATGACGCTCGTCCTGCCGTTATAACCCGGTATCTGGTGGCGTTATCCGTGCCAGCATCACCGTATATTCTTCGGCTGCAATTTGACGAAATTTCATTCGGGTGATGGCCTGACGCTGCATGTCATTGTCATCGGGGAACAGGCGGATGGCTGCGTTCTGGACGATCAGATCGGGTGTCTCAATCCGCGGGAACGGTCCGTCGTACTTTTCGGCGGAGTCTTCGGTTGGCACTGCTGGGGTATCGAGTGCCCGTACCAGCAGGTAAATAGGGACGACATCTGCAAGCCCCACCGGAAGTAGCCTGGCCGCGTTTTCCCCCAGATGGCGCCGCACGATGGCCTGAGAGCCCAAACGCAATGTGAACCTGAAGGGGAATCCGGTGCGGATTGAGAGCAATACCGGATCAGCCGCGGCAACCTGCTCGATTGAGTTAATGCCCTCTGACTCCAGCGTCGCAACCACAGGTAGTGTCACGCCTTCAAGGACAAGCAACTTGTCTGAACTGCCGTCCCGCTTGTCCTGGTCGGTGAGTTGGGGAAAGCCCATTCTTCGCACGATCTTCATGAGTGGATCTACCGGCAAGGTACCCAAAGCAAAGGCGGTGACGATATGTGGGCCATCTCCACCGCCGGCATTCGCGATCACCAATGCGAGAGGAATGGATAGAAACAGGCGCAGGGAGTACCAATACACATCGGAAATGTTCAGTGACTTGCGTCGGATACTGAGGACGGAGTCGCTGACGACAAACATGAAAGCACCCGCCAGGGAGCTAACCAGCAGTGGAATCCCAAGCTTATACACGCAAGCCACTTGAAGCGTGTGGTCGCAGTTCGGGATGACATAGTTGGAGGCGACCAAGGCTGCCGCGGCATAAGCCACCAACAACAGAATGATGAACGGCACAATAAACGGCACCAATCCATATTGCTCATGGTAGATCCGCGCAAACAAACGCTCGCACAGTTCCGGGTTCTTGTCGGAGCATGCTCTCCAATCATCCACTGAACCGTTCTGGCTCAGCTTTCCTTCGTCCTGAAGCGAATGGATGAGACTGGGCGACCAGAAGCGTTGCAGATAGGCAGCCAGAGCGCCACCCTTCAAGCTGTTCTGGAATTCGCTGTAGCGGGTAAACCAGCCCAGGCTCAGAAACATGATGAGTGGGGCGCCACAGATCACCGTGGCGAAAGCGGCGAGTACCACCACAAGCTGCAGGATTGCGCCATCAAGTCCGACCACTTCCACCATGAACAACCGACCGACACCATTGATGAACAACAGAATCAGCGCAAGGAGCAGGACCCGTTGCCGTGGTCTCAGGTGCGACTCTTTGAACAGATAAGTCCTGCGCCTACTACCATAAGGCTCTTCCATGGGCTTACTCACCGGACTTCTCCTGACGACCTGATGTGTTTCTACGGATAACGCTAGCAATGGAAACGGGTTCGTCCAGAATGTCACCGCGCCATGCTAGGTTGTTTTTGAATAATGCCAATTTCGGACTGGAAGCAGCTGCTCAAATCATCGAGGGTATGCGCTGGATTCGCGATAGGCCCGGGCAGTGAGGTCGATGAATAGGCCCACCACCGTGACGCTTCGGTTTTCCCAGCGTCTATGACTTTTATAGCCAGTGTTGGCTCTCGGCATCTTGGAAGAGGGAGATATTTATGATCGTTAAACCGCGCGTTCGTGGTTTTGTTTGTGTGACTACCCACCCCACTGGCTGCAAAGCCAACGTCAAGAATCAGATCGACTATGTCCGTGCACAAGGACAGATCACCGATGGGTCAAAGAATGTCCTGGTGCTTGGTGCATCGACCGGCTACGGACTTGCTGCACGCATCACGGCGGCTTTTGGTTGCGGTGCCAAGACACTGGGTGTGTTCTTCGAGCGTGAAAGTGTTGAGGGCAAACTCGGTACCGCGGGTTGGTACAACACCGCCGCTTTTCACTCGTTTGCCGAATCAGAAGGCCTCTACGCCAAGAGCATCAACGGTGATGCGTTCTCCGATGAAGTCAAGCGCCTGACCATCGAGACCATCAAGCGCGACATGGGTAAGATCGACCTGGTGGTCTACAGCCTCGCCGCACCGCGTCGTACCGATCCGAAAACCGGTGAAGTCTACAGCTCGACGCTCAAGCCGATCGGCAAGTCGGTTACCCAGCGCGGCCTGAATACCGACAAGGAAGAGGTCAACGTGACCACCTTGGCCGAAGCGACCCAGGAAGAAATCGACGGTACCGTCAAAGTCATGGGTGGCGAAGACTGGCAGATGTGGATCGACGCCCTGCACGAAGCGGGCGTTCTGGCCGAGGGGGCGAAAACCACTGCGTTCACTTACCTGGGCGAAAAGCTGACGCACGACATTTACTGGAATGGCTCCATTGGCGCGGCCAAGAAGGACCTGGATCAGAAAGTCCTGAGTATTCGTGAGCGATTGGCGGATCTGGGCGGCGATGCGCGGGTCTCGGTATTGAAAGCGGTAGTGACCCAGGCCAGTTCGGCGATCCCGATCATGCCGCTGTATCTGTCCTTGTTGTTCAAGGTCATGAAAGAGCAGGGCACACACGAAGGCTGCATCGAGCAGGTCTACGCGCTCTACAAAGACAGCTTGTTCGGCCATCCTCCCGTCATGGATGAAGAAGGGCGTCTGCGCGCGGATTACAAGGAATTGGCGCCTGAAGTCCAGGACCGCGTCAAGCAGCTCTGGGATCAGGTCAGCAATGACAACCTTTACGAACTCACCGATTTTGCCGGTTACAAGGCGGAATTCCTGCGTTTGTTCGGTTTTGGGATCGAAGGGGTGGACTACGAGGCTGACGTCGATCCGGACGTGAAGATCTCCAATTTGGTTCAGGCTTAAGTCTCAAGAGTAGGAAAGAAGGGGGCGGATTTATTTTTCAAATAAGTCCGCCCCTTTTGTTTTTAGCCTGCGAGACGAGGTCAATCAACCACAAACAGCTTCGCCCCCGTCACCGTCGAGGACCTGTGAGGCTCAGCGTTATCCGCCACCTGATAACTCATGCCGGGTTTAAGCACAAATTGGCGGCCATCCTCGAGTTCGGTGTGCAGTTCGCCTTCAAGGCACAGCAGGATGTGGCCCTTCGAGCACCAGTGGTCTGCCAGGTAACCGGCGGTATATTCGACCATTCGCACGCGTATTGCACCGAATTGGCAGGTGCGCCAATAGGCGCTGCCGTGTTCACCAGCGTGGACGGTGGGTTCGATGGTCGACCAGTCGGTTGTGCCGAACGGGATGGCTGCTATATCCATGGCGAGCTCTTGAAGTCGGAAGAGTGAACCGATTTACCCAACTGGAGGTGGGTTGTCAATGGATGACGCTTCTCCAGAAGCTAAACTCATGCTGTTCACTGGTAATGTTTCATTATGTTTCTGGTGGTGGGGCGGCGTAGGATAGTTATCCAGAATCGTGCATCGTCTCGCTTCCAGCCAAGGGGAACGGAAAAATGAAGTTGAACCTCGTCAAAGCATTTTTGATCGCCGGCACGTTGTTGTTGAGCGCTTGCTCTGGCGTGATGACCACCAGCACCTGTTTTTCAGAAGACTGCCATCAGTTCGACGGCCGTGGCACCAACAAGATGAGCTTTGGTGGCAGCGCGCTCGGCAACAACTTCAATGAATACAGTTCGGGGCTGTTGCAGCACGACTGATTTGGTAATTCGCAAACCGGATACGCCGATGGCAACCATCGGCGTTCCTCTGAAGGTGTGTTCACCACCCTAAACGTAGGGCTGGCCGCTAAATCCCCGTGGGAGCCGTTGCTGGCCCGGCATGTCGCTGAGTCTTTTGATCCAGGACGTGCGCCAGTCAATCGAAGCATGTGCGACTTTGGCTCTGCGCGCCGCTCGGCGTGCAGCGTTGCGAGCGTCTTTTCGGGCGTCCTTGAACGCATCGGTATTACGGCAGCTACGGCATTTGACGCGGGCAAATTCAGTCGTAGACGTGAGATTGCTGCCATGGCGGCCGCAGGCCAGATGCCCGGCAGTCTTATAGTGAGTCACCATCGTTGGATCTCCTTCGCAATGATTTCGGCGTAGCGCGAGGGTCACTTGCCACATCCATATCGGTGACTCTGCACTGTCTGGACTCGCTGCCCATTCAGAGGTGGAGGGTCAGAGGCCGCGATCCCATTACTATTAATGACACCTGTGTGACCGACGCGTTCGATCTGAAATGTCGAGGGCTGCACGGGGTGTTTTTCTTCAATACAGGCGTATCGGCGTTCTCCTACCTTGAGCGCCGGGATGTCCCGAAGTTATTGAAGAAGGTGTGTAATGAGTTTGATCATTTCCATGGCCGCGTTTGCGTTGGCGTCGTCGATCACCCCAGGGCCGGTGAACATCGTTGCGTTGAGTTCGGGCGCGCAGTACGGCTTTCGCGCCAGTCAACGGCACGTAGCGGGTGCGACGCTGGGCTTTGTTCTGTTGTTGGTGTTGATGGGATTGGGCCTGCACGAATTACTGCAGCTCTGGCCTTCGCTGACTCGGGTGGTGCAGTTGTTCGGGGTGGTGTTTCTACTGTTCATGGCCTGGAAACTCGCCACTGACGATGGTCGGCTCAGCGCGGGCGATTCAGGGCAGGCGCCGACGATGTTCTACGGCGCGCTGATGCAGTGGCTCAATCCTAAAGCCTGGCTGGCCTGCGTCGCGGGGATGGGGGCGTTTGTCGCCGACGGCGAGGCGCGGCTGGTCTGGCAGTTTGCGGCGGTGTATCTGGTGGTCTGCTACCTGTCGGTAGCCTGCTGGGCCTATGCCGGGACCTTTCTGCGGCAGCACCTGAGCAATGCCGGCGGCATGCGGCTGTTCAACCGGTTGATGGCGTCATTGCTGGCGATCAGCGCGGGTTATCTGCTGCTGCCCTAGATGTCAGGCTTCAGCCGCGATACTGCCCTGGCGTCGCTGCCAGATGCTGTTTGAACGCTCGCTGAAAATGCGCCTGATCGGAGAACCCGGCTTCCAGCGCCACGTCAGCAATCAGCTTGCCCCGGCGTAGTTGGCTGCGGGCGAACTGGATGCGCCGGTTCACCAGGAACGCATGGGGCGTCATGCCGTAATGCTGCTTGAAAGCGCGGATCAGGTACGACGCCGACAGATCTGCCGCGTCGCAGATGTCTTCGAGTTTCAGCGACAGGGTGCAGTTGTCGCGGATGTAATCGGCCGCTCGTTCCAGCTTGACGTTGGGCTCGCGAACGGTCAGTTCCGCCGGATTGAACTTTAGCTGCACCTCGGTAAAAAACGCTACGGCGGCGCTGTGTTTTTGCAGCGTCTCCAGTTGTTCGTCGAGCAGAACCTCATACAGCTGATTGAGCCCGCTAAACAGCCCGGCATCGTCGCAGTGGGTGATGGCGAAACGTCGAAAGTCCAGCTCTGCGCTGAACCCCAGTTGATGCTGAAGGTCGGTCAGCCACGGCGTATCGATATACAGCATACGGTAAGACCACGGCTGATCGTCGATCGGGTTACAGGCGTGGACATCGCCGGGGTTCATCAGCACCACGGTGCCGGTGCCGACTTCAAACGTGGCTTGTTCATGGATATAGGTGCTGCGCCCGGCGGTGATCGCGCCGATGGAAAAGTGCTCGTGGGAATGTCGGGCGTAGCAGACTTCGCGGCCGTCGGCGATGGAGCGGGCTTCGATGAAGGGCAGTGAGTCATCGCGCCAGAAGCGTGGGGCCTTGTCGGCATCTTTGGCAATGGCGTGTTTCATCTGCAAGCGTCCTTTGGCAGTCCAGTATGGGAGTGTATTAGCTCTCGCCATTAAAGGCTTGCTCAAGTGTGGCGATGTCGATTTTCTTCATCTGCAACATCGCCTGCATGGCGCGCTGGGATTTCGTGGCGTCTCTGTCGGTCATCATTTCCATCAGCGCGACGGGCACGATTTGCCAGGACAGGCCGAACTTGTCCTTGAGCCAGCCACATTGCTGGGCCTGTTTGTCGCCGCCGGCGGACAGCGCATTCCAGAAGTGATCGACCTCATATTGCGTGTGACAGTTGACCTGAAACGAAATGGCCTCGTTGAAGCGAAACACCGGGCCGCCATTCAGTGCGGTAAACGTCTGGCCATCCAGCACGAAGCTGACGGTCATCACCGAACCCTCGGGCCTGCCATGGAACTCGAAACCGGCTTTGCCATAGTGGGTGATAGCGGTAATGGTCGAGTGTTCGAACACCGAACAGTAGAACTGCGCGGCAGCTTCGGCCTGATCATCGAACCACAGGCAGGGCGTAAGTTTCTGAATGCGGGACATGAAGGTTTTCCTCTACGAGTGATCACGCTGGACTATTAGCGTAGTCAGCCGATGGTCGTCTGGAGTTACCGTCAATCGACAAGGCAAAAGAGACTGGATGTCGGAAGTAGTCATAATGACAATCAATAGTGTCATTTAGACTCATTTGTGCTTGAGTCATATTGACTATAAATACTGCGGGGTACTGTTTTATCGGGCTTTAAAAGCTGGCACGCGACTTGATAGGTAATACGTACAACTGAACCGATTCAGGAGTACGCCAAAATGTTCGAGCTTTTCAGCAGCCCTCAAAATCTTCTGCACCTGTCGAGCAAAGTGCTTGGCCTCGGGCTTGTCTTGCTGGGCGTCGGTGTTGTCGGCGCGGTGGCCTGAGATGCTATCGATCAAGCACGTACCACTCTGGAGTCTGGGGTTTCGACCGTTCTTCCTTGTCGGCGCAGCCTTTGCCTGTGTCGCGCTGGCGGTCTGGGGCTTATGGCTTTACGGACATTTGCCCGGCTCGCAACCGATTGGCGGGATGCTCGCGTGGCATAGGCATGAAATGCCGTTCGGTTTTGCCTCGGCGATCATCGGCGGTTTCCTGCTGACCGCCGTGTCCAACTGGACTGGCCGTCCTGGATTGTCCGGCTGGCCGCTGCTGGGGTTGCTGCTGGTGTGGCTGGTTGCGCGATTGGCCTGGCTGATGCCGTTTTCCGCTCCCTGGTTACTGGCGTTACAAGTGCCATTTCTGCCGCTGTTGGTAGTGGTTCTGGGCCGCGACCTGATCGCCGCACGTAAACGCGAGAACTACCCGATTCTGCTGATGATCAGCTTGTTGGCCGGATGTCAGTTGCTGACGTTGTGGGGCATGGCTCAGGGCGACATCGCCTTGCAGCGTCGCGGTGTGCTGGCGGCGTTATGGCTGGTCGCAGCGCTGATGAGCGTGATCGGTGGGCGGGTGATTCCATTCTTCATCCAGCGTGGCTTGAGCCGCCCTCAAGGATCAACGGCGCAACCACTGCAAACCAAAACGCTGTTGATTGCGAGCCTGCTGGCGGCGTTGATGATCGGCGCGGGGTTCAACGACACTCCAGGGCCTTGGCTGGCGGCGTTGTACTTGTTGATCAGCGGTTTGCACTTGATTCGCTTGTGGCGCTGGTACGACAGCGGCATCTGGCGCGTGCCGCTGCTCTGGTCGTTGTATCTGGCGTATGCCTGGCTGCTGATCGCGGCGCTGGCCATGGCGTTGTGGCAACTCGGCGTGATACCGCAACAAAGCCTGGCCACGCATTCGCTGGCGGTCGGTGGTGTTGGCGGGTTGGTTCTGGCGATGATTGCGCGAGTCAGTCTCGGTCATACCGGGCGCCTGCTGCAACCGCCGAAGGCCGCGGTGCTGGGCTTTGCCTTGTTGCTGCTTGCCGGGATCTGTCGGGTCTTTGTCGTGCCGTTCACCAGTAATGGGTTGGCAATCTCGGCGTTGTTATGGTGCGTCGCGTTTGCACTGTTTTTGCTGCGCTACACCCGGATCTTGCTGGGGCCGAGGGTGTAGGTCGGTTGGTGGTTTGAAACACAGGGCTGCTTCCTCGCAAGTGGCCCTTTTTTGTGACCGGTGGTCGCGCAAATCAAGGCCTTGGGAAAATTGCGCTTAGCTGAATGGATAACCGAGGCGCGCGTAGGCACTCGTTGCCACAGTGACGCCATGAAAGGACACCGTGAGTTCCTGAGGAGATCGCCGTGCTGACGTTCAACATCAATGGCAAAGACCAACCCCTGGAAGTGCCCGGAGACATGCCGCTGTTGTGGGTATTGCGCGATGTCGCGCATTTGACCGGCACCAAGTTCGGCTGCGGCATGGCGCAGTGTGGCGCCTGCACCGTGCACGTCGACGGTGCGCCGTTACGCTCCTGCATTACTCCGGCGGCGGCTGTCGCCAACGGGCAAAAGATTCTCACCATCGAAGGCCTGTCGAGCGACGGTTCGCACCCGGTGCAACGCGCCTGGGCTGAGATTGACGTGGTGCAATGCGGGTACTGTCAGTCGGGGCAGATCATGTCGGCGGCGGCTTTGTTGGCGAAAATCCCGTCGCCGAGCGACAGCGATATCGATCAGGCACTGTCGGGCAATATCTGTCGGTGTGGGACCTACCCGCGAATTCGTGCGGCGGTCAAACGCGCAGCCGAAATCAAGGAGGCATGACGATGAGCGCAGTGATCGATACCTCTCGCCGTGATTTTCTGAAAAGCAGCGCCGTGCTCGGCGCAGGTCTGGTGGTGGCGTTCGTCATTCCGGGGAGCAATCGCTTCGCGCAGGCTGCGTCGACGCCGGACGCGGTGTTCGCACCCAACGCTTTTCTGCGCATCGCCCCCGATGGCAGCGTGACCGTGCTCTTGGGGCACTCCGAGATGGGGCAGGGGATCTGGACCGGCCTGACCATGTTGATTGCCGAAGAACTGGATGCCGACTGGACGAAGATCCGCGTCGAGCATGCACCGGCATCGGCGGCCGATTATGGTTTGCCGGCTTTCGGTGGAATACAGATCACCGGCGGCTCGACCTCGACCTGGATGGAGTTCGACCGCTACCGTCAGGCCGGCGCGGCCGCACGCTTGATGTTGATCGAGGCCGCCGCCAAGCGCTTCAACGTCGCGCCCTCTAAAGTACGGACCGAACCGGGCGTGGTGATCGCCGGTGATCAGCGGGCCACTTACGGTGAGTTGGCCAATGACGCCGGCAAGCTGCCGGTGCCGGATCCGGCGTCGATCAAACTCAAGGAGGCCAAGGACTGGAAGATCATCGGCAAACCGACCAAACGCCTGGATACTCCGGAAAAAATCACCGGCCAGGCGAAATTTGGCATGGACGTGCAGTTCGATGGGCTGCTCACGGCCATGGTCGCGCGCTCGCCGGTGTTCGGTGGCAGCGTCAAATCATTCGACGGCGCGGCGGCACTGGCACTGCCGGGCGTGCATAAAGTCGTGCAGGTGCCGACGGGCGTAGCGGTGGTGGCCGATCACTATTGGGCCGCGAAACTCGGCCGCGATGCGCTGAAAATCGACTGGGATCTTGGGCCCAACGCCGGGCTCGACAGTGACGCCTTGCTGCAAACCTTCCGCAAACTCGCTGCGATCCCCGGTACCCCGGCCAGCCAGGCGGGCGACATCAGTGCTGCGTTGAGCAAGGCGGTGAAGACCATTGATGTTGAATACAGCGTTCCCTACCTGGCTCATGCACCGATGGAGCCGCTCAACTGCACGGTAAAAATTACCCCGGACAAGTGCGAGATCTGGACTGGCACCCAATTCCAGACACTGGACCAAATGGTCGCGGCGAAAATCACCGGGCTCAAACCCGAGCAGGTCGAGATTCATACCGAATTCCTCGGGGGTGGTTTTGGCCGTCGAGCCAATCCGACCTCGGACTTTGTCAGTGAAGCGGTGCAAGTCGCCAAAGCCGCTGGCGCGCCAGTGAAAACCGTCTGGTCGCGGGAGGACGATATACGCGGTGGTTACTACCGCTCGGCGTTCCTCCATAAGGCGCGCATTGGCCTGGACGCCAAAGGCATGCCCCAGGCCTGGCAGCACGTACTGGTCGGGCAATCGATCATGGCGGGTACTTCATTCGAAGCGACGATGGTCAAGAACGGCGTCGATGCCACCTCGGTCGAAGGCGTGGCCGACAGCCCGTACATCAAGCGCCTGGCCAACCATCTGGTCGATCTGCATTCGCCGAAAACCGGCATCAGTGTGCTCTGGATGCGCTCGGTGGGGCACACTCACACGGCGTTTGTCGTCGAGTCATTGATCGATGAACTGGCCACGGCGGCCGGCAAGGATCCGGTGGAGTACCGGCGGACCTTGCTCAAGGAGCATCCGCGACATCTGGGGGTGTTGAACCTGGCGGTGGAGAAGGCCAACTGGAAGGCGCCGTTGCCTGCGGGGCACGCGTTGGGCGTGGCGGTGCATGAGTCTTTCGGCAGTTACGTTGCACAGGTTGCCGAGGTGTCTCAGGACAACCTGAAGATTCGCGTGCACCGGGTGGTCTGTGCGGTCGATTGCGGGATTGCGGTGAACCCGGCGAGCATCGCCGCGCAGATGGAATCGGGCATCACCTTTGGCCTGGGGTTCGCCTTGCACAGCAAGCTGACCTTCAAGGACGGGCAGGTAGTGCAGTCCAATTACCACGACTTTCAGGTGTTGCGTCTGAATGAAATGCCGGTGGTCGAGGTGCACATTGTGCCCAGCACCGACAAACCGGGCGGCATCGGCGAGACCGGGGTGCCACCGACGGCTCCGGCGGTGGCCAATGCGGTGTTTGCCCTGACCGGGCAACGCTTGCGTGAACTGCCCTTGCAACTGGCGGGGGTTTGAGATGAGGCGACACCTGTTTCTGGGCGCGCTGCTGTTGCTCGAGGGTGGCGGCTACACTTCGGATCTGTTTGCCGACGATCAAGCCGCACTGGCGGCGTTTGCCACGGTGCAGAAGGTGTTCCAGAGCCCGCGCTGCCAGAACTGCCATATCCCCGGTGACTCGCCCTTGCAGTTCGATGCCGGCAAACCGCATGGCATGAACGTGGTTCGCGGTACGGACGGTAAGGGTTCGGCGGGTCTGCCGTGTGCAACCTGCCACGCCGACACTAACCCGCCCGCCAGCTACGGCCCTCACGCGCCACCCGGTGCACCGCATTGGGGCTTGCCAACGGCTGCACACAAAATGGCCTGGATCGGTCTGCCGGCTGATCGGCTGTGCCAGATGATCAAGGACCGTTCGAGCAACGGCGACCGTGATTTTGCCGCGCTGATCAGCCATGTCAGCGACGACAAACTGGTGCTCTGGGGCTGGAGTCCCGGCGGCAACAGGACGCCGGTACCCGTGCCTCACGATATTTTTGTCACCCAGTTCAAGCTGTGGGCAGCAGCGGGCGGCCCGTGCCCGGTGGCGGGGAGCTAGACGGGATCCACTCGCAGGCTGGTATGGGGCTGAAGGTTACTTGGCGAACAACTGCTCGATGTCTTTGAACGCCTTGAACTCCAGCGCGTTACCACACGGGTCGAACAGAAACATCGTCGCCTGTTCGCCCACCAGCCCTTTGAAACGAATCCCTGGCTCGATCACAAAGCGCGTGCCCAGCGACGTGAGTCGTTCGGCCAAGGACTCCCATTCATCCATCGACAGCACCACGCCGAAATGTGGAACCGGCACGTCATGGCCGTCCACGGCATTGGTGTGGGCGGATTCCTGCGTGGCGGTTTTCGGGTGTTCGTGAATGACCAATTGGTGGCCGAAAAAGTTGAAGTCCACCCAATGTTCACTGGAGCGTCCTTCCTCCAGGCCGAACACCTGGCCATAGAAAAGCCGCGCTGCGGCGAGGTCATAAACCGGGATGGCCAGATGAAAAGGGGAGAGACGCATGATGATCAAGCCTCGAAGGCAGGGAAGTTGAGCTGATTCTAGTCTTGTGATTTTTGATTAAAAGACGATAATTTTTGCCTCCAGCTCAAATAAAATCGATCAATCGAGGCGCTCATGCTGCGTGAACTGAAAACCTTCATTGCAGTGACTCGCTATGGCACGTTCGCCGCAGCCGGCATGCACATTGGCCTCACGCAGTCGGCCGTCAGCGCGCAAATGCGCAATCTGGAGCAGGCGCTGGGTATTCGTCTGTTCGACCGTACCGGACGTCAGGCCATTCTCAATGCGGCAGGGCAGCGGGCGTTGCCGATGGCACGGGAGATTCTTGAAACCTTCCAGCGCATGGCGGTCAGCGACGACGTCAGTGAGTTTCGCGGTGAATTGAGAATTGGCGCAGTAGCAACCGCCCAGACTGGTCTACTGCCTCAGGCATTGCTGCGTTTGCGGCAGCAGGCGCCGCTGCTCGAACCGAAACTGGTGCCCGGCGTGTCACTCAATCTGTTGAGTCAGGTCGACGCTGGAGAGCTCGATCTGGCGATTCTGATCAAGCCACCCTTTGAGTTGCCCAAAGAGCTGTCTGCCCGACTGATACGCCAGGAGCCTTTTGTGTTGATCGTGCCGCCGGAGCTTGAGGGCGAAGACCCGCTGCAATTGCTTAGCACGCATCCGCATGTGCGTTATGACCGCAACTCGTTCGGTGGACGTCTGGTGACGCGCTTTCTGCGTGAGCAGCAGATTGAGGTGCGGGTCGCGCTGGAGCTCGATGAGCTGGAGGCGATTGTGAAAATGGTCGAGTGTGGGCTGGGTGTCTCTCTACTTCCTAAGGCCGGGCTCTGGCTTGAGCATGGGGCGAAAGTCAGGATCATCTCGCTAGGCGAACTGACGTTCTATCGGGAGATCGTTCTGCTACAGCGCTACAGTCAGCGTACACAACCGATCCAGCAGTTGTTTGCCCGATGTCTGACGCAGATCGAAGGTTGAACACACATCCCTGTGGGAGCGGGCTTGCTCGCGAAAGCGTCATCTGGAACGATATATTCGTCGCGTCGTACACCGTCTTCGCGAGCAAGCCCGCTCCCACATTGAATTGCGCCAGCCCTGAAATTGCATGCAAAAAAACCCGCCAATCGGCGGGTTTCTTGTTAAAGCGCGAAGATTACTCTTCGATGTTGCCCATGGCGGTGGTGTTGAAGCCGCCGTCCACGTACATGATTTCGCCGCTGATGCCGGACGCCAGATCCGAGCACAGGAAGGCGCCAGCGTTGCCGACTTCGTCGATGGTGACGTTGCGACGCAGCGGGGTTTGCGCTTCGTTGGCGGCCAGCATTTTGCGGAAGTTCTTGATGCCGGATGCAGCCAAAGTGCGGATCGGGCCAGCCGATACAGCGTTGACGCGGGTGCCTTCCGGGCCCAGGGAGCCGGCCAGGTAACGTACGCCAGCTTCCAGGGAAGCCTTGGCCATGCCCATCACGTTGTAGTTCGGCATGGTGCGCTCGGCACCCAGGTACGACAAGGTCAGCAGGCTGCCGTTGCGGCCTTTCATCATCTCGCGGCCAGCTTTGGCCAGGGCCACGAAGCTGTAGGCGCTGATGTCGTGAGCGATGCGGAAACCGTCACGGGTGGTGGCTTCGGTGAAGTCGCCGTCCAGCTGGTCGCCAGGAGCGAAGCCGACGGAGTGAACGATCACGTCCAGGCCATCCCACTTCTTGCTCAGTTCTTCGAAAACCTTGGCGATTTCTTCATCGCTGGCCACATCGCACGGGAAGCACAGCTCAGGGCTCGAACCCCAGCCTTGTGCGAACTCTTCGACACGACCCTTGAGTTTGTCGTTCTGATAAGTGAAGGCAAGCTCAGCGCCCTCGCGATGCATGGCGGCAGCGATGCCGGATGCGATGGACAGCTTGCTGGCGACACCGACGATCAGTACGCGCTTACCGGCGAGAAAACCCATGTGTTGCTCCTCTTTCAGGTTATTCGGCTGTTGCCGGGGCCAGGAAAGCGGCCTCCAGCAACTGCTGTGTATAGGGATGTTGCGGTGCGGCAAAGATACCTTGCGCATCACCTTGTTCGACCACTTGGCCATGCTTGACCACCATTAACTGGTGGCTCAGCGCTTTCACCACAGCCAGGTCATGGCTGATAAACAGATACGTCAGGTTGTACTTGCTTTGCAGTGAGCGCAGCAGTTCAACCACTTGGCGTTGCACGGTGCGGTCCAGAGCCGAGGTCGGCTCGTCCAGCAAAATCAACGCCGGTTTTAGCACCAGGGCTCGGGCAATGGCGATTCTCTGCCGTTGCCCGCCGGAAAATTCATGGGGGTAGCGGTGCCGGGTTTCCGGGTCCAGACCTACTTCCTTGAGTGCCGCGATAATCGCTTGTTCCTGTTCAGCCTGCGTGCCGATCTTGTGTATCCGCAGGCCTTCGCCGACGATCTCGCTCACGCACATCCGCGGGCTCAGGCTGCCGTAAGGATCCTGGAAGACCACCTGCATTTCCCGCCGTAGCGGCCTTACCTGTTGCTGCGACAGGCAGTCTAGCTGCTTGCCTTCAAAACGGATCGCACCTTTGCTGGCAATCAACCGCAAAATCGCCAGACCCAGCGTGGACTTGCCCGAACCACTCTCGCCGACGATGCCCAGAGTCTGGCCCTGAGGCAGGCTGAAGTTAATTCCGTCCACCGCTTTGACGTAATCGACGGTGTGCCGCAAAAAGCCTTTTTTGATCGGGAACCAGACTTTCAGGTCTTCGACTTGCAGCAATGGCGGGCCGATGACATTGGTCGCCGGGTTGCCGCGAGGCTCTGCCGCCAGCAGCTCTCGAGTGTAAGGATGCTGTGGTGCGCGGAACAACTCCTCGCATGACGCCTGTTCGACGATGCAACCGCGCTGCATGACACATACACGATGTGCAATTCTTTGGACCAGGTTCAAATCGTGACTGATCAGCAGTAAGGCCATGCCCAGGCGGGCCTGTAACTCCTTGAGCAATTCGAGGATTTTCAGCTGAACAGTCACGTCCAGCGCAGTGGTCGGTTCGTCGGCGATCAGCAATTCAGGTTCGTTGGCCAGGGCCATGGCGATCATCACACGCTGGCGCTGGCCGCCGGACAATTCGTGGGGCAGGGCCTTGAGCCGTTTGTGCGGTTCGGGAATGCCCACCAGCTCCAGCAGCTCCAGGGTGCGTTTGGTCGCGACCTTGCCGGTCAGGCCTTTGTGGATGCCCAGCACTTCGTTGATCTGTTTCTCGATCGAGTGCAGCGGGTTGAGCGAGGTCATCGGCTCCTGAAAGATCATCGCGATCCGGTTGCCACGAATGTGCCGGATGGTTTTCTCTTTCAGCGACAGCAGGTCATGCCCGGAGTAGTTGATGGTGCCGGTGGGGTGCCGCGCCAAAGGGTAGGGCAGCAGGCGCAGGATCGAGTGCGCCGTCACCGATTTGCCCGAACCGCTTTCACCGACCAGCGCCAGGGTTTCACCGCGCTTGATGTCGAAACTGACGCCTTCAACCACCCGTTGTACGTGCTCGCCGACCACAAACTCGACAGAGAGGTTGCGCACTTCGATCAGATTATCCTGATTCATTTCACTTCCTCGGGTCGAAGGCATCGCGAGCGGACTCGCCGATAAACACCAGCAAACTCAACATCACCGCCAGCACCGCAAAGGCGCTCATGCCCAGCCACGGCGCTTGCAGGTTGGATTTGCCCTGAGCCACCAATTCACCCAGCGATGCACTGCCTGCCGGCAGGCCGAAGCCAAGGAAATCCAGCGCGGTCAGGGTGCCGATGGCACCGGTGAGGATGAACGGCATGAAGGTCATGGTCGAGACCATGGCATTGGGCAGGATGTGGCGGAACATGATCGCGCCGTTCTGCATGCCCAGCGCCCTGGCGGCGCGTACGTATTCCAGGTTACGACCACGCAGGAACTCGGCGCGGACCACGTCCACCAGGCTCATCCAGGAAAACAGCAGCATGATCCCCAGCAGCCACCAGAAGTTCGGCTGCACAAAACTGGCAAGGATGATCAGCAGGTACAACACCGGCAAACCCGACCAGATCTCCAGGAAACGCTGCCCGGCCAGATCGACCCAGCCGCCATAAAAGCCCTGCAAGGCCCCCGCGATCACGCCGACGATCGAGCTCAGAATGGTCAGCGTCAGGGCAAACAGTACCGATACCCGGAAGCCGTAAATCACCCGCGCGAGCACGTCGCGGCCCTGATCGTCAGTGCCCAGCAGGTTGTCTGCCGAGGGCGGGGCCGGGGCCGGGACTTTCAGGTCGTAGTTGATGCTCTGGTAACTGAACGGGATCGGTGCCCACAAGGTCCAGGCGTCCTTGGCCTTGAGCAGTTCGCGGATGTACGGGCTCTTGTAGTTGGCTTCCAGCGGGAATTCGCCGCCGAAGGTGGTTTCCGGGTAACGCTTGAGCGCCGGGAAATACCACTGGCCGTCGTAATGCACCGCCAGCGGCTTGTCGTTGGCGATCAGCTCGGCGCCGAGGCTTGCGCCAAACAGGATCAAAAACAGCCACAGCGACCACCAGCCGCGCTTGTTGGCCTTGAACAGCTCGAAGCGTCGGCGATTGAGAGGGGACAGGTTCATCTCAATGCTCCCGGTGTTCGAAGTCGATGCGTGGATCGACCAGGGTGTAGGTGAGATCGCCAATCAGTTTCACCACCAGCCCCAGCAGGGTGAAGACGAACAGGGTGCCGAACACCACCGGGTAGTCACGGTTGATCGCCGCCTCGAAACTCATCAGGCCCATGCCGTCGAGGGAGAAGATCACTTCCACCAGCAACGAGCCGGTGAAGAAGATCCCGATGAAGGCCGAGGGGAAACCGGCGATCACCAGCAGCATGGCGTTGCGAAATACATGGCCGTAGAGCACGCGGTGCCGGGTCAGGCCCTTGGCTTTCGCGGTGACGACATACTGTTTGTTGATCTCGTCGAGGAAGCTGTTTTTGGTCAGCAGGGTCATGGTCGCGAAGTTACCGATCACCAGCGCTGTCACCGGCAGCGCTATGTGCCAGAAGTAATCGCGGATCTTGCCGGCCCAGCTCAGTTCGCCGAAGTTGTTCGAGGTCAGCCCGCGCAGAGGGAACCAGTCCAGGTAACTGCCGCCGGCAAACACCACGATCAGCAGGATCGCGAACAGGAACGCCGGGATCGCGTAGCCGACGATGATCGCCGAACTGGTCCAGACATCGAAGTGGCTGCCGTGCCGGGTGGCCTTGGCGATCCCCAATGGGATCGACACCAGGTACATGATCAGCGTGCTCCAGAGCCCGAGGGAGATCGACACTGGCATCTTTTCCTTGATCAGATCGATGACCTTGGCGTCGCGGAAGAAGCTGTCGCCGAAATCCAGGGTGGCGTAGTTCTTGATCATGATCCACAAGCGTTCCGGCGCCGATTTGTCGAAGCCGTACATGTGCTCGATTTCCTTGACCAGCGCCGGGTCCAGGCCTTGGGCGCCGCGATAGCTGGAACCGGCCACCGAGACTTCGGCACCGCCGCCAGCGATGCGGCTGGTAGCGCCTTCGAAGCCTTCGAGTTTGGCGATCATCTGTTCCACCGGGCCACCGGGAGCCGCCTGGATGATCACGAAGTTGATCAGCAGAATGCCGAACAGGGTCGGAATGATCAGCAACAGTCGCCGAAAAATATATGCCAGCATCTTATTGCTCCACGCCCGCAGGATCGGCTTGCTCTTTGGTCAGCACTTCGATCGCAGGTTTTGCGTCGGGCTTGACCCACCAGGTGGAAATGCCCACGTCATTGGCCGGTGAGACTTTCGGGTGGCCAATGTGATTCCAGTAGGCCACGCGCCAGGTTTTGATGTGCCAGTTGGGGATCACGTAATAGCCCCATTGCAAAACCCTGTCGAGCGCCCGGGCATGGTCTACCAGACTTTTGCGCGAGTCGGCGTTGATCAGCTCTTCGACCAGTTGATCGATGACCGGGTCTTTCAGGCCAATGTAGTTGCGGCTGCCGGGTTTGTCGGCGCTTTCGGACTTCCAGAATTCGCGCTGTTCGTTACCCGGTGAGCTGGACTGCGGGAAGCTGCCAACCACCATGTCGAAGTCGCGCGAGCGTACGCGGTTGATGTACTGCGACACGTCGACCCGACGAATCACCAGGTCAATCCCCAGGTCACTCATGTTGCGTTTGAACGGCAACAGCACCCGCTCGAACTCGGTCTGCGCCAGCAGGAATTCGATGCTCACCGGTTTTCCGGTGGCGTCGACCATCTTGTCGTCGACGATCCGCCAGCCGGCTTCCTGCAGCAGTTGATAGGCCTTGCGCTGTTGGGCACGGATCATTCCGCTGCCGTCACAGACGGAGTTCTGGAATGCTTCGCTGAAGACCTGATCGGGGATTTTGCCTCGGAACGGATCGAGGATCGCCAGTTGATCCTGATCCGGCAGGCCGGTGGCGGCCATTTCCGAGTTTTCGAAGTAACTTCGGGTGCGCGCGTAGGCACCGTTGAACAGCTGCTTGTTGGTCCATTCGAAGTCCAGCAACAGGCTCAGAGCGTGGCGCACGCGCACGTCCTGGAACACCGGGCGACGCAGGTTGAACACGAAACCCTGCATGCCGGTGGGGTTGCCGTTCGGGATCTGTTCCTTGATCAGGCGACCCTCGGTGACGGCCGGAGTGTTGTAGGCGTTGGCCCAGTTTTTCGCGCTCATCTCCAACCAGTAATCGAACTGCCCGGCCTTCAGTGCTTCCTGTGCGACGGTGTTGTCGCGGTAGTAATCGGTGGTCATGGTGTCGAAGTTGTAAAAGCCCCGATTGACCGGCAGGTCCTTGCCCCAATAGTCCTTGACCCGCTCATAGCGGATCGACCGCCCGGCCTTGACCTCACTGACCTTGTACGGGCCACTGCCCAGCGGGATTTCCAGATTGCCTTTGCTGAAGTCGCGGTTTTCCCACCAGTGCTTGGGCAACACGGCAAGCTGTCCGAGGATCAGCGGCAGCTCACGGTTGCTGGCGTGCTTGAACTTGAACAGCACCCGCAACGGGTCCTCGGCGATCACTTCGTCGACGTCGCTGTAGTAACCGCGATAGAGCGGTGAGCCACTTTTCATCAGGGTCTGGAAGCTGAACACCACGTCTTCGGCACGCACCGGATGGCCGTCATGGAAACGCGCTTCGGGGCGCAGGTAGAAGCGTACCCAGCTGTTGTCCGGCGCCTTTTCGATTTTGCCGGCGATCAAGCCGTATTCAGTAAACGGTTCGTCGAGCCCGTGTTTGGCCAGGGTGTCGTAGATCAGGCCGATATCATCGGCGGCCACACCCTTGCTGATGAACGGGTTGAGGCTGTCGAAGCCACCGAAGCCGGCCTGACGGAAGATTCCGCCTTTGGGCGCGTCCGGGTTCACGTAGTCGAAGTGTTTGAAATCGGCCGGGTACTTCGGCGGTTCGTTGTACAGGGTCAAGGCGTGCTGCGGGGCGGCGTGGGCCGCGCAGGCAAGCCCCGCAAGGACCAGACCCAGCAGGGTACGCAAACGCATCATTGGGCTTTCTCCGAAGTCTTCAACCACCAGGCATTCAGCCCCAGGGTGTAGGGCGGCGTGGTGACGAAGGCGAACCGGTTGCGGTACGCCAGGCGATGATAATTGATATACCAGTTGGGAATGCTGTAGTGCTGCCACAAAAGCACCCGGTCCAGCGCTTTGCCGGCCGCCAGTTGCTCGTCACGGGATTTTGCCGCGAGCAGTTGTTCCAGCAGATGATCGATCACCGGGCTGGCAACGCCCGCGTAATTCTTGCTGCCCTTGACCGAGGCCTGGCTCGAGTGGAAGTACTGCCACTGCTCAAGTCCGGGGCTGAGGGTTTGATCGAGGGTCATCAGGATCATATCGAAATCGAACTGGTCCAGACGCTGCTTGTACTGGGCACGGTCGACGGTGCGCAGATGTGCGTCGATGCCGATGCTGGCGAGATTCTCGGTGTACGGCTGGAGGATGCGTTCCAGGTTCGGATTGACCAGCAGGATCTCGAAACGCAGTGGCTGTCCGGCAGCATTCTGCAGGCGCTGACCATTGGGCTTCCAGCCGGCCTCGGCGAGCAAACCCAGCGCCCGGCGCAGGCTTTCACGGGGGATGCCGCGGCCGTCGGTCTGCGGCAGGCTGAAGGGCTCGGTAAACAGCTTGGCGGGGAGCTGATCGCGGTAGGGCGAGAGCATCAGCCATTCATGGCCGACCGGCAGCCCTACGGCGGAAAATTCGCTGTTGGGGTAGTAGCTCATGGCCCGTTTGTAGGCACCGCTGAACAGCGTGCGGTTGGTCCACTCAAAGTCGAACATCAAACCCAGGGCTTCACGCACCTTGTCGTCGGCAAACGTGCCGCGTCGGGTGTTCATGAACAGGCCTTGGGTCTGGGTTGGAATCTGGTGGTCGATCTGCGCCTTGATCACCTCGCCACGCCGCACGGCCGGGAAGCTATAGCCAGTGGCCCAATTCTTGGCCTGGTGCTCGATATAGATGTCGAACTCACCAGCCTTGAAGGCCTCGAAAGCGACGTCGCTGTCGCGATAAAACTCGACTTCAACGCGATCAAAGTTGTACTTGCCGCGATTGACCGGCAGGTCCTTGCCCCAGTAATCCTTGACCCGCTCGAACACCAGCTGTCGGCCCGGTTGTACCTGGGTGATGCGATAAGGGCCGCTGCCCAGCGGTGGTTCGAAGGTAGTGGCCTTGAAGTCTCGATCTTTCCAGTAATGTTGCGGCAATACCGGCAACTCGCCAAGGCGCAGGATCAGCAACGGATTGCCGGCACGCTTGAACACGAAACGGATGCGCAGTGGGTTGAGGATGTCGACCCGCTGTACTTCCTGAAGGTTGGTACGGTATTGCGGATGACCTTCCTTGAGCAGCAAGCGGTAGGAGAACGCGACGTCGTAGGCCGTGATTGGCGTGCAATCGTGAAAGCGTGCTTCCGGGCGCAGATTGAACACCACCCAGCTACGGTCTTCGCTGTATTCGACGGACTGGGCGATCAACCCGTAACTGGACGCGGGTTCATCGCCGGATGGCGCGTATTGGCCGGTGCCGACCATCAGCGGTTCATTCAGCTCGTTGATGCCGTACTGCAGAAAGTTCGGGGTCGCGACCGGGCTGGTGCCCTTGAAGGTGTAGGGGTTGAGCGTATCGAAGGTGCCAAACGCCATGACCCGCAAGGTTCCGCCCTTGGGCGCTTGCGGGTTTACCCAGTCGAAGTGGGTGAATCTGGTCGGGTACTTGAGTGTGCCGAACTGCGCATAACCATGGCTTTCGCTGATCGTTGCGCTTGCGGGGAAGCTCAAGGCCAGACTGATTAGGAGCAGGAGGAGGGGACGCATCAAGGCAGAGATCCGATCCAGGCGGCTTGGGCTTTGTGGACCGTACAGTAACAGCTTGTATCGACAGGAAAAAGGTAGCGGCTGAAAGCCGCGTAGAGGCGCAAAAAAAGATCGCAGCCTGCGGCAGCTCTACGGACATCGATCCATGTAGGAGCTGCCGAAGGCTGCGATCTTTTCGGCGTCAAATCAACTTAATGCGGGGAAGAAACTGTCAGCATCTGCCCAGGCTTGAGGGCCTGGCCAACACGTGGATTCCAGCGCTTGAGGTGTTGCATCTCAACGTTGAAGCGCTTGGCGACCATGTACAGCGAGTCACCCTGCTTGACCTTGTACTGAGTCTGTTTCTTGTTGTTGGCCGCAACCACCGTGCTGATGCGTGTGCCGCGCTTGCTGGTGTCTCGCATCACCAGGGTCTGGCCAACCTTGAGGTCTTTGCCGGTCAGTTTGTTCCAGTGTTGCAGGTCCTTGACGTCGACTTTGTTGGCCTTGGCGATCTGCGTCAGGTTATCGCCGCGTTTGACTCGATAGCTGCGTTTGAGCTTGGCCAACTCACTGTCGTCAGCACCTTCGAAAACCGGTTTGAGCGCACGCTTGCTGATCAGATCTTCAGGTTTCATGGTCGACAGGCTGGCAGTCAGCAATTGCGCCTTGGAGGTTGGCACCAACAAATGCTGGGGACCGTCGATGGTGGTGCGTTGCTTGAAGGCCGGGTTGAGCTGGAACAGTTCGTCTTCGTCGATGTTGGCCACTTCGGCAACCTTGGACAGGTCCATGCGCTGGTTGATTTCGACGACTTCGAAGTAGGGGCGGTTGGCGATCGGGTTGAGGTTCACGCCATAGGCTTCCGGCGACAGAACCACTTGTGACAAGGCCAGCAGCTTGGGCACATACGCCTGGGTTTCCGCCGGCAGCGGCAGGTTCCAGTAGTCGGTGGGCAGGCCGAGCTTTTGGTTACGCTCGATGGCCCGGCTGACCGTGCCTTCACCGGCGTTGTAGGCCGCCAGGGCCAGTAGCCAGTCACCGTTGAACATGTCGTGCAGGCGGGTCAGGTAATCCATCGCCGCGATCGTTGACGCGGTAATGTCGCGACGACCGTCGTAGAAGCGGGTTTGACGCAGGTTGAAGTAACGCCCGGTGGACGGGATGAACTGCCACAGGCCGACCGCATCGGAGCGCGAGTAGGCCATCGGGTTGTAGGCGCTTTCGATCACTGGCAGCAGCGCCAGCTCCAGCGGCATGTTGCGTTCTTCAAGGCGTTCGACGATGTAATGGATGTACAGGCTGCCACGTTCGCTGGCGCCTTGAAGAAACGATGGGTTGCTGGCGAACCACAGGCGCTGTTGCTCGATACGCGGGTTGACGCCGAGCCCGTCCTGCAACTGGAAGCCTTGGCGCATGCGCTCCCAGACGTCCTGCGCGGCTAGCGGCGATGGCTTTTCGCTGAGCCAGACAGGTTTTTGTTTGGTCCGGGCGGAAAGTGTATGTGTCGCGTCGGTTTGCGGCACATGACTGGTGCTTTGGCAGCCCGCCAGAGTGGCGGACACAGCCACCGCGATGGCTTGAGCCAGGCGGGTCAATGCGTCTGAATTGATGGATTTACGAATAGATGACGACATTGGCTGGAAGTTAGTTCCGGGCGAAAATGTCGGGCGATTCTAGAAAGCGCACGGGGTGCGGTCAACCATTCAGAATTTTTGGACCAATGGTGGCCCCGCTTAGAACGTATCTTTCCAAGCCCGCAGGGCTGCAAAAACCTCACTCGGACCCCGGTTATTCCGGCCATTCCGTTCGTCTGCTTTTTGTTTAACAGATGTTTCGCCAGTACGCAGAAAAGGATTGGTGAGCTTCTCCAGTGCCAGGGTCGACGGCAGCGACATCTGTCCGGCCTCGCGTAATTGGGAGACTTTCTCGAGACGTTCGGCAATGTCCGGGTTATTCGGCTCGACAGCGGCGGCAAAGCGCAGATTGCTCAGGGTGTACTCGTGGGTGCAGTACACCAGCGTGTCTTCGGGCAGCGCGGCCAGACGGCTGAGGGAGTGGTGCATTTGCGCAGGCGTGCCTTCGAACAGGCGCCCGCAACCGGCGGCGAACAGGGTGTCGCCACAGAACAGCAGGCCATCATGGTAGTAAGCGATATGACCCAGGGTGTGGCCAGGCACCGCATACACGTCAAACTCCCAACCGAGTACGCTGACGCGGTCATTATCGTTCAGGGCCACGTCCCGCCCGGGGATGTTTTCGTTTGCGGGGCCGTAAACCGTGGCGCCCGTCGCTTTTTTGAGTTGCTCGACACCGCCGACGTGATCATGGTGGTGATGAGTGACCAGAATGTCGCTGAGCTGCCATTGCGGATGCATGGCCAACCAGGCCTGCACGGGAGCGGCATCGCCCGGATCGACCACGGCGCAGCGCTGGCTGCGATGATCCTGCAACAACCAGATGTAGTTGTCGGTGAAGGCGGGAAGGGCACTGATCTGTATCATCGCAGGATTCGCCAAGCGGAAAACAATGGTGCATCTTAGAACTTCTTGGCGAGTTGGAGAATGCAATGACCGATAAAGCGTTCGCTCAGGCTGATCCTGACTGGCTGGCATTGATCAGCGCCGCCCGCGAGTGGCTGTCAGGTCCCATCGGGCAATTCTTGCTGGATGAAGAGCGCCGGATGCTCGAAGACGAGTTGGGGCGTTTCTTTGGCGGTTACCTGGTGCATTACGGTCCTTCGGCCGAAACGCCACCCTCGGCACCGCAAGTGCAACGTAACGTGCGCCTCGGGGCACCGCTGCCGGGCGTCGAGATTGTTTGCGAAGAACAGGCCTGGCCGCTCAGTGAACACGCCGCCGACGTGGTGGTGATGCAACATGGGCTGGATTTCTGCCTGTCACCCCATGGTTTACTGCGCGAAGCCGCCAGCAGCGTACGTCCCGGCGGGCATTTGCTGATCATCGGCATCAACCCCTGGAGCAGTTGGGGGCTGCGCCATGTATTTGCCCACGACGCCCTGCGCAAGGCGCGCTGCATTTCGCCGTCGCGGGTCGCCGACTGGCTCAACCTGCTTGGGTTTGCGCTGGAGAAACGCCGCTTCGGGTGCTATCGTCCGCCGCTTGCGTCCCCGGCATGGCAAGCCCGCCTGGCGGGTTGGGAGCGCAAGGCCGGTGACTGGCAGTTGTCCGGTGGCGGCTTCTATTTATTGGTGGCGCGCAAGATTGTCGTTGGCTTGCGACCGGTCCGCCAGGTGCGCCGCGAGCCGATGGGCAAACTGATTCCGCTGCCGATGGCCAAGGTCAATCGACGCGACAGCAAGCCGTAATAAACTATTTATTTTCCCGGCCGGGCTAGCCCGGCCTCGGGCGTTGTCGGTCATTGATCGGCAGGCCACAGACATTTTCTGGATAGGTTGGCATGAGCGATAGCGTAGAACTTTTCACCGACGGCGCCTGCAAGGGCAACCCTGGCCCCGGCGGCTGGGGCGCACTGTTGGTATGCAAGGGCGTTGAAAAGGAACTTTGGGGCGGCGAAGCCAATACCACCAACAATCGCATGGAACTGATGGGCGCGATTCGTGGCCTCGAAGAGCTCAAGCGTTCCTGCGACGTACTGCTGGTCACCGACTCGCAATACGTGATGAAAGGCATCAATGAGTGGATGGACAACTGGAAGAAGCGCGGCTGGAAAACCGCCGCGAAAGAACCGGTGAAAAACGCTGATCTGTGGAAGATGCTCGACGAACAGGTCAATCGCCACAACGTGACCTGGAAATGGGTGCGCGGGCACATCGGGCATCCCGGCAACGAACGCGCCGACCAGTTGGCCAACCGTGGCGTCGACGACGTCCGGGGTTACAAGCAGGACTGACCTGCCTTAAAAGATCGCAGCCTTCGGCAGCTCCTACAGGGGACGCATTCCAACGTAGGAGCTGCCGAAGGCTGCGATCTTTTGATTTTCAAATTCCCGAAAATCACAACACCACAATCGCCGTGGCCAGTTGCTCATCCGAGTAGACCTGGCCGGCGAGCACGCTGCGAATCCGTTCAAATGCGGCCTCCAGCTGAACGCCACGAATGTCGCCGTGACTGGCCACAAACGCCGCGGCATCGGACTTGGCGGCCAGTACGATCTTGTCATCCTTGAATGAGCTGCTGGTGCCTTTGGTGGCGCTCATGGTCATGCTCAGGGTGATGTCGGTGCTCATCACAAAGCTGGTGGCCCGCACCGCAGTGCTGAACAGGCTGCCGATGATCAGCAGCGTGATAAGGGTGGAGGTTGTCGTCATGACGTGCGCGATTCCTGTGGGAAATACTCAGGGCACACGCTAACAAGGGGCCGCTCACCCATCTTTATGAGCTTTGCTAATGATTGTTAAAAACTGCGCAGGGCCGTTTTACACCGGCTTACGCATGCGCAACTCTTCGATCATCTTCAAGCAATGACTCAACCCCGGTGACACATCGCCGACGCGTCGACTCAGAATGATTGGCGAGGTGGCGTTGGTTTCCAGCACCGGGGTGAACCCGATGTCGTCGCGGTGCAGCAACTGCACCGAGGCCGGTACCAGCGTGACGCCGATACCGGCGCCCACCAGGCCGATGGCGGTTTGCAGTTCGTTGGTCCATTGCGCGACCTTGATGCTCACGCCATAGGATTCGAACAACGCGATTACATGGTCGGCATAGCTGGGGCGGGGATTGCCGGGGTAGAGCACAAACGGTTCATCGGCCAACTCGGTGAGGCTGATGGGCCTGCTCAGCAATGGGTGCCCGGCGGGCAGCGCCGCTACCAGTCTGTCTTCGTTCAATACAGTCTGGATAATCGCCGGATCATCGATGCGGATTCGCCCGAAGCCGACGTCGATACGTCCAGCCTTGAGCGCTTGCACCTGTTGCAGGGTGGTCATTTCCGAGAGGCCCAGTTCGAGCTCCAGCGGTTCATTGCTGCGCAGGCGGCGAATCAGTTCCGGCAACACGCCATAAAGCGTCGAAGGGGCAAAGCCGATGCCCAGCCAGGTTTTTTCGCCCAGGCCGATGCGTCGAGTGTTGTCGCAGACCTTGTTCAGCTGCTCAAGCAGGGCCGTGGAGTGTTCCAGGAAAAACCGCCCGGCTTCGGTCAGGCGCAACGGCCTGCCACGTTCCAGCAACACCACCCCGAGTTCATCTTCCAGTTGCTGAATCTGCCGGCTCAACGGTGGCTGGGCGATGTGCAGGCGTTCGGCGGCGCGGGTGAAGTTCAGGGTTTGACCCAGCACCTGGAAGTAACGCAGATGACGCAGCTCCATGAGCCCTCCACAGTCGACGATGGTGAATACCTTTAAGGTATCGAACCAGACCAATTCTATATTGGAACCCTGAAAAAAGCCGTACGAGAATCCGTCATAGAACTTCAAGAACCTGACGGGTATCGACATGCTTTCTTCTGCCATTGAATCGATCGAGACGATCATCGTCGATCTACCGACCATCCGCCCGCACAAGCTGGCGATGCACACCATGCAGAATCAGACGCTGGTGATCATCCGCGTGCGCAGCAAAGACGGCATCGAAGGCATCGGCGAATCGACCACCATCGGTGGCCTGGCCTACGGCAATGAAAGCCCGGACAGTATCAAGACCAACATCGACAAACACTTTGCGCCGCTGTTGCTGGGGCAGGATGCTTGCAACATCAACGCGGCGATGCTGCGTCTGGAGCGCAGTATTCGCGGCAATACCTTCGCCAAATCCGGTATCGAAACCGCGTTGCTCGACGCCCAGGGCAAGCGCCTTGGCCTGCCGGTCAGCGAGTTGCTCGGCGGCCGCGTGCGCGACTCGTTGCCAGTGGCCTGGACGCTGGCCAGCGGCGATACCGCCAAGGACATCGCTGAAGCCGAACAAATGCTCGACCTGCGTCGCCACCGGATCTTCAAGTTGAAGATCGGTGCCGGCGAAGTCGACCGCGACCTGGCTCATGTCATTGCGATCAAAAAAGCCTTGGGCGACCGTGCCAGCGTGCGCGTCGATGTCAATCAGGCCTGGGACGAAGCGGTCGCACTGCGGGCTTGCCGGATTCTCGGCGGCAATGGCATCGACCTGATCGAACAGCCGATTTCGCGCAACAACCGTTCCGGCATGGTGCGCCTCAACGCCATCAGCCCGGCGCCGATCATGGCCGATGAGTCGATCGAGTGCGTGGAAGATGCGTTCAACCTGGCACGCGAAGGCGCGGCGTCGGTGTTCGCGCTGAAGATCGCCAAGAACGGCGGTCCTCGGGCGGTGCTGCGTACCGCGGCGATCGCCGAAGCGGCAGGCATCGGTCTGTACGGCGGCACCATGCTCGAAGGCGGGATTGGCACGCTGGCCTCGGCCCATGCCTTCCTCACATTGAACAAACTCAGCTGGGACACCGAGCTGTTCGGCCCGTTGCTGCTCACCGAAGACATCCTCAGCGAGCCGCCGGTTTACCGCGATTTCCATTTGCATGTTTCGCAGGCACCCGGCCTTGGCCTGAGCCTGGACGAAGAGCGTCTGGCGTTTTTCCGCCGCGACAAAACCTCCACTGCCATTCATTCCGTCTGAGGAGATACGCATGTTGTTCCACGTAAAGATGACCGTGAACTTGCCGGTCGACATGGACCCGGAGCGCGCCGCTCAGCTCAAGTTCGACGAAAAGGCCCTGGCCCAGCGTCTGCAACAACAGGGCAAGTGGCGCCATCTGTGGCGCATCGCCGGGCTTTACGCCAATTACAGCGTGTTCGACGTCGAGAGCGTGCAGGAATTGCACGACCTGCTGATGCAACTGCCGCTTTATCCCTACATGGCTATCGAAGTGAACGCGATGTGCAGGCATCCTTCCTCTGTTCATGAGGATGATCGCTGAGCCGTTGTTTGCCAGTTCTGTACTCTAATAAATACAAGATGAGGATTAATCATGAATGCCAAGATTTCCCACACTGCCAGCGCACAGAAGTTTCTTGAAGACGCCAGTGGTCTGCTCAACGACGGTGGCAATCCACGCGCCAAAGCGTTGATCTACCGCATCCTGCGCGATTCGGTGAACATCATCGAAGACCTTGAAGTGACCCCGGAAGAGTTCTGGAAAGCCGTCAACTACCTGAACGAACTGGGCGCACGCCAAGAGGCGGGCCTGCTGGTTGCAGGTCTGGGCCTGGAACACTACCTGGACCTGCTGATGGACGCCGAAGACGCGCAGGCCGGTAAATCCGGTGGCACTCCGCGTACCATCGAAGGCCCGCTGTATGTGGCTGGCGCACCGTTGTCCAACGGCGAAGCACGATTGGACGACGGCGTTGATCCAGGCGTGGGGCTGTTCATGCAGGGCCAGGTCAAGAACACCGACGGCAAGCCGCTGGCCGGCGCCGTGGTGGATGTCTGGCACGCCAACACTGGCGGCACTTATTCGTACTTCGATGGCAGTCAATCGGAGTTCAACCTGCGTCGCCGGATCGTCACCGACGCTGAAGGTCGCTATCGCTTCCGTAGCATCGTGCCGTCGGGCTATGGCTGCCCACCGGACGGTCCGACCCAGCAGCTACTTGATCAATTGGGTCGCCATGGCCAGCGCCCGGCGCACATCCATTTCTTCATCTCGGCTGACGATCATCGCCACCTGACCACCCAGATCAACCTGGACGGCGACAAGTACCTGCACGACGATTTTGCCTATGCTACCCGTGACGAGCTGATCGCCAAGATCACCTTCAGTGACGATCAGCAGCGTGCGCGTGAACATGGCGTCAGTGGGCGTTTTGCCGAGATCGAATTTGATTTCACTCTGCAGTCGTCGGCGCAACCAGAAGAGCAACATCGTCACGAGCGAGTGCGCGCACTGGAGAACTGATCAGCGCTGGCCCAGGCCACGAGATAACTGACCGTTGATCTCGTGGCCTTCCGCTTTGCGGCGACTTGCATAGAATGGCCAGGCCTGATTTTTCTGGGGTGCGTGCCCAATAGCACCAGCACCGCAGCCGATAATTACAATTAGAGTGAGCGGTTATGCAAGCGCATCTATTGAGTGAGCGCAGCAGAGTGTTTGAGCAGGCCGACCCCTATGCGGTGTCGGGCTACGTCAATCAGCACGTGGGCAACCATTGCATCCGTTTACCCAGAAGCGGCAGCCCTCAGGCCAGTCTCAATCACAGCAAATTTGCCAGTCTCGACCTGTGCCGTATCAGCTATGGCGGCAGCGTGCGGGTAACCTCGCCGGCGCTGGAAACCATCTACCACTTGCAAGTGCTGTTACGCGGAAACTGCCTGTGGCGCGGTCATCGACAGGAACACTACTTTGCTCCCGGTGAGTTGCTGCTGATCAACCCGGACGATCCGGTGGACCTGACGTACTCCGACGACTGCGAAAAATTTATCGTGAAAATGCCCACCAGCCTGCTGGAATCGGTGTGCCAGGAGCAGCGCTGGTTGCACCCGGGACAGGGCGTGCGTTTTCTGGAAAACCGCTACCAACTGGACGAACTTGAAGGCTTCGTCAACTTGCTGGGCATGGTCTGCCAGGAGGCTGAAGCAAGCGAGCGCATGCCGCGAGTTCAGGAGCATTACACGCAGATTGTCGTGAGCAAGATGCTTAGTTTGATGAAAACCAACGTCAGGCGCCTCAGCCTCGGTTCGCAGTCAGCGAACTTCGAGTTGATCGCCGACTACATCGAACGCAACCTCAAGCAGGACATTTGCAGCGAAGAACTGGCGCGTCAGGCACAAATGAGCCTGCGTTCGCTGTATGGGTTGTTCGAGCGTAATGCGGCCACCACCCCGAAAAACTACATCCGGCAGAAGAAGCTCGAGCGGGTCAACGCCTGTCTCAGCGACCCGACCTGCACGGTGCGCAACGTGACCGAGCTGGCCATGGATTACGGCTTTTTGCACCTGGGACGGTTCTCCGAAAGCTACCGCAAGCAGTTCGGCGAATTACCGTCGGACACCCTCAAACGCCGGCATTGATACAAGCGCTGCAACCCTTGTAGCAGCTGGCGAAGCCTGCGTTCGGCCGCGCAGCGGTCGTAATCCTGACGACGCGGTCATCCAGAGAGACCGCGGTATGCCATTGACGACGGCTTCGCCGCCGAACGCAGGCTTCGCCAGCTGCTACGGGGTTTGCGTCAGTTTTCCTTTGCACAAAACGGATAAAGGTCTGCACCCAGCGGATATTGCCCTTTCATCACCCGCCCTAGCATGAGCCTGCCTGAATAAAAACAATGGAGGCGGCGGCCATGTCCCTGCGACCCGAATACCTTCACTCCCTGCTTGAAGAAGACAAAGACCAGGGCATCTACCGCTGCAAGCGGGAGATGTTTACCGACCCGCGTTTGTTCGATCTCGAGATGCAATACATCTTCGAAGGCAACTGGCTGTACCTCGCCCATGAGAGCCAGATTCCGAACAAAAACGATTTCTACACCACCACCATGGGCCGCCAGTCGGTCTTCATTGCGCGCAACAAGGACGGTGAACTCAACGCGTTCATCAACGCGTGCAGCCATCGCGGCGCGATGCTGTGCCGACACAAGACCGGCAACAAATCCTCCTACACTTGCCCATTCCATGGCTGGACTTTCAACAACTCCGGCAAGCTGCTCAAGGTCAAGGATCCAGCATCGGCCGGCTACCCGGCGAGCTTCAACTGCGAAGGCTCCCACGACCTGACCAAAGTCGCGCGCTTCGAATCCTATCGTGGCTTCCTGTTCGGTAGCCTGAAGGCCGATGTGGTGCCGCTGGGTGAGCATCTGGGCGAGTCGGCGAAAATCATCGACATGATCGTCGACCAGTCCGTTGATGGCCTGGAAGTGTTGCGCGGCTCCAGCAGCTACATCTATGAAGGCAACTGGAAACTCACCGCCGAAAATGGCGCCGACGGCTACCACGTCAGCTCCGTGCACTGGAACTATGCGGCCACCCAGAACCAGCGCAAACAGCGCGAATGCGGTGACGAGAACCCGACCATGAGCGCCGGCACCTGGGCCAAGCAGGGCGGCGGTTTCTACTCCTTCGACAAGGGGCACATGCTGCTCTGGACCCGTTGGTCCAACCCTGAAGACCGGCCGCTGTATGAACGGCGCGATGAGCTGGCCAAGGACTTCGGTCAGGCCCGCGCCGACTGGATGATCGAGAACTCGCGCAACCTGTGCCTGTACCCCAACGTGTACCTGATGGATCAGTTCAGTTCGCAGATCCGCATCGCCCGGCCGATCTCGGTCAACCGTACCGAAATCACCATTTACTGCATCGCCCCCAAAGGTGAAAGCGACAGCGCGCGTTCGAGCCGGATTCGTCAGTACGAGGACTTTTTCAACGTCAGTGGCATGGCGACCCCGGACGACCTCGAAGAATTCCGTTCTTGCCAGATGGGCTACCAGGGCAGCACCACCGCCTGGAACGACATGTCCCGTGGCGCCGAGCACTGGGTAGAAGGTGCCGATGAGGCGGCCAAGGAGATTGATCTGCACCCGTTGCTCAGCGGTGTGCGCACCGAAGACGAAGGCCTGTTCGTGCTGCAACACAAGTACTGGCAGGAAACCATGCTCAAAGCCTTGAGCGAAGAGCAGTCGGCATTGATCAAAGTGGAGGAGTTGTCATGAGCATCACTTACGACGCCGTGCGCGATTTCCTCTACCGCGAAGCGCGCTACCTCGACGACAAGGAATGGGACAACTGGCTGGAGCTGTACGCCGCCGACGCAACCTTCTGGATGCCGTCCTGGGACGATAACGACGAGCTGACCGAAGATCCGCAACGGGAAATCTCGCTGATCTGGTACGGCAACCGCACGGGCCTGGAAGACCGCATCTTCCGGATCAAGACCGAGCGCTCCAGCGCCAGCGTGCCGGACACCCGGACCTCGCACAACATCAGCAACATCGAGTTGCTCGAACAGGCCGCCGGGCTGTGCAAGGTGCGTTTCAACTGGCACACCCTGAGCTTTCGCTACAAGACCGTCGACAGCTATTTCGGCAGCAGTTTCTACACCCTCGACGTGCGTGGCGACAGCCCGCTGATCAAGGCCAAGAAAGTGATCCTGAAGAACGACTACGTTCGTCAGGTCATCGATGTCTACCACCTGTGAGGCGGCCGTCATGACTCATTCCATCGCACTCAATTTTGAAGACGGCGTCACCCGTTTCGTTGATGCCAACCCCGGCGAAACCGTGGCCGACGCCGCATATCGCCAGGGCATCAACATCCCGCTGGACTGTCGCGACGGCGCCTGCGGCACCTGCAAATGCTTCGCCGAGGCCGGGCGTTACGATCTGGGCGAGGAGTACATCGAAGACGCCCTCAGCAGCGACGAGGCCGAACAGGGTTTTGTGCTGACCTGCCAGATGCGCGCACTCAGCGACTGCGTGGTACGCGTGCCGGTGTCCTCGGACGTCTGCCGTACCCAGCAAACCCGCTACAGCGCAGCGATCAGTGAAGTGCGTCAGCTTTCGGACAGCACGATTGCGCTGTCGATCAAAGGCGAAGCCCTGAGCAAACTGGCGTTCCTGCCGGGGCAATACGTCAACCTTGGCATTCCCGGCAGCGAGCAGACTCGCGCTTATTCGTTCAGCTCGTTGCAACGCGACGGCGAGGTCAGTTTCCTGATCCGCAATGTGCCGGGCGGGTTGATGAGCAGTTTCCTCACCGGCATCGCCAAGGCTGGCGACAGCATGAGCCTGGCCGGGCCGTTGGGCAGTTTTTATCTGCGCGACATTCAGCGTCCGTTGCTGTTGTTGGCCGGCGGCACGGGCCTGGCACCGTTCACCGCGATGCTGGAGAAGATTGCCGATCAGGGCAGCGAGCATCCGTTGCACTTGATCTACGGCGTAACCAACGATTTTGACCTGGTGGAGCTGGACCGGCTGCAAGCCTTGGCCGCACGAATCCCGAACTTCAGTTTCAGCGCCTGTGTGGCCAACCCGCACAGCGCACACCCGCTGAAAGGCTACGTCACCCAGCACATCGAACCCAAGCACTTGAACGACGGCGATGTCGACGTCTACCTCTGCGGCCCACCGCCGATGGTCGAGGCTGTCAGCCAGTACATCCGCGAGCAGGGCATCAAACCTGCAAACTTCTACTACGAAAAATTCGCTGCGAGCGCTGCGTAAAAAAGCTTAGGCGTCGCACGACCTGTGGGAGCGAGCTTGCTCGCGATGACGGCAGTACATTCAGCATTAATGTTGACTGACCCATCGCTATCGCGAGCAAGCTCGCTCCCACAAGGATTGCTGTGCTCTTACGCAAACTTGAGGTATTGAAATGAACAGGTTTCATGAAAAAGTCGCGCTGATCACCGGTGCGGCCCAAGGGATTGGCCGGCGAGTCGCCGAGCGGATGGCGGCCGAAGGTGCGCGGTTGATTCTGGTCGACCGTTCCGAACTGGTCTTCGAGCTGCAAGCGCAACTGGGGCAAACCAGCGAAGTGCTGACCCTCACCGCCGACCTTGAACAGTACGCCGAGTGCAATCGCGTGATGACGGCGGCCATCGAGCGCTTCGGCCGTCTGGATATATTGGTCAACAACGTCGGCGGCACCATTTGGGCCAAGCCCTTCGAGCATTACGAAGAAAAACAGATCGAAGCCGAAGTCCGCCGTTCGCTGTTTCCAACCCTGTGGTGCTGCCATGCCGCGTTGCCGTTCATGCTGGAGCAGGGCAGCGGCGCTATCGTCAACGTGTCATCCATTGCCACGCGCGGGGTCAATCGCGTGCCTTACGGCGCGGCCAAGGGCGGGGTCAACGCGCTTACCGCGTGCCTGGCGTTTGAAACCGCCGAGCGGGGCGTACGGGTCAACGCCACGGCGCCGGGCGGCACGCAAGCACCGCCACGGCGGATTCCGCGCAACAGCGCCGAGCAAAGTCCGCAGGAGAAGGTCTGGTACCAGCAGGTCGTCGATCAAACCGTCGACAGCAGCCTGATGAAGCGCTACGGCACCATTGACGAGCAGGTCGGGGCGATTCTGTTTCTGGCGTCTGACGATGCGGCCTACATCACCGGTCTGGTGATGCCGGTCGGCGGCGGTGACCAGGGCTGAGCCTCACCGATCGCTACCCGACGGGGCAACTGCCGGGTAGCGACGGCACTTTCAAGCTCTGTGTTAACATCGCCGCCTTATGCAAAACGGCACGAAGAGGGGTTGAAAGAAGATGGCTCAGAGGATGGTGGTGCTCGACACCGAAACCACCGGCATGCCGGTGACCGACGGCCACCGGATTATCGAGATCGGTTGCGTCGAGTTGATCGGTCGACGCCTGACGGGCCGGCATTTTCACGTTTATTTGCAGCCAGATCGGGAAAGTGACGAGGGCGCGATTGGCGTCCACGGCATCACCAATGAGTTTCTGGTGGGCAAGCCGCGTTTCGCTGAAGTGGCCGATGAGTTCTTCGAATTCATCAAGGGCGCGCAGCTGATCATCCATAACGCGGCGTTTGACGTTGGCTTCATCAACAACGAATTCGCGCTGATGGGCCAGCAGGACCGGGCGGATATCACCCAGCATTGCTCGATCCTCGACACCCTGATGATGGCGCGCGAGCGTCACCCCGGGCAGCGCAACAGCCTCGATGCCTTGTGCAAACGTTATGGCGTCGACAACTCCGGCCGTGAACTGCACGGCGCCTTGCTCGACTCCGAGATTCTCGCCGACGTTTACCTGACCATGACCGGCGGCCAGACCAGTCTGTCGCTGGCCGGTAATGCGTCTGACGGTAATGGTTCGGGAGAGGGTTCGGGTAATCAGGCGAGCGAGATCCGTCGTCTGCCAGCCGATCGCAAGCCGACGCGGATCATTCGCGCCAGTGAAGCGGACCTGGCCGAGCACGCCTCACGCCTTGAAGTCATCGCCAAGTCCGCCGGTGCTCCGGCACTCTGGACCCAGCTGGCCGAGGCCAAGGCACAGGGCTAACCACTAACCATGGGATGAAGGGGCTGTTGTGGCGAGGGAGCTTGCTCCCGCTCGGCCGCGAAGCGGTCGTAATCCGGCAATCGCGTTCCATCTGAATACTCGCGGTGGCTGATTTTAGGGACGCTTCGCGCCCCAGCGGGAGCAAGCTCCCTCGCCACAGTGCGGTGCTTGCTCAGCATTGGTGCATTCGCTCGCCACATGAGCCTCAACCCTCTACCCTGAGTGTATTGGCAAACCCCGGTCTGCCGCCTCAGGATGCCGAGCCCCCATGTATAAAGACTTGAAGTTCCCGGTCCTTATTGTTCACCGCGACATCAAGGCCGACACGGTCGCCGGTGATCGTGTGCGTGGCATCGCCCGGGAGTTGGAACAGGAAGGCTTCAGTGTCCTTTCTGCGGTGGATTACGCCGAAGGGCGACTGGTGGCTTCGACTCACCACGGCCTGGCGTGCATGTTGATCGCCGCCGAAGGCGCCGGGGAAAACACCCATCTTTTACAGAACATGGCCGAGCTGATTCGCGTGGCCCGTGCCCGTGCACCGAATTTGCCGATCTTCGCCCTGGGTGAGCAAGTGACCCTGGAAAACGCCCCGGCCGATGCCATGAGCGAACTGAACCAGTTACGCGGCATTCTTTATCTGTTCGAAGACACCGTGCCGTTTCTGGCGCGCCAGGTCGCCCGGGCGGCGCGTAGCTACCTCAATGGCTTGCTGCCACCGTTTTTCAAGGCATTGGTACAGCACACAGCCGATTCCAACTATTCCTGGCACACCCCAGGGCACGGTGGTGGCGTGGCCTATCACAAAAGCCCGGTAGGGCAGGCGTTTCACCAGTTTTTTGGGGAAAACACCCTGCGCTCGGATTTGTCGGTCTCAGTGCCGGAACTCGGTTCGCTGCTGGACCACACCGGACCGCTGGCGGAAGCCGAGGCGCGTGCGGCGAGTAATTTCGGCGCTGATCACACGTTTTTCGTGATCAATGGCACCTCGACCGCCAACAAGATCGTCTGGCAAGCCATGGTCGCGCGTGACGATCTGGTGCTGGTGGATCGCAACTGCCACAAGTCGGTGTTGCACTCGATCATCATGACCGGGGCGATCCCCTTGTACCTGTGTCCGGAGCGTAATGAGCTGGGGATCATCGGGCCGATTCCGCTGAGCGAATTCAGCCGCGAATCGATCAAGGCCAAGATCGACGCGAGCCCGCTGACCAAGGGCCGGGAGCCAAAGGTCAAGCTGGCGGTGGTGACCAACTCGACGTACGACGGCCTCTGCTACAACGCCGAGCTGATCAAGCAAACGTTGGGCAACAGCGTCGAAGTCTTGCACTTCGACGAAGCCTGGTACGCGTATGCGGCGTTTCACGAGTTCTTCGCTGGGCGTTATGGCATGGGCACCTCGCGCACTGAAGACAGCCCGCTGGTGTTCACCACCCATTCCACCCACAAACTGCTCGCGGCTTTCAGTCAGGCGTCGATGATTCACGTGCAGGATGGCGGCGCTCGGCAACTGGACCGTGACCGCTTCAATGAAGCGTTCATGATGCACATTTCCACGTCGCCGCAGTACAGCATCATCGCGTCGCTGGATGTGGCGTCGGCGATGATGGAAGGCCCGGCCGGACGATCGTTGTTGCAGGAGATGTTCGATGAAGCCCTGAGCTTTCGCCGAGCGCTGGCCAACCTGCGCCAACACATTGCCGCCGATGACTGGTGGTTCTCCATCTGGCAGCCACCGCTGGTGGAGGGGATCGATCGGGTGACGACCTCGGACTGGCTGTTGCAGCCCGAAGCCGACTGGCATGGCTTTGGCGACATCGCGGAAGATTACGTGCTGCTGGACCCGATCAAAGTGACGCTGGTGATGCCGGGGCTGACGGCCGGTGGCGCACTGAGCGAGCGGGGGATTCCGGCGGCGGTGGTCAGCAAGTTCCTCTGGGAGCGTGGGCTGGTGGTGGAGAAGACGGGTCTGTATTCATTCCTGGTGCTGTTTTCCATGGGTATCACCAAGGGCAAATGGAGCACCTTGCTCACCGAGCTGCTTGAATTCAAACGCAGCTACGACGCCAACATCAGTCTGGCGGCCTGTCTACCGTGTGTCGCGCAACGAGACGTGGCGCGTTATCAGGGCATGGGGCTGCGCGACCTGTGTGATCAATTGCACGCCTGCTACCGCAGCAACGCCACGGCCAAGCACCTCAAACGCATGTACACCGTGCTTCCGGAGATCGCCATGAAACCGGCCGACGCCTATGATCAATTGGTCCGGGGCGAGGTCGAGGCGGTGTCCATCGACCAGTTGCAGGGGCGTATTGCTGCGGTGATGCTGGTGCCGTACCCGCCGGGGATTCCGCTGATCATGCCCGGCGAACGCTTCACCGGGTCGACTCACTCGATCATCGATTACCTGGCATTCGCCCGTACGTTCGACAGCAGCTTCCCGGGTTTCGTCGCCGATGTGCACGGCCTGCAGCACGAAGACGAGGGCAATGGGCGGTGTTATACCGTCGATTGCATCAAGCTTTGAGGACCTTTCCGAGTATGCAACCGGTCATCAATCCCAAGCATCCGGGTCTGGCGGTGCGTGTCGCCGATCAAGGGTTTGCTGCGTATATCTGGGGCAGTGACTTCAGTTTTGAGGTCCGGGCTTACGCTGTCGCAGAGATCAATAAACCGGTGGATCAGTGGGCGCTGGAAACCATTACGCCCTACCGCAAATGCTACGGCATCGACCCGCAAGAGTTCGCCAGTTACCGGGACGCGGCCGACAGTGCGATTTTCATGGCGTACCTCGACGACCATCCGGTAGGGCACATCGTGGTCAGTACCAACTGGAACGGTTTTGCCCATATCGATGAGCTGGCGGTGCACGCTCCGGCGCGTCGCCACGGGGTGGCCAAGGCGCTGCTGTATGTCGCGCAGTTCTGGAGTCGCAAGAAAAAACTGCCGGGCATCATGCTGGAAACCCAGAACAACAACCTGGGAGCCTGCCGGCTGTATGAGCGTTGCGGTTATGTGATCGGTGGCATCGATCATCTGCGCTATCGCGGTATTGACCCGCAAACTGCTGAAGTGGCGTTGTTCTGGTATCGGTTGTTCGACAACCCGTTGGAACATCCGCTTACCCCGCCAGCATCGCCTCGGCTTGTTCCTTGATGATCTCCAGTAAGGCCTGAATCGCGGGAGAGGGGGCGACGTTGTTCAGGGTCAAGGCATAAAGACTGATCGGAACCGCCGGTGACAGCGGGCAAACGTCCAGTCCACCGGCCTTGGCGCCAATCGCGGTAAACGGATCGACGATCGCCAGGCCTTCGCCGGCCTCGACCATGCTGCGCATCATCTGATGGGTCTGGACCCGGGTTTGCACCACCGGTGCCGGGCGCAAGGCGTGCAGCTTGCTCTCGAACATCACGCTGAGCGGGTCATGCCCTTCCAGCCCGACCATCGATTGGCCGGCCAGGTCCTGCACGGAAATGTATTTTTGCCTGGGTTGCAGCCAGCCGTGAGGCGCCAGGAGCTGGAGTTTGCCTTGGGCAATGATCTGGCACTGAATGTCGGGGTGGTCGGGGTCGTGCAGGCTCAAGCCGAGATCGCTTTCACGCAGCAGCAGGCTTTTGACGATTTCACGTGTGGGCTGGCTGAGCAGCGAGCAGGGCGCATCCGGGAAGCGTCGACGCAGGGTGGCGATACCGTGTGGCAACAACTGTTGCGCCAAGGGCGGTGTGCAAATGATCCGCAACGGGGGCGCCAGGTACTGTTTGAGACTGTTGGCCAGCCGCTGTATCGGTTCAAGCGCTTCATAGACGTGAGCGATCTCGACCTGCAGCTCCCGCGCCTCGCGGGTGGCCTGTAAACGCCCGCGTACGCTGGCAAACAGCATGAAGCCGAGTTGATCCTCGGCTTCGCGCAAAATCCCCTCGACCCCGGCCACCGGCAATTGCAGCATCTCGGCAGCGGTGCCCAGATGACCGGTTTGCAGGAGCGCCTGGATCACTTCGATATGACGTAAACGCATGCGTGAAGTCCATGTTCAGCAGGTGAGGGGTCAGTAACTGAATCCTAACCCAAGTCCGTGCCTATGACTTCAGCTCATCACGGTGGCTTATGAGACGACGTTTGATACAGGCTCGCGGGTGATTGTTACGCCCGATTGCACCAATACAAATTCGTTGTCATCGAGTTTGTTCACGCGATCGCCAATAGCCAGCTTATAGGTGGTGACAGGCGCAGGGCCGGCGATTCCGTCCTGCGGCGGGTTGGATTCCTGGAACTCATGCACTGAATAAACACGGCCTTCCGCGTCTCTTGCATGGAATTGTCCGACGAGTACTGCTGCCATCTGCTTAGAACCTCTGGAGATAAGTCACTCAATTTGCGGTTCTGTAGACCGTCGATAAGCTTGGTAAGTTTTCCTACAGGAAAAAAATAGTATTTAACCACCATTCCGCGACACGGAGCACGTGAAGTACGGCCGAATCATCTATAACTACAGGCTCCTTTAGCCAGATAGTCGGGAGTTTCCAATGAGCAAGGTCTATACGATTGCTGTCCTGGTTGGCAGCTTGAGAAAACAGTCGATCAACCGCAAAGTTGCGCTGGCGCTGGCTGAACTGGCTCCGGCGAACCTCAGGCTGAACATCGTCGAGATTGGCGATCTGCCGCTCTATAACGAAGACATCGACGTAACCCCGCCGGCAGCCTACAGCACTTTCCGAGATCAGGTGAGCTCATCCGACGCGGTGCTGTTTGTGACACCGGAATATAACCGCTCGGTGCCTGCTCCTTTGAAGAATGCGATTGACGTCGGTTCCCGCCCTTATGGCAAGAGTGCCTGGGGCGGTAAACCGGGGGCGGTGATCAGTGCTTCACCCGGCGCGATCGGCGGTTTCGGCGCCAACCACCATTTGCGCCAATCCATGGTGTTTCTCAACGTGCCCTGCATGCAGCAGCCAGAAGCCTACCTGAGCAACGCCGGTTCGGCGTTCGACGACTCGGGCAAGGTGTCCGAATCGGTTCGGCCGCTTTTGCAGAACTTCATCAATGCCTACGCTGATTGGGTCGAGCAACATAAAAAAGCTTGATCGGTCGGGGGCCAGCGCTTGCGCTCAGGAAGCGCTGGCCAGTCGACTGTTGATCGAATCATTCGATTTTGGACAGCCACGTGACAAGGAATCTGAACAATGCAAGGCCCGAGCATAGTCACACGGCTGATCACCCGTAAAAACGCCATCGACCAGAGTCGAGTCGAGCGTGAACAGCGCAGCCTGATTCCGGCGGATGGCGAAGTGATCCTGAAGATTGATCGCTGCGCCCTGACCACCAATAACATCACTTACGCAGCCTATGGCGACTCGATGCATTACTGGGAGTTCTTTCCGACAGGGCAATCGGAATGGGGCCAGATACCGGCTTGGGGTTTTGCCGATGTGGTGGCCTCTGAAGTCGATGACATTACAGTAGGGGAACGCTTTTACGGGTACTTTCCACTGGCCAGTCATCTCTGGATGCGTCCGGAGCGGGTGACCAAACGCGGTTTTTATGACGCCGCGCAGCACCGGCAAACACTGATATCGGTTTACAACCAATACACCCGTTGCAGCTGGGATCGGTACTACAGCCCGAAGAATGAAAACCTGCAAATCCTGTTAGCCCCGCTGTTTTTGACATCGTTGATGTTGGCGGACTTCCTACAGGACAATCAGTTCTTTGGTGCGACTCGTCTGGTGTTCTCCAGTGCTTCGAGCAAAACCGCTTTTGGCACGGCTGTTTGCCTGGAGGGCCAGACGGATCTGGAACGAGTGGCACTGACATCGACCGGGAACCAGGCGTTTGTCGAGCATCTCGGGTGTTACGAGCGCACGCTCGGGTATGCCGAGTTGGCGTCGTTGCCCACTGACCGTCAGACCTTGTACGTGGATTTTTCCGGTGATCTGGATTTACGCGACCAAGTGCATCAGCATTTCGCCGAGCGATTGGTTTACAGCTGCTTTGTAGGTTCTACCCAAAGCACTGATGAGGCGCAATTGAGCGCTAAAACAGGGCCGCAGCCGGCGTTTTTCTTTGCCCCGATCCAGATTCGCAAACGCAACGCCGAATGGGGCGCGCAGCGGCTCAGCCAGTATATCGGCGAGGCGGTGCAGCAGTTTTATCGACAGGTGACGGCACCGGCCAATCCATTACTGAGGGTGGTTGAGAGTGATGGGCTTGAAGCTGCACAAACGGTGATTTCGCGGCTATTTCATGGGCAGATCGCACCAATCGAAGGGCATGTGATCCGTTTGTGAGGCTCTGCGGGTTGTTTGTGATGCCGTTTATTCGCTTTACCATATATTCGTAATTCCATATATTTGCGCTTCGTTTGTTCAGGCGCTCTCACTTCCATGCCCGATTCCCGCAATCCCGTCGATGTGTTCAAGGCGCTAGCCGATGACACCCGCAGTCGTATCGCTTTACTGATCGCCCGAGAGGGTGAGTTGTGCGTGTGCGAGCTGACTGCTGCGCTGGACCTGAGCCAGCCGAAAATCTCCCGGCACCTGGCGCAATTGCGCAGCCATGGAGTGCTGGGGGACCGTCGTCAGGGGCAATGGGTTTTCTATCGCCTGCACCCGCAATTATCTCCGTGGGTCGTGACGCTGTTGCAAGGCGCGCTGGCTGCCAACGGTGCCTGGCTTGCCGCTGACATCGCGCGTCTGCAGGCGATGGATGACCGTCCGGTCCGCTGCTGCTGACTCTCCCTTCATCTTTTTTACCCCTTGTTCAAGGCTGTTTCGCATGCTCATCGCGTCGTTGATTTTCCTCCAGACCATTACCCTGGTGATCTGGCAACCCAAAGGCCTCGGCGTAGGCTGGAGTGCGGTACTGGGGGCGGTGCTGGCGCTACTCACTGGCGTAGTGCACGTTAGCGATATCCCGCTGGTGTGGGAGATCATCTGGAACGCCACCGGGACGTTTGTCGCGCTGATCATCATCAGCCTGTTGCTGGACGAGGCGGGTTTCTTTGCCTGGGCGGCGTTGCATGTGGCTCGTTGGGGGCAGGGTAACGGGCGCAAGCTATTCGCTTATATGGTGCTGCTCGGGGCGCTGGTATCGGCCTTGTTCGCCAACGATGGCGCGGCGTTGATCCTCACGCCTATTGTGATTTCGATGCTGCTGGCCCTGCGTTTTTCTCCGGTAGCGACGCTTGCGTTCGTGATGGGGGCGGGGTTTATCGCTGATACCGCGAGCCTGCCGCTGGTGGTGTCGAACCTGGTGAACATCGTCTCCGCGGACTTCTTTCACATCGGTTTCAACCGCTATGCGGCGGTCATGGTGCCGGTCAACCTGGTGGCCGTCGCGGCGACGCTGGCGGTGTTGTTGTGGTTCTTCCGGCGGGACATTCCGGCTGATTACGATCCGCAACAACTCGAAGACCCGAAGACTGCGATTCACGACAAGGCAACCTTCTTTGCCGGTTGGTGTGTGCTGGTGATTTTGCTGCTCGGCTGTTTTGCCCTGGAGCCGTTGGGGATTCCCATCAGCGCGATTTCGGCGGTGTGCGCGGCATTGCTGCTGGCCATCGCCGCCCGTGGGCACAAGATATCAACGCGTAAGGTGATGAAAGAAGCACCGTGGCACATCGTGATTTTCTCCCTGGGCATGTACCTGGTGGTCTACGGCATGCGTAACGCCGGGCTGACCGCGCATCTGGCCAGTTGGCTGGACGTGTTCGGGGATTACGGCGTGTGGGGCGCCGCCATGGGCACCGGGCTGCTGACCGCGCTGTTGTCGTCGATCATGAACAACCTGCCGACAGTGCTGATCGGTGCGTTGTCGATCGATGCCAGCCAGGCCACCGGGGTCGTGAAAGAAGCCATGATCTACGCCAACGTGATCGGCAGCGATCTGGGGCCGAAAATCACCCCGATCGGTAGTCTGGCGACGTTGCTTTGGTTGCATGTGCTGGAGCGCAAGAATATTCAGATTGGCTGGGGGTATTACTTCAAGGTCGGGATCGTGCTGACGCTGCCGGTATTGCTGGTGACCCTCGCGGCGTTGGCGTTGCGCCTGTCCATCTAGACCGTGTCGACCTCATCGCGAGCAGGCTCGCTCCCACAGGGGTACGCGTTCCAAATGTGGGAGCGAGCCTGCTCGCGATGAGGCCGGTTCAGACGCTACAAGGCTCAACTCTGCCCCGGCACGTTCGGCCACAAATCAGCCACCAGAAACAACCGCTCGGCTTCTTCCCAGTCTCCGTCGCCGTTTTCGGTCAGGCGTACCAGCAACTGCGCAGGCGCTTGAGCGTCGAGCGCTGTCAGCCAGGTCTCGAGTTGCGTGCGGTCCCAGGTGTGCTCGGCAAGGTAGTGGGCAGGTGCGAGCCAGGCGTGGCGTGGCAGCGGTTGCCAACGGCCGGGTGAGCTCTGGGCGATGAAGCGCACCCAGTCTCGCTGATGCAACCAACAACCCTTGAGGTGGTGCGGGTGGGCACCGTCCGGTGACTGAGCTTCGCCTGGCCATGGATACAGCAGATAACCGCCCAGCCACAGGTGTGCGCTGAACTGCAGGATATCCAGCGCGGCCAGCGCTTCGCGGCTTTCGGGGCGAGCGGAGATTGGTAGTTGATGGTGGGCCAGATGCGCCAGTTTGCGGTCCAGTCGGTCGTGACATCCCGGGCCAAGCCACTGGGCGGTGTCGTGGCCGTCGCCGTTCTGTGGTCCCAGATACAGCTTGATCGCCAGTTCCAGATGATGCACACCGTCGCGGTCACGCAGCAGCATGTCCAGCTCGCCGAGGGTATGACCTTCGCGGCGAATCGGCAGGTTGGCGGCAATCAGCTCGATTCCCGGCGCGTGCTGCACGGCAAACTGCCAGAGCCGTTCGTAATACAAGCCCAGCCGACGAGTCGCGCCGAGCGCCAGCCAGCGCTGCAATTCACGGCTGTCCTGATCCAGCTGACGCAGCCAGTGTTCCAGTTGCTCGGGGGCTTGTACCCAGTCGCTGCCGGCGAGTGGATGGCGTTGTGGCCAGGGTGTTTCGCTGAGCATCGGTGGCGCGAGGATGACCCAGGCCAGGTCGCGCACTTCGGGATGGCGCAACTGGCGGGGCAGGGTGAGCAAGCCAGGAAATAGGGTCATCTTGCGAGCATAGCGCTTTGGTTAGCGGCTGAAAGGATTTTGTCTACGGCCCGCTTTCGCCCATAATCGTGTTTTTCGCCGTCACTGATCTTAGGGTCTGTTGACGTTTGGTGGCGAGCCGCGTTGCTGGGCCAACGTGTGCGAGGCAAGGCGCGGGATGCCGCCAATGTTTGTTCCCTTGGCAAATCCCGCAACGCAGCCTCGCGCGCGTTGGCACGCAACGTGGCCGCCACCAAGCGTCAACAGACCCTGACTAGGAGCCCCATGGAGCAATTTCGCAATATCGGCATCATCGGTCGCCTGGGCAGTTCGCAGGTGCTGGATACCGTTCGCCGACTGAAAAGATTCCTGCTTGACCGGCACTTGCATGTGATTCTCGAAGACACCATTGCTGAAGTCCTGCCCGGCCATGGCCTGCAAACCTCATCGCGCAAGATGCTCGGTGAAGTCTGTGACATGGTGATTGTCGTTGGCGGTGACGGCAGCCTGCTGGGCGCCGCTCGGGCATTGGCACGGCACAACATTCCGGTGCTGGGGATCAACCGCGGCAACCTGGGCTTTCTGACCGACATCCGCCCGGATGAGCTGGAAGTCAAAGTCGCCGAGGTGCTCGATGGGCACTATCTGGTCGAAAACCGCTTCCTGTTGCAGGCCGAAGTTCGTCGTCACGCCGAGGCCATCGGCCAGGGCGATGCGCTGAACGACGTGGTGCTGCACCCTGGCAAGTCGACGCGGATGATCGAGTTCGAGCTGTACATCGACGGTCAGTTCGTCTGCAGCCAAAAGGCCGACGGGCTGATTGTCGCCACGCCCACGGGTTCGACGGCCTATGCGCTTTCTGCAGGTGGCCCGATCATGCATCCCAAGCTCGATGCCATTGTGATTGTGCCGATGTACCCCCATACCTTGTCAGGAAGGCCGATTGTGGTCGATGGCAACAGCGAGCTGAAAATCGTCGTGTCGAAGGATATGCAGATTTACCCGCAAGTCTCCTGTGACGGGCAGAACCACTTTACCTGCGCCCCCGGTGACACCATCACCGTGAGCAAGAAGGCGCAGAAACTGCGGTTGATTCATCCGCTGGACCACAACTACTACGAAGTCTGCCGGACCAAGCTTGGCTGGGGCAGCCGGTTGGGTGGTGGAGGCGATTGATGCTCGATCCCGCGCGTAGCTACGACCTGATCGGTGACGTGCACGGTTGCGCTCATACCCTTGAGCATCTGCTGGACCGACTCGGGTATCACAAACAAGCTGGCATCTGGCGCCATCCGTCACGCATGGCCGTGTTTCTCGGTGATGTCATCGACCGCGGCCCGCGAATTCGCGAAGCGCTGCACATCGTTCACGACATGGTCGAGGCCGGTCAGGCCCTGTGCATCATGGGCAATCATGAATTCAACGCTCTTGGCTGGAGCACGCCGGCACCGCCTGGCAGCGGCAAACAGTACGTGCGTGATCACACGCCACGGCATGCACGCCTGATCGACGAAACCCTGACTCAATTTGCCAATCACCCGGCGGACTGGCACGACTTTCTCGCGTGGTTCTACGAGATGCCGCTGTTCGTCGATGCCGGGCGCTTCCGGGTGGTCCACGCCTGCTGGGATGGAGGCCTGATTGACGTGCTGCGTGCGCAACATCCCGATGGTCGCATTGATGAGCATTTCCTTCAGGCGGCGGCGGTTTCCGGCAGTTTCGCCTGTATGGCGTTCGACCGTTTGCTGCGCGGCACCGACATGCGCCTGCCGCATGGTTTGACCATGACCAGCGGCGACGGTCTGACGCGCTCCTTCTTCCGCACCAAATTCTGGGAAGACAACCCGCAAACCTACGGCGACATTGTCTTCCAGCCCGACGCCTTGCCCGAGCCTGTGGCCCGGACGCCGCTGTCGCCGGTAGAAAAAGACACCCTGCTGCGCTACGGCATCGACGAGCCGTTGTTATTCGTCGGGCACTACTGGCGCAGCGGCAAACCGGCGCCGATCCGTCCGAACCTGGCCTGCCTGGATTACAGCGCCGTGTTGTACGGAAAATTGGTTGCCTATCGGCTGGACCAGGAAACCCGCCTTGATCCACGCAAATTTGTCTGGGTCGATGTCGAACGGCCAGAGGAGCTGCAATGAGTGCTGTTGCTGTATTACGTCTGCCACTGGCGGTGGATCTGAGTGGTTTCGTCAAATTGCTGCAACGCATGCAGGTTCCACATCGGGTCAGCGAAGAAGCGGGTGAACAAGTGCTTTGGGTGCCTGACGCGATCAGCGAAGACGTGCGCTCGCTGTACGAACGCTTCCCGGCGGGCGATCCCGAGCATCAACTGGATATCCCCGGCACACAAGCGAATATCCAGCGTCCAGGGTTCGTCGAGCAATTGCGCAGCAGCCCGGTGACCGCGCTGATTTTGCTGCTGAGTATGATCGTCGGCGCGGTGACCTTGCTCGGCGAGAACCTCGATACGATGCACTGGCTGACGTTCCTCGAATTTCGCGTGGTGGGCGAGTACATCCACTTCACGCCGTTGGCCGACAGCCTGGCGGCGGGGCAGTGGTGGCGCCTGGTCACGCCGATGTTGATCCACTTCGGCGTTCTCCACCTGGCCATGAACGGCATGTGGTACTGGGAACTGGGGCGGCGCATCGAGTTGCGTCAGGGCAGTATCAATCTGCTGGGGCTGACATTGTTGTTCAGCCTCGTATCGAACTTCGCCCAATATTATTACGGCGGACCGACTTTGTTCGGCGGCCTGTCCGGGGTGCTTTACGGCCTGCTCGGGCATTGCTGGATCTACCAGTTGCTGTCGCCGAACCCGGCGTATCGTCTGCCTCGCGGGGTATTGGTGATGATGCTGGTGTGGCTGCTGCTGTGTATGTCGGGGCTGATCTCGATGATCGGCTTCGGCGAAATTGCCAATGCGGCGCACGTCGGCGGGTTACTCGTCGGGTGCCTCACCGGTTTGTTCGGTGGCTTGTACAGTCGCCGTAAACGCTCTGTCCAATAAATCGCCGTCTAAATTGCTATGTGAATAACGAGCACGGAGACCTGATGTCGTCTTTTAATGAAATGATCAAAAACATCACCCCCGAGATCTACCAGAGCCTGAAACTGGCGGTAGAGATCGGCAAGTGGTCCGACGGTGGCAAGCTCACTGCCGAACAGCGTGAACTGTCGTTGCAGGCGATGATTGCCTGGGAAGTGCAAAACCTGCCCGAAGAGCAGCGCACCGGCTATATGGGCCCGCAGGAATGCAGTTCGAAGTCGATCACGGTGCCGAACATCCTGTTCAAGTCGGATGCCATCCATTGATCGAAGTTGGCCGTGGTGCAATCAGCAAGATGTCGGCGCGTCTCGACGCGTCGACTGTGCAGTACGCTTTTCGCCTGGGCGATACCGAGGTGCCGGTCAATCCGATGATTGGCAGCACGGTTCGCCTGGAATATCTGGGGGCGATCTACTGCATCCATTGCGGACGCAAAACCAAAACCAGTTTCAGCCAGGGTTACTGCTACCCGTGCATGACCAAACTGGCGCAGTGCGACGTCTGCATCATGAGCCCGGAGCGTTGCCATTATGACGCCGGCACTTGCCGTGAGCCGGCCTGGGGCGAGCAGTTCTGCATGACCGACCACGTGGTGTATCTGGCCAACTCGTCGGGCGTTAAAGTCGGGATCACCCGCGCCACTCAGCTGCCGACCCGTTGGCTCGATCAGGGCGCGAGCCAGGCATTGCCGATCATGCGTGTGTCGACCCGTCAGCAATCCGGCTTCGTTGAAGACCTGTTCCGCAGTCAGGTGGCCGACAAGACCAACTGGCGCGCCTTGCTCAAGGGCGATGCGCCACCGGTTGACCTGAAACAGATTCGTGATCAACTGTTTGCAAGCTGTGCCGAGGGCGTGCAAGGACTGCAGGAGCGCTTCGGTTTGCAAGCGATTCAACCGGTGTTTGATGTCGAACCGATTGAAATCCGTTACCCGGTCGAGCAGTACCCGGCCAAGATTGTCAGTTTCAATCTGGACAAGAACCCGATTGCCGAAGGCACGCTGATGGGGATCAAGGGCCAGTACCTGATCTTCGATACCGGTGTCATCAATATTCGTAAATACACGGCCTACCAGCTCGCCGTGTATCAGTAAAAGGACTCCAGCATGCGCACCGAACAACCGAAGATGATCTACCTGAAGGACTATCAGGCGCCCGAGTACCTGATCGACGAGACGCACCTGACCTTCGAGTTGTTCGAGGACCACAGCCTGGTCCATGCGCAACTGGTGATGCGCCGCAATCCTGCCCGTGGCCCGGGCCTGCCGCCGCTTGTATTGGATGGCCAGCAACTCGAGCTGCTGTCGGTAGCCTTGGGTGACACTGAGCTGGGCGACGGCGATTATCAATTAACGGAAAACCACCTGACCCTGCACCCGACCAGCACCAGCTTCACGGTCGACACCAGCGTCAGGATTCACCCGGAAACCAACACCGCGCTGGAAGGCCTGTACAAATCCGGCGGCATGTTCTGCACCCAGTGCGAGGCCGAGGGTTTTCGCAAGATCACCTATTATCTCGACCGCCCGGACGTGATGAGCAAGTTCACCACCACGGTCAGCGCCGAGCAGCACAGCTATCCGGTGCTGCTGTCCAACGGCAACCCGATTGCCTCAGGTCCCGGTGAAGACGGTCGGCACTGGGCAACCTGGGAAGACCCGTTCATGAAACCGGCCTACCTGTTCGCGCTGGTGGCCGGTGACCTGTGGTGCGTCGAAGACACCTTCACCACCATGACCCAGCGCAGTGTGGCGCTGCGCATTTACGTCGAGCCGGAAAACATCGACAAGTGCCAGCACGCCATGAGCAGCCTGAAGAAGTCCATGCGCTGGGACGAAGAAGTCTATGGCCGTGAGTACGACCTGGACATCTTCATGATCGTTGCCGTCAACGACTTCAACATGGGCGCCATGGAGAACAAGGGTCTCAATATCTTCAACTCCAGCTGCGTGCTGGCCCGTGCCGAAACCGCGACCGATGCCGCACACCAGCGGGTCGAAGCGGTGGTTGCCCACGAATACTTCCACAACTGGTCGGGCAACCGCGTGACCTGCCGCGACTGGTTCCAGCTGTCGCTCAAGGAAGGCTTCACGGTGTTCCGTGACGCTGAATTCTCCGCCGACATGCACTCGCGCACCGTCAAGCGTATCGAGGATGTGGCGTACCTGCGCACTCACCAGTTCGCCGAAGACGCCGGCCCGATGGCCCATGCGGTGCGCCCGGATGCGTTTATCGAGATTTCCAACTTCTACACCTTGACCGTCTACGAGAAAGGTTCGGAAGTGGTGCGCATGATCCGTACCTTGCTCGGCGCCGAAGGTTTCCGCAAAGGCAGCGACCTGTATTTCGAGCGTCACGACGGCCAGGCGGTCACCTGCGACGATTTCATCAAGGCCATGGAAGATGCCAACGGCGTCGACCTGACTCAGTTCAAACGCTGGTACAGCCAGGCCGGTACGCCGCGTCTGGCGGTGAGCGAGTCTTACGATGCAGCGGCCAAAACCTACAGCCTGACCTTCCGTCAGAGCTGCCCGGAGACCCCGGACAAGGTTGAAAAACTGCCGTTCGTGATTCCGCTCGAACTGGGCCTGCTGAATAGCAAAGGCGCGGCAATCGCTCTGCGTCTGGCCGGTGAAGCCGCCGCTGGCGGGACCTCTCGTGTGTTGTCGGTGACCGAAGCCGAGCAGACCTTTACCTTCGTCGATATTGCTGAACAACCGTTGCCATCGTTGCTGCGCGGATTCTCGGCGCCAGTGAAACTGAGCTTCCCGTACAACCGCGATCAGTTGATGTTCCTGATGCAGCACGACAGCGACGGTTTCAACCGTTGGGAAGCCGGCCAGCAATTGTCGGTGCAGGTGTTGCAGGAACTGATCGCTCAGCATCAAGCGGGTCAAGCGTTGGTGCTGGATCAGCGACTGATCACAGCGTTGCGCACTGTGCTGGCAGACGAAACCCTGGATCAGGCGATGGTCGCCGAAATGCTCTCGCTGCCAAGCGAGGCTTACCTGACCGAAATCAGCGAAGTGGCTGACGTCGACGCGATCCACGCCGCGCGTGAATTCGCCCGCAAGCAACTAGCGGGCAACCTGTTCGACGCGCTATGGCTGCGTTATCAGGCCAATCGCGAGCTGTCGAAGAAAACCGCTTACGTTGCCGAAGCCGAGCACTTCGCCCGTCGTAGCCTGCAAAACATCGCGCTGTCCTACCTGATGCTCAGTGACAAGCCGCAAGTGCTGGCGTCGACCCTTGAGCAGTTCGATGCCTGCGACAACATGACGGAGCGTCTGACGTCGTTGGCGGTGCTGGTGAATTCACCATTTGAGGCCGAGAAAGCCAAGGCGCTGGCCAGTTTTGCCGAGCACTTCAAGGACAATCCGCTGGTCATGGACCAGTGGTTCAGCGTTCAGGCCGGCAGTGGTTTGCCGGGTGGCTTGCAGCGGGTTCGTCAGTTGATGGAGCACCCGGCGTTCAACATCAAGAACCCGAACAAGGTGCGGGCGTTGGTCGGTGCGTTTGCCGGGCAGAACCTGATCAACTTCCATGCGGCCGATGGTTCGGGTTATCGCTTCCTCGCGGATCTGGTGATCGAGTTGAACGGTTTCAACCCGCAGATCGCCTCTCGCCAACTGGCGCCGCTGACGCGCTGGCGTAAATACGACAGCGCCCGTCAGGCGTTGATGAAGGCTGAGCTGGAGCGCATTCGCGCCTCGGGTCAGCTGTCCAGCGATGTGTTTGAAGTGGTCAGCAAAAGCCTCGCGTAAACCTATCGCCGTCCCACAGGTGTTCACTCGGACCCTGTGGGAGCGGGCTTGCTCGCGAAGGCGGCCTGACAGCCGACCTGTCTCTTGTTGATGTACATATCCATTGCTGCGGTAACGGCTGCTTATGGTTTCGCCCTTACGGCGCCTCACTTTTCCAGACGCCGAAAAGTAAGCAAAAGGCTTCGCCCCAAGCGTACGGCGCCTCGCCAAGGCTCGGCGTTCCCTCGCTCCGGCATTCATCAGGGGGCATCGCCTACGGTCTGCTTCGCGACGACCTCCTCTCGATGTGTCCGGCTGCGCCGTACGGCGCTGCGCGCCAACCCCCTGATGAACACCTGCGCTCGGCCTCCCGAAGGGGCGGTTGGATCAAAATCAAGATCAAGATCAAAAGCCAAAGCCAAAGCTCCAACCTTTGTCTCGGAAATTTCAGCTGGTTTGCTGATTCACATCATCCCTCCGAATACCTGTCTATTCAGCCGCAACTGTTATCCCTCCAGTTAACAAAAGATAACGTGGCGTTGATTGTCAGACCTTTCGAAAGCTGGATAGGATAGGCCAGCTTCCGAAGGGGCTCTAGATTGCAGGTTTCAGCACAACGCGCTGAACCCGCCATCAGACGCACGCCCTGAAAGGCGCCCTGAAAGGTTGAACGACCTAACAATAATAATGGGGGAAGGTCTATGAGTGAGCCTGTCATGGGTGTGGGTTTTTGCCGCCCGCCGGCGTTACGCAGATTCGCGTTGCTGGCTACAGCGCTCTCGCTGTTGGGCTCTGCCGTGCTGTCGGCGCCCGTCCTGGCCGCAGATGCGCCAGTGTCTGATACGGTCTATTCGATTGAATCCGCCAAGTCCGCCAAGGGCTTGATGCTTGATGTCGCGCATGCAGGCAAGCGACTGGTGGCGGTCGGCGATCGTGGCCACATTCTGTATTCCGATGACCAGGGCCAGACCTGGACCCAGGCCAAAGTGCCGAGCCGGCAATTGCTGACCTCGGTCTATTTCGTCGATGACAAGCACGGCTGGGCCGTCGGTCATGACGCGCAAATCCTCGCCAGTGAAGACGGCGGCGTTACCTGGACCAAACAATTCGAAGACTTGAAGCGCGAAGCACCGCTGCTCTCTGTCTGGTTCAAGGACGTCAGCACAGGTTTTGCCGTGGGCGCTTACGGCTCGCTGCTGGAAACCACCGACGGCGGCAAGAACTGGGAAGACGCCAGCGACCGTCTCGATAACCCGGATCAGTACCACCTCAACGCCATCGCGGCGGTCAAGGAGTCCGGGCTGTTCATCGTCGGCGAGCAGGGCAGCATGTTCCGTTCCCCCGACTGGGGCCAGACCTGGGAACGTCTTAAGGGCCCGTACCAGGGTTCGTTGTTCGGGGTGATCGGCACAGCCAAGCCGGCCACATTGTTGGCCTACGGTCTTCGCGGCAACCTGTTCCGCTCCACTGACTTTGGCAGCACCTGGGAGCCGGTCGAGCTCAAGGCTGCCCGCGGCGCGCTGGAGTTCGGTCTGTCCGGTGCGACCTTGCTCGACGACGGCACTATCGTGATCGTCGGCAATGGCGGCAGCGTGGTGCGCAGCAGCGACGACAGCGTGACTTTCAGCGTATTCAACCGTCCCGACCGCATTTCCGTTTCGGCGGTCACCGCGGCAGGCAATGGCAACTTGATTCTGGTAGGACAGGGCGGCGTTCGCGCTACTTCGCCAATCGGCGCCGAGCTGGGCAAATAACAAGAGGCGGAGATATGACATCCATGAGCAGTCATCATCAGGACAAGGCGACGTTTCTCGAGCGCCTGATTTTCAACAACCGCCCGGCAGTGATCGTCATCTGCCTGCTGGTCAGCGTTTTCCTGTTCTGGCAGGCGACGCTGATTCGCCCGTCCACCAGCTTCGAAAAAATGATCCCGCTCAAGCATCCTTTCATTGAAAAGATGATGGAGCATCGCAACGACCTGGCCAACCTCGGCAATACCGTGCGTATTTCCGTGGAAGCCACCAATGGCGACATCTTCTCCAAGGAGTACATGGAGACCCTGCGCCAGATCAACGACGAGGTGTTCTACATCTCTGGTGTTGACCGTTCCGGCCTCAAGTCGCTGTGGAGTCCGAGCGTGCGCTGGACCGAAGTGACCGAGGAAGGTTTTGCCGGCGGTGAAGTGATTCCCCAGAGCTACAACGGCTCGGCCGACAGCCTCGATCTGCTGCGTAACAACGTGCTCAAGTCCGGCCAGGTGGGACGACTGGTGTCCAACGACTTCAAGTCGAGCATCGTCGATATTCCGCTGCTGGAGTCCTACCCGGACCCGCAGGACCAGGGCAAATTGCTGGCGCTGGACTACCAGAAGTTCTCCCATGAACTTGAAGACAAGATCCGCAACAAGTTCGAAAAGCAGAACCCCAACGTACAGATTCACATTGTCGGTTTCGCCAAGAAGGTCGGTGACCTGATTGACGGTCTGATCATGGTGGTGATGTTCTTCGGTGTGGCTTTCGTCATCACCCTGATCCTGTTGTTGTGGTTCACCAACTGCCTGCGCAGCACCGTGGCAGTTTTGAGTACCACCCTGGTGGCGGTGGTCTGGCAGCTCGGGTTGATGCACGCCTTCGGCTTTGGTCTGGACCCGTACTCGATGCTGGTACCGTTCCTGATTTTCGCCATCGGTATTTCCCACGGCGTGCAGAAGATCAACGGGATTGCCTTGCAGTCCAGCGATGCGGACAACGCTTTGACCGCCGCCCGGCGCACGTTCCGTCAGCTGTTCCTGCCGGGGATGATTGCGATCCTCGCGGATGCGGTGGGTTTCATTACCTTGCTGATCATCGATATCGGGGTAATCCGTGAGCTGGCCATCGGTGCGTCCATCGGCGTGGCGGTGATCGTGTTCACCAACCTGATCCTGCTGCCGGTAGCGATTTCCTACGTTGGCATCAGCAAACGTGCGGTCGAGCGCAGCAAGAAAGATGCAGTCCGTGAGCATAGGTTCTGGCGCCTGCTGTCGAACTTTGCCAGCTCGAAAGTGGCACCCGTCTCGATCCTCCTCGCGCTGGTCGCCTTCGGTGGCGGTCTCTGGTACAGCCAGAACCTGAAAATCGGTGACCTTGACCAAGGTGCGCCGGAGTTGCGCCCGGATTCGCGCTACAACCAGGACAACAACTTCATCATCAGTAACTACTCCACCAGTTCTGATGTGTTGGTGGTGATGGTCAAGACCAAGGCGGAAGGCTGCTCGCGTTATGAAGCCATGGCGCCGATCGATGAGCTGATGTGGAAGATGCAGAACACCGAGGGCGTGCAATCGGCGATTTCCCTGGTGACTGTCTCCAAGCAGATGATCAAGGGCATGAACGAGGGCAACCTGAAGTGGGAAACCCTGTCGCGTAACCCGGACGTGTTGAACAACTCCATCGCCCGTGCCGATGGCCTGTACAACAACAGCTGCTCTCTGGCACCGGTGCTGGTGTTCCTCAACGACCACAAGGCCGAGACCCTCGACCGTGCGGTGCGTGCGGTGCAGGAATTCGCCAAGGAAAACAACAAGGACGGCCTGGAGTTCATCCTTGCCGCCGGTAACGCCGGGATTGAAGCGGCCACCAACGAGGTGATCAAGGAATCGGAACTGACCATTCTGGTTCTGGTGTACATCTGCGTGGCCACCATGTGCATGATCACCTTCCGTTCCTGGGCGGCAACCTTGTGCATCGTGCTGCCGCTGGTACTGACCTCGGTGCTCGGCAACGCGCTGATGGCGTTCATGGGCATCGGCGTGAAAGTCGCGACCTTGCCAGTAGTGGCGCTCGGGGTGGGGATTGGCGTGGACTACGGTATCTACATCTACAGCCGCCTCGAAAGCTTCCTGCGTGCCGGCCTGCCGTTGCAAGAGGCCTACTACCAGACGCTCAAGTCCACGGGTAAAGCGGTGCTGTTCACGGGTCTGTGCCTGGCCATTGGCGTGTGCACCTGGATCTTCTCGGCGATCAAGTTCCAGGCTGACATGGGGCTGATGCTGACGTTCATGCTGCTCTGGAACATGTTCGGCGCGTTGTGGCTGTTGCCGGCGCTGGCACGCTTCCTGATCAAACCCGAGAAACTGGCCGGACAGAAGGGTAATTCGTTGTTTGCTCACTGATCGCCGAACCGCGAATGAAAAGCCGCAGCCCCAGCTGCGGCTTTTCATTTGGCCCTGATCAGGCGGACCTTCAATCGTAGAAGAACAGCTTTTTAGCCATGGCCGGCGATATTTTGCTTCGCCAGATGCGGGTGATTTCGCGGTTGTTTTTTGCCTGGCTCAATTGCGCCTTGAAGCCGGCAAAGCGTTGGTCAGGCCTCTTCAAGTGTCCAGCGGTGTAGGCATCGGTTGGACCGTCGATACGTGTGTAGTGGAAATGCGCGTACCACAGCACTTCCCTTGAGTGTTTGTCCTTGATGGCAAACTCTGTCAGAAAGTCCTTGGCCTGGGTCGGCTTGCGCGAGTTGACTGGTTCAATGTCGATGGCATGGTGTGTCCAGAGGTAATCGACTTTTTCGGGAGTAGGGGACTGCAATTTGTAACCCGCTATCCGGTAATCCCGGCCTTTTGTGCGCATGGCCTGGGCCGCGCTTGCAAGCTCGCCGAGCAACGCGGTCTTCTGCGACGAAGACCCTGGCGTTTTCTGGAGTTCGGTCACCAGGCCTTCCAGGTCCCCCGCACTTTGGACCAGCATCGTTTCCCAGTCGGCGGGGGTCTTTTCTTCGCGCAGCACTGGGTCTCGCAGCGCCTGAGCCATTTCTCGGTCAATCAAGGCCTCTAACTTGATTCGTTGAGCCAGCAGCTTGTTACCGGCTTCCACGATGACGTTCTCTGAGCGAGTGACCGCGACCGGTTGCCGTGGTTGCTCAATTATCTGGACATACACATCTTCCTCGGCATGTTTGTGGTAACGCGAAACTGTCTGGTTATTGAACGGGTTGTGTACCTCCATGACTTCACCTTCACCTTCATGACGTGATGCCTGTAGCTCTCCGATGAGGGTGCCATGGTTGCGAGTCTTGAATACCCGTTTGACGGTGGATTGGGGTCTGGTCTGCCTGGTTCGCGGGGTGGCTATCGGCAGGTCTTCCTGCCTGAGAATCAACTCGGCCAGATCGGACTCCGCACCTTGTCGTAGCAGTCTGAGGTCGTCGATAAAGCGTTGAAAATAGACGGGGCGGCTGAAGGAGGGGGCGATTTCTTTGAGGACCAGGCTGGCATCTTCGGCTTTTTGATAGCGATGGATGATGGTTTCCAGCACTGCCTGGCGCTGTTGGAACGTGAAGCTCTCGTCAGTGCGCAACGTAAAATGAGCAGAGGCTGTGTCCCTCAGTGCCTCCAGAGGCGCTTGCGTGGAGTCAAGTTCCTTGAACGCCAGCGGAACTGGAACATTACGGTCGACACTCAGTTCGCGCAAGTAATCCAGGTTTTGCAGTTTGAGATCGAACTCGTTGAGTACCTGCGAGCTGCTCGTAGCTTTCAGCAGGTCATGGTGCTCTCTTGCTCCGGCAGCCGAGTCCGCCTGCATTTCATTGAGGGTTGATTCAAAGCGCCGGGACCATTCGCGAATATGCTCCTCAAAGACATCATCGGCCTCCAGTGCCCGGATGTAGGTTTGATAGGACCGTAGTTCGCCAGCGCCAAGGTCCGTTTCAACCCGCTTTGCCAGATCGTCGAAAGGCTCGCCTTCCGTGAGTTCGGTCAGATACTCAATGCTCAGATTGAGCGCACTGTTTTGAACGATAAGGTGTGTCGAGGCGATCGCAGCAAAGAGCTTTGCTCGCTCTACGGTGGGGCTATTCGTCTTGTCGAACTCGTTCTCCCTGCGGCTGAAATCAATCAGTTGACGTCGTGTCTGCTCCAGTTGGCTGACGCGGGCCTGCAACGTTTCCAGTGTGCTCAACGTTGTTGACCAAGCGTTTGCAGTCTTCTCCAGCTCCGTGGCACGCCGGGAGAGCAGAGCAGGTTTTTGCCTCGCGTCGGCGCGTTCAAGAAGCGTCCATATCAGTTCCAGTGTCTTGATGTGTTGCGCATAGCCATTCCGGGCAATTGCAAACTGTTGCATGGCCTGTTGGTACCTTTCGACCTCGTCGATTTGCACCCCTTGTGCAGGTTGTTTTTCAAGGTACAGCTCTTCAAGTTTTCTAAGGTTTTCTTCCTGTTTGGCGGCAATTCTTTTTTTGGGGCCTCCACCCAGCAGCTTGAGCCCCCGATCCAGCGTCCAATGACCTCGGCCATCGGTTTTTAATTTGAACCCCGGGTGGTCGGGTTTCCGTGGGTGTATCACGTAGACTTCACCGAAACCGGGAGCGATCGCTGCCCGGAAAAGCAGCCCCGCGATCGAGGCATGCCATTGGTGGCCTATTTTATAAAGACCCTTGTAGGGGCCTATCGCGATGGGCTCTGGAAGTTCCTTCGGCCACTGGACGTTATAGGCTCGCAGTTTCTCCAGCAGGCGCGTGGCCGATGAGTCACGTGCCACTGACTTATCGAAATCCAGCAGTGTTTTGCCACCTCCCGGGGGTTCGGAAGGCAGTCCGATGGCGCTCTGCCTGACAAGGCTGGTGTCGCTGAACGGCCTGTTCACGGAGCGGCGCATGCTTTGCAGGGTTACCTGGTTTTTTTCCAGCCCTTCAAGGGTAATGGGCTCGGCTCGTGACTCGGGCTTTTGGGCGCCGTGCAACAGCAGCAGGGCGATGTTCATCAGAAGATCGAACCAGGCGCTTTCCCGTGCAGTCGGGTTTTGGCTGTCGAGTTCAGCAATGTTATCGATCAGGCTGCTGGTCATCGAGATCATCCAGCCGGCCATCATGATCGGGCTGCTGATCGGCAGGGCCAGCAGGGTGTTGAACAATGTCCAGCCACCCTCCATCAGGATCGCCCAGCGACTTTCAGCACTGGAAACTGAATTGCGGTCACCCTGATCGACCAAGGCACGGGCTTCGCAGCCAAACAAGTACTGCGCCAGTGCGCCGTGCTGCAGTGATAGCAGCAACTCGTCCGCGCCCTCAGCGTTGGCCAGTGTCGCGGCCTTGGGTTTTTCAGGCATGCCGAAGGGGTCGAGCTGAGTGAAATGAACAATGTGCGGCTCGTTGAATCCGCCGTGATCGTAAATCGGCCGCGCCGGTTCAGGCAGCCAGTCCAGGACGCTGGTTTGTATCGCGCCGGCCACTGCGATAGCGGCGAATAGCGCCTCGCGTGTCGGGTACTCGTGAAGTGAATCCTTGTAGATGGGGCGATACAGAATGTGTGGGCCGACGCTGTTGTCTCTGGGTTCGATCACAAACATGTTGATGGCCACGTCGGCGGGTGCCCCGGCTTTCCTGAGGAACGCCAGTGGCCGGATCACCACTTCTTGGCCATTGACCACACGATCGGCATAAGTCGTGTGCATCAGAGCGGTGATGAACTGATAGCCGCGTTGGGTGAGACCATATTCGCCCTTGATGACATGCTCCAGCGCTTGCATCGGCAAAGCGACGCGCAGTTCGGCGGCATACAGGCGTTGGCGTTTTTGGGCATCGTCGGTGTCACCGAGCAACAGGTCCTTGATCCGTTGCGGGTAGGTTCTGCCGACGTCTACCTGGGTAATCAGGTCAAACAGGTACTGCGACGTGACCCAGTCCTGCAAGGCCGGCCCGTCCGTCGTGCGCAGGGTCATTCGGCCTTTGGGTCTGCCGGAAAGGTTTTTCAGTGCCAGATCGGTCAAGGTCATCTTGACCGGTTGGATATACCCGCTACCCAGATCGCCAACAGGCACATGAAACGTCAGTTCAAGTTCGTCAGCGTTGTAGGCCGGTGCCAGAGGCTGGTCCTTGAGCATCTGTTGTTGCAGGGCGTTGACGGTAAATACCCGGATGTCATCGATGTCGTCAGTCCATGACTTGCCCTCTGCGGCTTGATTGAGACTCGCCAGTTCCAGGGTGTGTTTGCGGTAAGCCAACTGATCGGCAGCAGAGGCGCGCTTCAACCACTCAGGCAGCACGGTTTGTACGAGCCTTAACGAACCGGGGCTGGGGCTCGACGTTGCGGTACTGCAAAACAACGGGGCGAGATCAGTCAGCCAATTGAAGCGATGCTCCAGCTCGCTTTTGCTCACGCGCGCGGGCAACCTGAAGGCCGCAAGATCCTCCAGTTGCTGGTTGAGCAACAGGGCGGCCTGAATGTCGAAAACGTTACCGTCGGGCTCGTAGCGTTTCCAGGTGGTGGACTCGACGTCGAACCGTTGCCCGATGCTTTTTCCCCAGGCCTCGCCGAAAGCGTCCATGGAAGTGTAGGACTCGATGGCCCCGTTGGCAGTGCACAGCAGCACCCGCTGACCTCGTACCACGAGTATCGCCGAGGCCTGAAAGGTCGCGGACAGTTGGCCTTTTGTCACGATGGTTTCAAGGCAGTAGGTGTGTATCGCGCCGTGAGGGCTGTTCAAGCCGGCGCGTTCCTCAGCACGGGGATGGTCGACCAACCCGGTGAGCATTTCACGTCGTTCAGGATCATCTTCCGAATGCTGGAGGCTTGCGGTACGCAGTGAGTTGCGCAGCATTTCTCCCAGCCACTGCCAGTGGCTGACTCCAGTGTCGGCGGCAGCGTTCCAGTAATCGGTCAACGCCTGCTGGAAGCCGATGTGAACAATAGAGGGCAGCGCCAGAAGGATTGTTTCGATGAACTGCATGTCGGGTGTCAGCGCACGATTATATTCATCGATGGAAAGGTAGCGCACACGCGTCCCGCGTTTGCTGACGAGGTGACTGGCGCGGTCGCCCACTGTCTTTGAAAAATCGGCAGCGTCGCCGCCGGCCATGTAATTGAGTGCGACATCAATCAGCGGATTGAGGTCATAGCCTTGCAGGGCATTGGGTGTAGCGACACTGATCAGTGCGATATCGGTGTCCAGTGGTGCGGTTTTCTCGGTAATCAGATCCCCCAGCATTTGCGCTACGACCGAGCGCAACGTCGGTCGAGTGGCGAATTGCGCCTGAATGGCGCGTGCCTGGATATCGACGTAGCTGGATGAGGAGGGTGAGTCGGTCTGCATTGGGAACATCCTTATTCATGAAGGAGAAGTACCCGCCACCCGCGGTCGCTGGCGCTGCAGGTATCAATCCGGGTTGCCAAAAATACGCTTCCCGCCTGGCCGCTATGCGGTACAGGGTTACCACCTGTGCAGGCCCATTTAGGTATGACCTGCAAACTGGCCTATCATTAGCGCTTTCCAACTGATGATTGATCTCCATGACTGCCGTTACCGACACCTTGCTGACCTCTCTTGAAACCTGCGACATGCTGGAAATCGATGGGCTGCACGCCTTTGATTTCTCGCTGGATGAGGATGATCAATTGCACATCGAGTGCATGGACGGCCGTGCCGCCAAACACTGGGTGTTCAGCCTGGCTCAGGTACAAGCCGCGACCTTCGATCAAACCCTGCAGAGCTGGACCATCACCGGTGATTCCGGCGAGCACCGTCTGGTGTGCATGAGCGCCTTCGGCGGTGGTGACGAAGGGGACGACGAGCTTGAGGATGCGTAACTTCTGGCCACTGTTGATGGCCGGCAGCGTCGGCGCGATGGGGGTGCAGGCCGCTCCCGCCGACATCCATGAGCTGTTGATCGGCACCTACACCCAGGGCCAGAGCCAGGGGATCTACCGACTCCAGTTTGACAGCCAAAGCGGTCAACTCGATGCCACGCCGTTGCAGGTGGTGAAGAGCGCCAACCCGTCGTGGTTGACCTTGTCCAGCGACCAGCGTCGACTGTTTGTGGTCAACGAGAACGGTCCAGGGCAAGCGGATCCGGTGGGGCGCGTCAGCAGCTTTGACGTCGAGCCGAAAACCCACCAGCTGAGCCTGATCAGTCAGGTGCAGAGCCTGGGCAACGAGCCGACCCATTCCAGTCTGAGCGTTGACGGCAAGCACCTGTTTGTCAGTAATTATTCAGTGGCCGAAGATCCGGGCGGCAGCCTGGCGGTGTTGCCGGTGAGTACGGATGGCAAGCTGGCGCCTCCGATCCAGCTGAGCAGCCATCCGTCGAGCCGGGTCAATCCCGAGCGGCAGATGTCGGCTCACGTGCATTCGACGGTGTCCTCGCCGGACGGCCAGTTTGTATTCAGCAATGACTTGGGGGCGGACAAGATCTTTGTCTACCGCTATGACCCCAAGGCTAATCCGGAACGACCGCTGACCGCCGCCACGCCAGCGTCGATCCAGTTGCCGCCCGGCAGCGGACCGAGGCATTTGCTGTTCAGTGGTGACGGCAAGCACGCTTACCTGACCATGGAAATGAGCGCGCAGGTCGTAGTCTTCGATTACCAGGCTGGCAAGTTGACCCTGCGCCAGATGGTAGACCTGGCGGCTGGCCAACCCCAGGCGCAGAAAGCTGCCGCTGCGCTGCACGCGTCGCTGGATGGCAAGTTCCTCTACGTCAGCAACCGTGGCACCGCCAACGAGTTGCTGGTGTTCGCCATCGATCCGGTCAGTGGTGAGCTCAAGGAGCTTCAACGGCGCTCGGTGGAGGGCAATCACCCGCGTGAGTTCAGCCTCGATCCGAGCGGCAAGTTCGTGCTGATCGCCAACCAGAAGAGCAACCAGATCGTCATCATCGAGCGTGATGTGAAGACTGGTTTACTGGGCAAAACCGTGCAAAAACTGCCGTTCGATGCACCCAGCGACATCCGGTTCTTCCTGCGTCAATAAGCCGCAGGCCCCGTACGTCGGGGCCTGCGCGGTTCTATTAATCTGAGTGATATCCGCTACTGCTACAAAAGATTTCAAGAGCGTCAACCCTCGGGCGTAAGTTTGCTTCACGGCCTAAACAGGCAAGCAAGCCAACTGAATCTACGAGGGTTACCGCCATGAACTTCAATCTCTTCTCCGTGATCGCTGCTTCCGCCATCTCAGCCACCGTTGCTCTGCCAGCCAGTGCCAGTGTCGAGATCAACTCGAAAAAATCCGGCACCCAGGCCTACACCCAGAAATACCTGCAACAAAGCGCCAATTTCTATGCCGCGCTGGATCACAAGATCCAACACTGAGATTCAAGCCCTGCCGACTTTACGCAGGAGCGAAGTCACTTGATCCGATCGGCGAGCCTTTCGCTGAAAGACCAGAGTGATGTCGCTCCTGCATAAAGCATTTGCGACTCCGCACCCCAATCAGCACAGATACCGCGTGTAATATCACATGGCCATGTGTTTAAATTTGACGCTAATTTATTGACTCAACCTTTTCCAAGGATCGACGACATGGCGATGCGTCTGGCTGTGGTGCTGCTGTTTCTCTATTCCACTCCAATTCTCTCGGCTGCCCAGCCGGTCGACGGCGAGCCTGAAGTCGCGCGCGAGCGCTTGATGAGCTTGTTGCAGGACTGAAAGACGTCGGATTTTCGATCAATTAAACTGATAGCTACTATGCATAAAGGTTGCTATTCATAGCTGGTTGTTTGATTGATTCTGTGGGCACTGAAACATGCCCACGGAGAATCCCATGGCCAGCGCAATCCTCTCTTATGCCAAACACAGCGCTTACGTTGCCATTGGTTTGTACGTGGCCATGGTTCTGGTGGTCAGCCTCTCGGCGCAATCGCAACACGTCGTTGAAGCGCCGATCCAGGTCGCTTATCCCGCCATCCAGTTTGAGCATCGCGCACAGAGTATCAGCGTTGAACACTCAGATATCGCAGGAGCGGTGGGAGCATGAAAGGGCGCAAACTCTGGGTGGTTGCCTTCCTGGCATTCATGACCAACGGATCTTCACTGCTCGGTATCGGCCAGGGCTCGGCGGGTTCGCTGGCCCGGGCCATCGAGTGCAATCACAACATCGCCCACAACATCCAGACCGCCAAGGCACTGGGCTTGCTGGCGGGTAATCCGCCCGCCAAACCCAAAGCAGTGGTTCTGGGGCCGTTTGAGATTGATTGCTCGGCGCTGAAAATGTGCAGCGTGTTGGCGTAACAATGTGGATAGACCCCCGAGCTGCCGCAGGCTGCGATTTTTTGATCCTGGCGGCCTGATAGCCGACCAATCTTCCGGAAATGTACATCAATCAAAACTGTGGGAGCGGGCTCGCTCGCGAAGGCGGCCTTATAGCCGACCAACTTCTTGCGGATGTACATATCCATTTCTGCGGTAACGGCCACTTAGGGTTCCGCTCTTACAGCGTGTCACTTTTGCAGACGCCCAAAAGTAACCAAAACGCTTCGCCCCAAGCGTACGGCACCTCGCTTAGGCTCGGCGTCCCCTCGCTCCGGCATTCATCAGGGGGCATCGCCTACGGTCTGCTTCGCGACGACCTCCTCTCGATGTATTCGGCTTCGCCGAACGGCGCTGCGCGCCTACCCCCAGATGAACGCCTCCACTCGGCCTCCCGAAGGGGCGGGTGGATCAAGATCAAAAGCGGCAGGCGAGCTAACGCTCGGCCTATAGAGTGGTGGGAGAGGGCGCGCCGCTTCATTGTCGGTGACTGATAGCCGAGCAGCCTTCGGCAGCTCCTACGAGGGTTAGGTTTTTGCCATGACGGCGCTGAACAAAGCTGACTCCAGAATCCCCTGTAACCACGCCTGAAGATGCCGATAAGGCGTCTGCGCAAACCACTCGCGGTCGACATGCGCAAACTGGCGTATGAACGGCGCCAGTGCGATGTCCGCCAGGCTCAAATGTTCGGCTACCAGATAAGCTCGCTGTTGCAGCAATTCGTCCAGTTCGCGCAAAAATACTTCGCCCGCTGTGCGGTAATGCTCCATGGGATTATCCGGGTAGCGCTCAGCGTACTTGTAGCGATTGAGGTGCAATTTGAACACCTGATCGTTTGCTTCGATCAGCGCCGCGCCACGTTGCTGCGCAGCAGGATCGTCCTTGAGCAGCCAGTCCTGCGGATCGTTCTGTTCGAGCGCCCACTGCATGATCTCCAGGCTTTCCTCGATCACCCGGCCTTCAAGGCTCAGCACCGGCACCGTGCCCTTGGCCGACAGCGCGAGCATTTCTGGCGGTTTGGCTTTGAGGCTGACTTCGACGATGTTCAGCTCCACCGCGCTGTAACGCAGCGCCATGCGTGCGCGCATGGCGTAGGGGCAACGCCGAAAGGAGTAAAGCGTTGGTGTGCTCATTTGACCTCCAGCGTGCTCAGGCCGTTGCCTTGGCGCCGAACCTGGATCTGCACTGGGATTCGCTCGTGCATCTCCTGGACGTGGGAGATAACCCCGACTTTGCGCCCTTGCGCTTGCAGGCCGTCGAGGGCGTCCATCGCCAATTGCAGCGACTCTGGATCGAGGCTGCCGAAGCCTTCATCAATGAACAGCGATTCGATTTTCAGCGTGCTCGAAGCCATCGAGGCCAGGCCCAGCGCCAGTGCCAGCGACACCAGGAAGGTTTCGCCACCCGACAGCGAATGCACCGAACGCAGTTCGTCGCCCATTTCCGTGTCCATCACCAGCAGACCGAGCATGCTGCCACCGCGCTTGAGCCGGTAGCGGCGCACCAGTTGACGCAACTGGGCGTTGGCGTGATGCACCAGTAAGTCGAGGTTGTAGGCCTGGGCGATCTTGCGGAAAGTGTCGCCCGTGGCCGAGCCGATCAGGGCATTGAGCCGCGCCCAGCGCTGCCACTCGTTGTAGGCATCGCTAATGCGTTGTGCCAGTGCCTGATTGGCGTCCTGACGGCGTTGATCTTCGGCTTGTTGCGCACGCAATTCGGCGCAGAGCTGTTCGCTGATACCGAACTGGTTTTGCAGCTCGCTGAGGGCGCTGGCCAGTTGTTCGGCGTCGAGGTTACCGTTGTGTTGCGCCTGATGGCTGTGCAAGCGCTGTTCGCGCTCATGCAGCAGTACCTTGGCTTGCTCGATGGCTTTTTCGCTGAGCTGAAGTTGTTGGCGCAACTGACTGACCTGTTCGTCGCTGAATGCCAGCAACTGCTCCAGACCACCATCGTCCAGCTCCGGATGAAGGGCACGCCAGTCGGCAACCTTGCCGCTCAGCTCATGACTTTCCGCTTCCAGGGCTTGCTGGCGTTGTTGCTCGGCCTTGAGTTCGGCGGCCAACTGAATCTGCTGGCTGCGGACCTCTTGCCCTTGCTGGCTGGCCGTTGCTTCAGCCTGTCGGGCCTGCTCGACGGCCTGATCCAGTTGCTGTTGCCACTGCTCGGCACTCGACTGGTCGCCCAGTAGTTCGGCGAGTTTCTGTTGGGCGGCGTGCTGCTGTTCGGCAAGCGAGCTGAATTGCAGCTGTGCGGCTTCCAATTGCTGCACGCGTGTCAGCTGCCGGTCCTGTTCTTTCTCCAGGTTTTGCTGGCGCTGCTGCTGTTCGCTGAGTTCTTCGCGTTGCCGCTCCAGTTGTTCCAGGCGCTGGGCAACGCGCTGATCGAGTTGCATGAAGGTCGCAGCAGGTTCGTTGCGCAAGCCTTCGAGGATAGTGGCCGGTAGAAGGCTGCTGAACGCCGCGAGCTCTTCTTCCAGGCGCAGGCGATCGTTGCTCAATTCGCACTGCTGGATCGCCACTTGCTGAGTGGCCTGTTGGCTGGCCTGGTCGGCGGCTTGCAACTGTTGCTGAAGACGTGCAGCGTCTTGCTGCAAGGTGAGCAGGGCGCTTTGTCGCTGTTCGTCCTGAGCGATGCTCTGATTCAACTGAACACTTTGCTGAGTCAGCCAGGCATCGCGTTTGCCGGCATCTTGCGCCAGTAGCTGGGCGGCCAGCGGATGAGCTTCAAGACTTGGTGTCAGGTTTTGCTGCTGGGTTGCCAGCTGTTCCTGTTGTTGCAGCAATTCCTTTTGTTGAGCAATCAGCCCGCCGACTTCGGTGCGCAGGTCAGCGAGTTTTTCCTTCAGTGCATCAACGGCTTTTTGCGCGCTGGCCTGTTCACCTTCGTCGTGACGACCCAGGCTTTGTAGCAACGCTTCAGGCTGATGATAAGGATGCTCGACGCTGCCGCAGACCGGGCACGGCTGATCGTCCTGCAACTGCCCGCGCAACTCTTCGACACTGGCACTGCGCGCCAGGCGCTGACGCTCCAGCAGTTCCTGGGTGACCTTCAGGGTTTGCTCGGCGACGGTCAACTCGGCCTTGGCCTGAACGCCTTCGCCGGTCAGGCGTTCGCGTTCTGCCTGGGCGGTTTGCAGGCGTTGTTGCAGTTCCTGCGTGCGTTTGTCCAGCTCCTGTTGACTGGCCCACAACCGCGCCAGGTCTTCGATGGCGCGTTGCTGTTTGCGGTTGTCTTGCAGCAGGCTGGCGAGGATCTGGATCTGTTCGGCAACGGCTGCCGGTTCAGCGCCGGCTTCGCTGTAGAGCAGCTCCAGATTTTTGCGTTGTGTGCTGAGTTGGGTGGCGGTGCTGGCCGCACGTTGCTCCAGCTCAAGCAGCTCGGTCTGGCCTTTTTTCAGACGATTGCCCAGCAGCATCAGTTGCTGCAATCGCTCGCGGTAGGCGTTCCAGGCAGCACTGACCGGTGCCAGTTGAGTGCTTTGTTCAAGCTGTGTAGCAATCGTTGCCAGGCGTTCGGCGACCCGTTGTTGTAGATCGAGCATTCGCGCGATGGCTTGCTGGCCTTCGGTGCTGGCCTGTTCGGCGCTGTGCTTGAGTTCGGCGCAAGCGCTGATGGCCTGGGTCAGGCGAGCGAGGCTGCTCTGTTCTTCGAAAGCCTGACGCAGCAGCGGGGCATTGCTGCTGTGTTGGTTTTGGGCCTGGCTCAGTGCGGTTTTTGCGGATTCCAGGCTGTGTTCGAGTTGCACCTGACGGTTTTGCAGCTCGCTTTGCTGTTGGCCGTGTTGCTGAATCAGCGCCGCCAATGGGCTCAGTTGCGCGCTCAGCTCGGTTTGCCGGGCAAACTGATGCCGTTGCGGTGCCAGTTGTTCCAGGCGCGCCAGGTTCAGCCGTTCGCCTGCCTCGGTGTCCCACGATTGTTGAGCCTGTTGCAGCTGTTCAGCGGCGGCCAGTTGCTGGTCCTGCAACTGGTGCAGTTCCTTGAGCCAGGTGTTCTGCAACTCAAGCTGCTTGAGCTGTGCTTGCCGGGTTTTGAGTTGTTGCTGGGCGTCGTTGAAGCGCTGATCGAGTTCAGCACGGGCCTCAGGCTCCAGGGGCGTCACGCCGCTGGCCTGGTCTTGCAGCAGCTTGTGGGCTTCGCGGGTCTCTTTGCTTTTGTCAAAGGCACGCTTGCCCAGGCGCGTGTAAAGCGCCGTGTCGGTGAGTTTTTCCAGCAGTTCGCTGCGATCGTTGTCATCGGCTTTGAGGAACGCGCTGAACTCGCTTTGGGCCAGCATCACAGCGCGGGTGAACTGTTCGAAGTTCAGGCCCAGTACGGCTTCAAGTTGAGTCTTGTATTCACCTTTCTGGCTGGCCAGCAGTTGATCGGTATCGAGGTCGCGCAGGCTTTGGCGGCTGGCTTGCAGCTTGCCGTTGGCTTTTTCGCGGGCGCGGTTGGCTTCCCAGCGCGCCCGGTAGCGACGGCCGTCGATGCCGAGGAAGTCGACCTCGGCGTAGCCGTCACCGGTGCCGCGTCGCAGCAGGGTGCGCGGGTCGCCGGTGGCGATCTCGCCATCCGCGTCCGGAACTTTGGCGTCACGCCCGGTGTTGTTGAGGCGTGGCACCGCGCCAAACAGCGCCAGGCACAGCGCATCGAGCAAGGTACTTTTACCGGCGCCGGTCGGCCCGGTAATCGCGAACAGACCGGCGCTGGCCAGTGGTTCAGCGGTAAAGTCAATTTCAAACGGCCCTGCCAGCGAGGCGAGATTTTTCAGGCGGATCGCGAGAATCTTCATGGCTGTTCGCTCTCCTGCTGAACGTCCTGCAGCAGCACCGCAAAGTCCTTGAGGGTCTGTTCGTCGACTGCGCTGCCGTAGCTGTCCAGCCAGGCGCGGCTGAACAATTCCTGTGGTGTGAGCTGATCCAGCTCGATCAACTGGCCGTTATCGTCAGCGCCGTCTCGGCTGCCGGAGCCTGCATATTCAGCTGCGATCCGCACCAGCCGCACGGCTTTGCCTTGCAGGACGGTTTCGATCTGCTGACGCAGGTCCGGCTGCGGTTCATCGAGGCGTACACGGACTTCGAGCCACGGCTGGCGCTGGAGGTCGGCCAGCAGATCGATGTTCGGCAGGTCCGCCAGTTGGCTGAGGATATCGGCCAAAGGCGCTGGCCCTGAGCGTTGCAGGTGAACCGAACGAGGGATAAGGCGCGGCTCGACACTGATAAGGGTTTCACCGTCGAGTTTGATATCGAGGATTTGGTGCGGGTAATTGATCTCGGAAAACGACAGCGGAATCGGCGAGCCGCTGTAGCGAATGCGCTCCTCGCCATTGACCTTCTGCGGCTTGTGCAAATGACCGAGGGCAACGTAGCTGATGCTCGGCCCGAACAGGCTGGCGGGCAGGGCTTCGGCGTTGCCGATAATCAGACTGCGTTCGGAGTCCTCGGACACCGAACCACCGGCCATGTGCGCGTGGCTGACGGCAATCAACGCCTGGCCGGGTTGACGCTTGGCATTGGCCGCTTCAATCAGCCACTCATGCACCTGACCGATACCGCGCAGGTAGTTGTCGCCCAGATGGGCGCCGGTGACTTCGGCGGGGCGTAGAAATGGCAGCGCCAGGCACCAGCCGGCGATTTCACCCGAGGCGTCGGGCAATGGAATCAGCAAGCGTTCTGCGTCCAGTTGCCCGTCGTCGAGCCACAACACCCGGCCCAGCGCGTGAGTGCGCAAACGACGCATCAGTGGTGCGGGCAATTCGATTCGAGAGCCAGAGTCGTGGTTGCCGGCGATCATCACGATGGTCAGCGACGGCTGCTGCTCATGGGCGCTGACGATGAAGTCATACAGGCGTTCCTGAGCTTTGACCGGCGGATTGACCGTGTCGAAGATATCGCCAGCGATCAGCAGCACATCGGGCTTTTCCAGCCCAAGTTGCAGCAGCCACTCAAGGAAACAACCGTGTTCGAAGTCGCGTTCCTGGCCATGCAGGTTTTGCCCAAGGTGCCAGTCGGAGGTGTGAAACAGACGCAAGGCAAACTCCGCGAAAAATGAGGTGATGGCCGCGGGAAAAATGATCGCGGCGAAAGGGCAGAGAGTTTACTGGCAAAAGGTCGGGAATGCAGAAAGGCAGAAAAGATCGCAGCCTTCGGCAGCTCCTACGGGATGTACACCATTCCCCCGTAGGAGCTGCCGAAGGCTGCGATCTTTTGCGGTTACTTGGGATAAAGCGGCGGCAAACCACTGTCGCCGACCGGGTCGTGGACCCGTTCGGCGATCGGGATGGCGCGGATCGCGCGCCAGAGTTCTTCGCCTTGCCAGGACTGCCCGGTTTCGCTGTAAAGCGCGCCGTTCAATCCGTCCAGCGCATCGGACAGCGGCACGAAGCGGGCGGCCATGTCGGCCAGGGTTTCCGGTTGTTGGCGAGCCCAGGCGTCGAGTGCCTGGCGGGTGGCTTGAGGGTCGTTGGCCTGGCTGGCACGCTTGAGGTCGTCAAGCAGGGTGCGCGGGCTCGGGCCGGTTTGCGCGGCGCGCAGAAGTGCTGGCTGCCAACGTGCGCGCCACCACAGGCCGAAGCCGAGCAGGGTGGTGCAGGCCAGGATCAAGGTGCTGAGTTTCCAGTACCAGAGTTCTTCGTTGCTGGCCGCTACCGTGGCCGGCGAGTTGCCGGCGGGAGTGTCGACCACCAGGCTTGGGTTGTTGACCACGTGCAGGGTTCTGGCCGGCAGACTGCTGCGTTCCAGATGATCTTCATGGGTGTTCCACCAGATCACTTCCACGGGGGGTAATTCGATTTGCCCGATGCGGGTCGGCACCAGTGCCTCACGGTCTTCACGGATACCGATCAGCCCGCGTTCGCTGTGCTGATTGCTCAGTTGCGGCTGGTCAGGGTAACGGCGCAGGCCGTTGGCGTCTGTGATGGGTAGGGGGGGCAGTTGTGAACTGGCCAGGCCTTCGGCTTTCAGGGTCAGGCTACGGGTCAGAGAGTCGCCGACCTGAACCCGGTCCGGCTCCGGGCTCCAGTTTTCACTGAGGCTCAGGCTGCGCGCGGGTAGCCAGGGAATGTCGGCCGGGTAGTCGGCCGGTTTGGCATTGACCGTCAGGGTCATTTCGACGGAACTCACGCGCATCAGCTTGCCCTGTTTCGGGCCTTGGGGCGCGGGTGCCGGCGTGGGTTGTGTGTCTACCAGCGTGGCGCTGAACACCTGCGCGGGGATCGTCAGCACGCCGCTGTGTTGCGGGTAGATTGCATATCGCAGCTCGATCACGCCGTGACGCAGACCATTGATGACCTTCTCGTACGTGCGTGGTTCGCCCAGCTGTTCGACGCGCGCATCGGGGATTTGCAGCGGCGAGACGTTGCTGTCGTCATACAGCGACACCGAGTGATAGATGCGCAAGGTCAGCAATGCCTGGGCTTGTACGTACACCGTGTCCTGATCGAGACTGGACTCGATGAACACGGGCGCTAATGTGTTCGGGCTGTTTTGAGTAGCGCTTTCGACCACTTGCAGGCTGATCGGCTGGCTTTTGTAATCACCGAGCTGCAAGGGCGGGATGACGATCGTGCCGTTCTGGCGGGGCAGCAGGGTGATGATCCAGCGGGTGGTGGCGCGGTTGTCGCCGCCCAGGGTCGTGAGCTGGTTGACCTGGCGGGTGCCGCGAACCTCGAACAGCGGATCAAGTGCGCTCAGGTCCGGTTTGCCGAACTGTGTGACATCGCTGGATTCGATAGTCAGCTCGACCGTCTCGCCGGAGTTCACGCGGCTGCGATCGACGCTGGCAACCAACCCTTCAGCCTGGGCACCAACGGTCCAGAGAAAAAGGCTGAGCAATAAGGCGGTGAAGCGGGTCATCGAGTTTTTCCCTGATCCTGATGTTGTTGCTGTTCGTACCAGAACTTGCGTCTAAGCAGTTCGCCCGGCTCATCCGGGATTTTACGCAGCCATTGCTCCAGGGCCTGGCGCTGCTCGCCGTCGAAGTTGGCGTCGGCGCTGCGCAGCGGCGGCGTGGTGCGTTGTTCGTCACCCAACTCACTGCCCGGCACTTCATTATTGCCCGGTTGTGGCGGGCTGTCGGCATTGCTTTCGCTGTTGGCTTCGTTGCTCGATTGCGCGGTTTGCGTGTCGGTCTTCTGCTCGTCGCTGGTCGAGGGCTGTGTCACCGCACCCGGTGGTGAGGTTTGCTGAGTCTGCGGGTTCTCTTCGCCGTCGGTCTTTTCCGGTTCGCTGGGCGGCGTGGGGGCCTTCTGTTTGATCAGCGCTTCTACCAGCGCTTTGTTGGTCAGCGCCGGGCGTAAATCAGGTTGCAGCTCAAGGGCTTGTTCATAGGCGTCGACGGCGGCTTCCAGTTCACCGCTTTTAGCCAGGGCGTTGCCACGATTGTAGTGTGCGCCGGCGTCGCTGCCTTCGGCGAAGCGCTCGGCGGCAGCGGCGTACTCACCGGCCTCATAAAGCGCGACACCTTGCCACTGCCGGTCCTGAAAATGCTGCGCGGCTTCGGCGGGTTGCTGTTGCTTGAGCAACTGCTGACCTTGTTGGTCCGGGCGCAGCCAAAGATCGCTGAAGTCGAAGGCGTAACTCGGTTGCGGCAGCATGAACAGCAATGGCAGGCAGAGCAGCCAGCCTCGGCGTCCCGCGCAGGCCGTCAGCAGCAACAGCGGCAGCAACAGCCAGTAGCCCTGATCGGCCCAGGTATCCAGGCGCAGGGTCTGGCCATCCTTACGCACACCATGCGGGCTGTCGAGTAGCCCGAGGCCGCGCAGGTCGCTGTCGTCCAGTCGTACTTGTCGGTAACGTCCGTCCATGTCGCTGGCAAAGGCTTTCAGGCTTGGCCCGTCGAGACGCGGGACGAGAATCGCACCCTGCGCATCCTTGAGGAAACTGCCGTGTTGGTCAGGGACCGGGGCGCCTTGCGGGGTGCCGATGCCGAGCATCAACCACTCCGGTGCCTGACCGCGCAGAGCCTGACGAATGCCCTGGCGTTCTTGTTCACTGAGGGACGAGCCGATCAGCAGAATCCGCCCTTGGCCGAGGGCGCCGCGGTTGAGCAATGTCAGCGCCTTGGTCACGGCCAGATCGGCGCGATGACCTGCCTGCGGCATGATCGACGGTTTCAGCGCCTCCAGCAGGTTACGGCTGGTGGACAGGTCGTCCGAGAGCGGTACCAGCGTATGCGCGCTGCCGGCATAGACCACGATGGCGGTTTGCGCATCGCTGCGGGCTTGCAACAGATCGAGCAGCTTGCGGCGGGCCTGCTCAAGGCGAGTCGGCAGCACGTCGGTGGCGAGCATTTCCGGGGTCAGTTCAAGCAGGACCACCAACGGGTCAGCGGGTTTCTGCGCGGACTGTTCAACCCGTTCCCAGCCGGGACCGAGCAGGGCCAATACGGCCAGGATCCAGGCCAGGCCGAGAGCGATCCATGGCAACTTGCTTTCACGCCCGTTGCCACCGCTGAGCAGGGCGGCATGGAAGGCCGGCGGCAGGATCATCTGCCAGCGCCCAGCGCGTTTTTGCCGGTGCCAGAGTTGCCACAGCAACCAGCCCAATAGCGGCAACAACAGCAGCCACCAGGGGCGGAACCAATGCGGCCAGAGCGCGATCATCGGCGCCTCCGCAGACGCAAGCGTTTAAGTCGCTGGCGCCAGTCAGGGTGCTGTTGCAGGAAATGCGCCTGGCTGAAAAGGCGTTGCAGCGGGTTGTCTGGCCAGCGCGCACGGATCACCAGCAACAGGCTCATCAGCAACGCGGCAGCCAGCGGCCAACTGTACAGCGCTTGCGCCGGGCGAGCCTGGGTCGGTTGCTGGGTTACAGGTTCCAGTTGATCGAGGGTTTCCTTGATTGCTTGCAGTTCCGCGCCATCGCGGGCACGGAAGTAACGTCCACCGGTGGCCTCGGCGATGGCTTTCAAGGCAGGTTCATCGAGGTCCATGGTCGGGTTGCCGGCCAGAAAAGCCAGAGGACCGCCTTTCTCCGGATCGGCACCAATGCCGATCGGATAGATCTTTACACCTTCCTCGGCGGCCAGTCGCGCGGCGGTCAGCGGGTCGATTTCACCGCCATTGTTGGCGCCGTCGGTCACCAGAATCAGTATTCGACTTTGTGCCGGGCGTTGGCGCAGCCGCTTGAGGGCCAGGCCGATGGCGTCGCCAATCGCGGTGTTCTCGCCGGCGATGCCGACCCGCGCTTCATCGAGCCAGATACGCACGGTACGTCGGTCGAAGGTCAGCGGGGCTTGCAGATAAGCCTGGCTGCCAAACAGGATCAGGCCAACCCGATCACCCTCGCGTTTTTCGAGGAAATCCCCCAGCAAATGTTTGACCAGCGTCAGGCGGCTGACGTCCTCGTCCTGCCACTGCATGTCAGGGAAGTCCATGGAACCTGAAACGTCGACGGCCACCAGCAGATCGCGCCCGCTGGCGGCAATCGGCAGCGGTTCGCCGAGCCATTGCGGACGTGCGGCGGCGATCAACAACAGCAGCCAGAGCAGAATCAACGGTGCTTGCTGACGCCAGGCCGGCAGGTTGGCGCGGGCTCGACGTCGGGCCAGACTTTCCAGATCAGTCAGGAAACTGACCTTGAGCGCCGGCTCGCCGCTGTCGGCCACCGGCAGCACGATGCGCATCAGCCAAGGCAGCGGCAGCAGGGCGAAGATCCACGGCCAGGCGAACTCAAACATGCTTGCGAATCCAGGTGTCGACGGCTTGTGTCAGACCTGCGATGGCCTTGTCGTCGAGTTTGCATTCCGGCTTGTAGGCACCTTCAACCAATATCATCCAGCGGGTCAGGCCGGCAGCCGGGCAACGGTTGTCGAGAAACGCCAGCCATTTACGGCCGTTAAGTGTGTGGCTCTGGCTGTAGGGGTAATGGTTGCGGCACAGGCGCTTGAGCAACCCGTTGAGTTGCTGCAACCAGGCGCCGGCCGGTGCGCCGTCATACGGCTTGGGCATTTGCGCCAGTTCTGCCAGCGCCGCCAATCGGACCGGGTCCAGCGGCTGTTCGGCGCGCACAGTGGAGCGCTTGACGGGAATAAAGCGACGCAGCTGCCACAGACCGAAACCGATCAATGGCAACAGCGCCAGCAGCAACCACCAGCCCGGTGCCGGCGGCCAGAACTCGATGGGCGGTGGAGTCATAAGTGGTTGCAGTTGATCGAGGCTGCTCATTTGCTTTTACCCGGACGTTGCGGGTTCAAGTATTCACGCAATTGTTCGACCATCTCGCTTTGAGTGCTCAGGGGCATTAACAGGATGCGCAGTTTCTGCGCCAGCAATTCCCAGCGGGCGATGCGGGCTTCGGCCTGGGCGCGATAGCTTTGGCGCAGATCAAAGTTCAGCGTATCGAGTTCCAGTTGTGCGCCACGCTGGGCGAAACGCAGCAAACCGGCAGCGGGCAGGGCGTGGTCCAAGGGGTCGGAAAGTGGTAGCAACAGCAAGTCGCAGTGCCGCGACAGCAGGCTAAGTTGCTGCTCGGCGCCCTCGGATAAGGCGCGCTCGTCGCAGATCACGATCACCAGACTCCCAGGGCGCAGCACTTCGCGAGCGCGGCGCAGGGCCATGCCCAAATCATCGCGATCCGGCTCGCTTTCGGTGGTGAGGGTCTGGTTGACGCGGACCAAACGGTTGAGCAATTGCAGCAGGCTTTGTTTGCTGCGCCGTGGTTTGATTTCGTAGTGCTCGTTGTCACCGTACACCAGCCCGCCAACGCGGTCGTTATGCCCCAGCGCGGCCCAGCCAATCAGGCTCGCGGCTTGCGCAGCCAACACAGATTTAAACATCAGCCCCGAGCCGAAAAACAAGCGGCGACTTTGCTCGACCATGATGAAGATCGGCCGCTCGCGCTCTTCGTGAAACAGCTTGGTGTGCGGCTCCTGGGTGCGTGCGGTGACGCGCCAGTCGATGGTCCGCACATCGTCGCCAGCCTGATAGACCCGCACCTGATCAAAGTCCACGCCACGCCCGCGCAGCTTGGAGTGGTGCAGACCAATCAACGGGCTGCGCTGGCTTGGTGTGGAAAACAACTGCACTTCGCGCACGCGATGGCGCATCTTGATCAGCTCGGAGAGACTGACGCGGATACCCGGTTCGGGCGCAAGCGGTGTGCTCATGAGGGTCAAGCGACAGCTACGACGTCGAGAATCCGCTGGACCACGCGATCCTGGTCAATGCCCGCGGCTTCGGCTTCGAAGGAAAGAATGATGCGATGGCGCAATACGTCGAACAGCACCGCTTGAATGTCTTCGGGGCTGACGAAGTCGCGTCCGGCCAGCCAGGCGTGGGCGCGGGCGCAGCGATCAAGGGCAATGGAGCCACGCGGGCTGGCGCCGTAGGCAATCCACTCGGCCATTTCCGGGTCGAACTTGCCCGGCGTGCGGCTTGCCATGACCAACTGCACCAGGTATTCCTCCACGGCGTCGGCCATGTACAAACCGAGAATTTCCTTGCGTGCGGCAAAAATCGCTTGCTGGCTGACTCGGCGCTCGGGCTTGGTCTCGCCGTTCAGCGCTTCACCACGGGCCTGTTGCAGAATGCGCCGCTCGACGGCCGCATCCGGGAAGCCGATTTTGACGTGCATCAGGAAGCGGTCGAGCTGGGCTTCGGGCAGGGGATAGGTGCCTTCCTGCTCGATCGGGTTCTGGGTGGCCATGACCAGAAACAGCGGCGACAGCTCGTAAGTGCTGCGCCCGACGCTGACCTGCCGCTCACCCATGGCTTCGAGCAAGGCCGACTGGACCTTGGCCGGCGCCCGGTTGATTTCGTCGGCCAGCACCAGGTTGTGAAAGATAGGTCCCTGCTGGAACACGAAACTGCCGGTTTCCGGGCGATAGATCTCGGTGCCGGTGATGTCGGCGGGCAGTAGGTCGGGGGTGAACTGGATGCGATGGAACTGTGCTTCGATACCTTCGGCAAGCTCTTTGATGGCCTTGGTCTTGGCCAGGCCGGGGGCGCCCTCGACCAGCATGTGGCCGTCAGCGAGCAGGGCGATGAGCAACCGATCGATGAGCTTTTCCTGGCCGAGAATCTGCGTTGAGAGAAAGGTTCGCAGCGCAAGCAGCGCTTCACGATGTTCCATCGATGACTGTTCCTGGAGAGGGTGAGCCAAGGCGTTCGAACAACGCCAGGGCTGGGGGCGTTACTTTAATCCATCGCAGGGGGTGGCGACTAACGGCGATCAGGGATTTTTTGGGTTTTGTGGGCTTGTTTGGGGATTTTTCAGGTTTTTGGGGCGCAAGGTTACAGACGTAGGAGCTGCCGCAGGCTGCGATCTTTGATCTTGACGCTTGCAAGATCGCAGCCTGCGGCAGCTCCTACGGTGACTCAGGCGAGCTGGCTTACATAAGTGCCAGTGCCTTTGAGGATGTTCTGCAGGGTTTCTTCGACTTCGGCCAGGTCGGCCGCTGCGGTGTTGTGAATGATTTCCAGATGATCATCGCCATTCAGCGCATCGGCATCAGCGGCGGCGATTTCGATCAGCAGGCGGGTAGGGCTGAGGGTGACTTTCACACCATCGAGGGTCGACGGCTCGCCATCGAGGGTAATCTCCAGCTCGTCCTCGTCCGGGTAACGGGTCATCAAAAACATGTCGCCCTGATTGCTGTGGCAGCAGAGCATGGCCATGTTGTCTTCTTCGTCGTCGCACGGGTTGGCGATCAGGTGGGCGGTGGTCATTTGCATGGGAAATTCCTGGCTCGGCGAGCGTGGTGAAGGCCACAAAAGGCAATTCTGCCAGCCCGAGGGAATTTCTGCTCGCCTGACTGTCAGAGGATGTGTCGTGAACATCCCGGGTGTTGCTGGTCATTTCTGGTACGGATGTGCCGTAAAAGCGGGCATAAAACCGTCTTTTTCTCACACGGCTGCTAGTGTTGTTCGATGCGCTGCCGATGAGTTACGTACCGATGACCGAATATGTCGCAGCATCGCAAGCAGGCAGGTTGTCGCACCCGATAAGCTGCGCAACCAATGGATACCCGTAAAGACAGTGCGCAATCGATCGCGCAGTCGTTTTTGCAGATGCCCATTCATGGAAGGTGAATGTGACCTGAGTGTCTCGTCCAGCTTCACCCATCTGTCACCCTGATAACCTCTGCCCGAGATTCAGGAACAGGGTGACGGATCGCCCCGAAAGGGGTTTTGCACGCGACGCTTCCATCAATAACAAGCCCAAGCGGAGTACCACAGATGGCGTTCTTCACCGCAGCCAGCAAAGCCGACTTCCAGCACCAACTGCAAGCGGCACTGGCGCAGCACATCAGTGAACAGGCACTGCCACAAGTGGCGCTGTTCGCTGAACAATTTTTCGGCATTATTTCCCTGGATGAACTGACCCAGCGCCGGTTGTCCGACCTCGCCGGCTGCACTCTTTCTGCCTGGCGCCTGCTTGAGCGCTTTGACCACGCGCAACCACAAGTGCGCGTTTACAACCCCGATTACGAACGCCACGGCTGGCAGTCGACCCACACCGCGGTCGAAGTGCTGCACCACGACCTGCCATTTCTCGTGGACTCGGTGCGCACCGAACTGAACCGTCGCGGTTACAGCATCCATACCTTGCAAACCACCGTGCTGAGCGTGCGTCGCGGCGCCAAAGGCGAGTTGCTGGAAATCCTGCCTAAAGGCACCCACGGCGACGGCATTCAGCAAGAATCGCTGATGTACCTTGAGATCGACCGTTGCGCGCATACCGCCGAACTCAATGTATTGAGCAAGGAGCTGGAGCAGGTTCTCGGTGAAGTCCGCGTTGCGGTCGCCGATTTCGAACCGATGAAAGCCAAGGTCCAGGAGCTGATCGACGGCATCGACAAAAGCAAATTTGCCGTTGATGCCGAAGAAAAGAGCGAGATCAAAGGTTTCCTCGAGTGGCTGGTGGGCAACCACTTCACGTTCCTGGGTTACGAAGAGTTCGTGGTTCGTGACGACAAGGATGGCGGCTATATCGAGTACGACCAGAACTCGTTCCTGGGCCTGACCCGATTGCTGCGTGCCGGCCTGACGGCCGAAGACCTGCGTATCGAAGACTACGCGGTGAACTACCTGCGCGAACCGACTCCGCTGTCGTTCGCCAAGGCTGCGCACCCGAGCCGTGTGCACCGTCCGGCTTACCCGGATTACGTGTCGATCCGCCAGATCGATGCCAGCGGCAAAGTCATCAAGGAATGCCGCTTCATGGGCCTGTACACCTCTTCGGTGTATGGCGAAAGCGTGCGGGTCATTCCGTACATCCGTCGCAAGGTCGACGTCATCGAACAGCGTTCCGGCTTCCAGGCCAAGGCGCACCTGGGCAAGGAACTGGCCCAGGTACTTGAAGTACTGCCGCGTGACGATCTGTTCCAGACCCCGGTAGACGAGCTGTTCAGCACCGTGATGTCGATTGTGCAGATCCAGGAACGCAACAAGATTCGCGTATTCCTGCGCAAAGATCCGTACGGTCGCTTCTGCTACTGCCTGGCCTACGTGCCACGCGACATCTATTCCACCGAAGTGCGTCAGAAGATCCAGCAAGTGCTGATGGATCGCCTGAAAGCCACCGATTGCGAGTTCTGGACCTTCTTCTCCGAGTCCGTGCTGGCCCGTGTACAACTGATTCTGCGGGTCGACCCGAAGAATCGTCTGGACATCGACCCGCTGTTGCTGGAAAAAGAAGTGGTTCAGGCGTGCCGCAGCTGGCAGGACGACTACGCAAGCCTGGTGGTCGAGAGCTTCGGCGAAGCCCAGGGCACCAATGTGCTGGCAGACTTCCCGAAAGGCTTCCCGGCCGGCTATCGCGAGCGCTTCGCTGCGCATTCGGCGGTGGTCGACATGCAGCACCTGCTGAGCCTGAGCGAAAAAAATCCACTGGTCATGAGCTTCTATCAGCCACTGGCCCAGTCCACCGGCCAGCAATTGCTGCACTGCAAGCTGTATCACGCCGATACTCCGCTGGCGTTGTCCGACGTGCTGCCGATCCTGGAAAACCTCGGCCTGCGCGTGCTTGGCGAGTTCCCGTATCGCCTGCGTCACAACAATGGTCGCGAGTTCTGGATTCACGACTTCGCGTTCACCGCCGCTGAAGGCCTGAACCTCGACATCCAGCAACTCAACGACACGTTGCAGGACGCTTTCGTCCACATCGTGCGTGGCGATGCCGAGAACGATGGATTCAACCGTCTGGTACTGACCGCCGGCCTGCCATGGCGCGACGTGGCGCTGCTGCGTGCTTATGCCCGTTACCTGAAGCAGATTCGTCTGGGCTTCGACCTGGGCTACATCGCCAGCACCCTGAACAACCACACCGACATCGCTCGCGAGTTGACCCGGTTGTTCAAGACCCGTTTCTACCTGGCCCGCAAGCTGACCAGCGACGACCTCGACGACAAGCAACAGCGCCTGGAACACGCAATTTTGTCCGCTCTGGACGACGTTCAGGTGTTGAACGAAGACCGCATCCTGCGTCGCTACCTGGACCTGATCAAGGCAACCCTGCGGACCAACTTCTATCAGACTGACGCCAACGGTCAGAACAAGTCCTACTTCAGCTTCAAGTTCAACCCGCACGCCATTCCAGAGCTTCCGAAACCAGTACCGAAGTTCGAAATCTTCGTTTACTCGCCACGCGTTGAAGGCGTGCACCTGCGCTTCGACAACGTTGCTCGCGGTGGTCTGCGCTGGTCCGACCGTGAAGAAGACTTCCGTACCGAAGTCCTGGGCCTGGTAAAAGCCCAGCAAGTGAAGAACTCGGTCATCGTGCCGGTAGGCGCCAAAGGTGGCTTCCTGCCGCGTCGTCTGCCGCTGGGTGGCAGCCGTGACGAAATCGCAGCAGAAGGCATCGCCTGCTACCGCATCTTCATTTCCGGTCTGTTGGACATCACCGACAACCTGAAAGAGGGCAGCCTGGTGCCTCCGGCCAACGTCGTGCGTCATGACGACGATGACCCGTACCTGGTGGTGGCGGCGGACAAGGGCACTGCGACCTTCTCCGACATCGCCAACGGTATTGCGATCGACTACGGCTTCTGGCTCGGTGACGCGTTCGCGTCGGGTGGCTCGGCCGGTTACGACCACAAGAAAATGGGCATCACCGCCAAAGGCGCGTGGGTTGGCGTTCAACGTCACTTCCGCGAGCGCGGGATCAACGTCCAGGAAGACAGCATCACTGTCGTGGGCGTCGGCGACATGGCCGGTGACGTGTTCGGTAACGGCTTGCTGATGTCCGACAAGCTGCAACTGGTAGCGGCATTCAACCACCTGCACATCTTCATCGACCCGAACCCACAGCCTGCCAACAGCTTCGCTGAGCGTCAGCGTCTGTTCGACCTGCCGCGTTCGGCTTGGTCGGATTACGACACCAGCATCATGTCTGAAGGCGGCGGGATCTTCTCCCGTAGCGCGAAAAGCATCGCGATTTCCCCGCAGATGAAAGAGCGCTTCGACATTCAGGCCGACAAGCTGACCCCGACCGAATTGCTGAATGCCTTGCTCAAGGCTCCGGTGGATCTGCTGTGGAACGGCGGTATCGGTACGTATGTCAAAGCCAGCACCGAAAGCCACGCCGATGTCGGCGACAAGGCCAACGATGCACTGCGCGTGAACGGTAACGAACTGCGCTGCAAAGTCGTGGGCGAGGGCGGTAACCTCGGTATGACCCAACTGGGTCGTGTCGAATTCAACCTCAATGGCGGCGGCTCCAACACCGACTTCATCGACAACGCCGGTGGCGTGGACTGCTCCGACCACGAAGTAAACATCAAGATCCTGCTCAACGAAGTCGTGCACGCCGGTGACATGACCGAGAAGCAACGTAACCAGTTGCTCGGCAGTATGACTGACGAAGTCGGCGGCCTGGTGCTCGGCAACAACTACAAGCAGACTCAGGCCCTGTCCCTGGCAGCCCGCCGTGCCTTTGTGCGGATTGCCGAGTACAAGCGTCTGATGAACGATCTGGAAGGCCGTGGCAAGCTGGACCGTGCCATCGAGTTCCTGCCGTCGGAAGATCAACTCAGCGAGCGCGTTGCGGCAGGCCATGGCCTGACCCGTGCCGAGCTCTCGGTGCTGATCTCCTACAGCAAGATCGACCTCAAGGAGCAGTTGCTCAACTCCCTGGTACCGGACGACGACTACCTGACCCGCGACATGGAAACCGCTTTCCCGCCGATGCTGGTGAGCAAGTTTTCCGAGGCCATGCGTCGTCACCGTCTGAAGCGTGAGATCGTCAGCACCCAGATCGCCAACGACCTGGTCAACCACATGGGCATCACCTTCGTTCAACGACTCAAAGAGTCGACCGGCATGAGCCCGGCGAACGTGGCCGGTGCTTACGTGATCGTGCGTGACATCTTCCACCTCCCGCACTGGTTCCGTCAGATCGAAGCATTGGATTACCAGGTTTCGGCCGATGTACAGCTGGAGCTGATGGATGAGCTGATGCGTCTGGGGCGTCGTGCCACTCGCTGGTTCCTGCGCAGCCGTCGCAACGAGCAGAATGCTGCCCGTGACGTCGCGCACTTCGGTCCACATCTGGCAGCGCTGGGCCTCAAGCTCGACGAACTGCTGGAAGGCCCGACCCGCGAAGGCTGGCAGACCCGTTATCAGGCTTACGTCGCCGCTGGCGTACCTGAGTTGCTGGCGCGCATGGTTGCAGGCACTAGTCACCTGTACACCTTGCTGCCGATCATCGAAGCGGCGGACGTGACCGGTCAGAACGCAGCGGACGTGGCCAAGGCCTACTTCGCCGTGGGCAGCGCGCTGGACCTGACCTGGTACCTGCAACAGATCAGTGCTCTGCCGGTGGAAAACAACTGGCAAGCGCTGGCCCGTGAAGCGTTCCGTGATGACATCGACTGGCAGCAACGGGCGATCACCATCTCGGTCCTGCAAATGGGCGAGGGCGAGCAGGACGTGGAAGCGCGTCTGGCCTTGTGGATGGACCAGTACCAGACCATGGTCGAGCGCTGGCGCGCCATGCTGGTGGACATCCGTGCCGCCAGCGGCACCGACTACGCCATGTACGCAGTGGCCAACCGCGAACTGCTGGACCTGGCGTTGAGCGGGCAAGCAGTGGTGCCTGTCACGACGACTGCAAGCGCCGAACTGGAGCCTGTTGCCTGATCATCAGGCGCTGAATAAAAAGCCCCGTCTCGAGAGAGACGGGGCTTTTTTCGTTGTGGCCGGTGAGCATTGCCGGTCAGTCGGGGAACTTCAGGTCAATCACTTGATAGAAGGCGTTTCGCGTATCGGCTACGTCCCAGATAGCGAGAAGGACGTGATATCCCTTGCGTGAAGGCAATGTCACTTCGTGTCGTTGAATGATAGGAGGGATCAGTTCCTTCTCGGCCTCAGGTCCCCAATACGGCCGGTACGTGTTGAGGTATGTCTTGATCGGGGCTTCCTCAAAGTGCTTCCTTGCCAGCGGTTCATCAGTGTTCCAGTCCGCTTTGGTGATCAGGTATTTCCATCGGCGGGTTTTATGGGTTTGTGAGTATTCCCAGATGATCGCCAGGTTCTGGTTCGACGTAACGTCATGTTTTTTCCAGTGGGAGCCAGGTGCGTTGAGCAGGGCGCGTTCATCGCCATGCCCTCCGCTGGCAATCATCCCGTCAACGGGGGGCGCAGTGTTTACTACGTCGTCTGGAGCATCCGGGTCAGTCAATCCACCTTGGGTCTGAGGAAACAGTTTTCCGCCCTCAAGCTCATTGGCTTGGCCAGGATTCAGCTTGCCTTCATCAAGAAGGAACTGCGCGCGGGATTTTGGCGTAGTAATCCTGCCATGCCTGGTGTGCGCCCCCTTCTTGCTCTCAATTTCCTTCAGATCATTCCCAGAGAAGTGTTCGCTTTTTGAGGACATCGCATCGATACTCCATTCAATGAAACCACTAAAGACCGGACGAAAGGCCATTGGCCCGTTGCCTGTCTGTCGAGGTGGATTAGAGAAGGAAGGATCAATCACTGTCTACTGTCAGAGTTGACAGTAGACAGTTCTGTTTGGCTGTGTGTTCAGGCCTGGAAGAGAGCGTGAAGTTAGCTGTTTATCTGGCGATTCGGTCAGTAAGTTGCTGAGCGACTGGTCAAATTTTTGCAGGGCGCGAATTTTAATGTTCTGTTGCTCATTGATGTCGGCAACTATCTCGTTATATAAAACTCAGGCCCTGTTACTTATGGCTGGGGCGCGGGTATTAACTTTTTAATAGCGTCAGGATTTCATCTTGTTGACGCTTTAAACGAATGGAAAACTGTTGAAGTCAACGCTACTGGCCAGTCGGCTGTCGATCAAGCTGATGAATCCTTGTGCTTGCGGGCAGTCGAAGTGCGATCGCATAGCGGCTTCGGACTGCCAGTGGGCGCTGACCGTCCATCGATTGTCGTCCTCCGGACAGCGATCGACCATGTAGGAGTCGCAGCCTGGGAGCTCACGCAAGGTATCGACGATCTTCTGCAATTGCTTGCCCAGTTCGTCCGAGCAGCCAGCTGCGGCCTGTACCTGGACCGTATTGATCATTTCGTTGGACATCGCACACGCTCCTGTATCAAGCCGGACGGGTCTCGCTCGTGCTGGGATAACGCATGTGCAGGATAGGCCTGTGTCTGGTAGCGGCCAACAGCCAATTGGCAGTAAAAGAGGCAGACCGATAGACCTCAACAGACTTGCTGCAAAATGTCGCGCAGACGGTCCAGGGCGATATGCTGTCGTCACCGGGTTGATGATCCGTTTAGACTCACTGGCCACGCTACTGTCAAGGACGAATCACCATGCATGCCACCGATCCCATCATCACCATTGAGCGTTTCAGCGAAGCCCATATCGAGGGCATTACCGCGTTGTACAACGATCCTGCGGTCGCTCGCCAGGTGCTGCAAATGCCGTTTCAGTCCACTGAAGTCTGGCGCAAGCGCCTGGCGCCGGAGAACGAGCGGGTGGTGCAACTGGTGGCGCTGCACCAGGGCCAGGTCATCGGCAACATCGGCCTGGAGCAGTTTTCGCGAATCCGTCGTAGCCATTGCGCCAACATCGGTATGGGCGTGGCTGTCGCCTGGCAAGGCAAGGGCGTTGGTTCCCGGCTGCTCGCGGCGGTGCTCGACCTCGCTGATAACTGGATGAATGTGCAACGGGTCGAACTGACGGTGTACGCGGATAACGAAGCCGCGATTGCGCTGTACCGCAAGTTTGGCTTCGACACGGAAGGGCTGTTTCGCGAGTATGCGGTGCGCGATGGCGTGCTGGTGGATACCCTGAGCATGGCGCGCTTGCGCCGTACGCTCAAGGTGTCCTGAGTCAGTCGCCGAGGGCGAAGGCCACGGCGGCACGGGCATGCAGCTCAGTGGTGTCGAACAGCGGCAGTTCGCAGTGCTCGGGTTTGATCAGCAGGGTGATTTCCGTGCAGCCGAGGATAATCGCCTGGGCGCCGCGTGCGGCCAACGCTTGAATCACCTGCTGGTACACCTGGCGTGATACGTCGCTGATCACCCCGACGCAGAGTTCGTCGTAGATGATCCGGTGTAACGCCTGCCGTTCAGCAGCCTCGGGGATCAGTACGGTCAGTCCCATGGCCTTGAGCCGATCCTTGAGGAAGTCCTGTTCCATGGTGAAGGCCGTTCCCAGCAAGCCGACGGTCATCGCATCGGCGTCCACCGCGGCTTGACCTGCCGGGTCGGCAATGTGCAGAAACGGCACTGAAATCGCTGCCTGAATCTGCTCGGCCACTTTATGCATGGTGTTGGTACACAGCACTACACACTCGGCGCCACCGGCCTCAAGCCTGCGGGCGGCGTCTATCAGAATCAGCGCCGCATCGTCCCAGCGCCCGGCATGCTGGGCCTGTTCGACAGGGCCGAAGTCGACGCTGTACATTAGTAACTTCGCCGAACGCAGAGGCCCGAGACGGTCACGAACCTGCTGGTTGATGAGGCGGTAGTATTCGGCGCTGGACTCCCAGCTCATGCCGCCAATAAGGCCGATGGTGCGCATGCTGTGCTCCTGTTGATGACTGGTTTCTGTGCAAGCGAGTGTTGCGTGTTGCCTTGGCTCGATCTATCAGGAAATTTCACATGCCTGGCCCTCTGATTCAGCACCTCTTGGGTGGCAAGCTCTGCCTGCAACTCCTGCCGCGTGCGGCCTACAGTGCTCGCGATCCGGCAACGGGGCAAACCCTTGGCGTGACGCTGGAACGCCAGCAGGGCGTGCACGCGATTGATTCGGATCGTCGGGTGGATTTCGACACCTGGCCGGGCGTGCTGGCCTATACCCCGGCAGGTGTTGAAGTGTTTTCCGAATCGGCGACGGGTGGCGAATACCTGTTGGCGCGCTGGAGCGAGCCGTTGGCTGACGAGCCGAGATCCGTGTTCACCCGACGGGTGCAGTCTGGCGGGCATGTTCAGGCGTTGGCTCTGGGGCGCGAAGCCCGGCGGTTGCTGCTCGCTCCACAGCCTGATCGGTTTGCGCTGGACGAGTGCGCCTTGGCCTTTGTCGGCTTGCCGATCGTCGATAAACCTCAACGCCAAGCGCCGCACGCATTCTCGCGGGTGCTGGAGCAGATCGCCGAACAGTACGACCAGCCTTTGACCCTTGCGCAATTGGCGGCGACCAGCGGCCAGACCGAACTGCGCTTACTGCGTGACTTCACCCGGGTCATCGGCCTCACGCCTCACGCGTACCTGGTCGAAGTCCGGGTTCAGGCGGCGCGGCGGCTGATCGAGCGCAGCTCGCTGTCACTGGCGGCAATCGCCCAGGACAGCGGTTTCGCCCATCAGTCGCACATGGGCAGTGCGTTTCGCAAACTGCTGGGGATGACCCCCAGCCTATACCGCTCACGCTTTTAGTCGTACGTAGGCAGCGCGCATCTGCCATGCTCAAAGTCCGCAGTACTGCTTCAACCAAAGGAACACAGCAATGGACGACGTACAGCAACTGGGTGAGATGCTTCGCCACTACGCAGAAAGCGAAGCGCACAAGAAACAGCTGTTTGAAACCCAATCGGCGGTGTGGGCGACGCGTATTGGCGAGTTGTTCGGGCAGATCGAACAGTGGCTGGAACCGGTCAAGGCCCCGCACCTGCTGGAAGTGAGCCGCGAAGCCTATGTAGCGTCCGGGGCGAATGTGCCGGTCGAAAGCTCGACCTTCAAGACTGAAAAACTGAGCATTCTGATTGCCGGCAAACCGGTGGAAATCGTGCCGGAAGTGATGGGTGTCGGTGGGTTGATTTCACTGGCAGTGATGGGCCTGACCGCTGCGCGTTACGGCAGTGTGTCGCTGGTGTGCCAGCCTCCGTCCACTGACTGGCAGTGGCGCAAGACCAATGGTCTGAAAGACCCGGACACCTTTGCCTTCGATGCGAATTTTCTGGCGCAGCAGTTGCAGCTCTTGATACCTCGCGATCGGGGTTGAGCAATACAGGTTTTGTGACCGGCAAGTAACCCATGTGGGAGCGAGCCTGCTCGCGAAGAGGCCATTACATTCAGCATAAATGTCGGATGTAACGCCGCCATCGCGAGCAGGCTCGCTCCCACATTGGACTGCATCAAATCTCCAGATTTCCCCAGCCTGGCTTTGCCTCTTCAGGTGCAACAGCCTTGACGGTCTTGCCCGTCGCCAGCTCCACCCGTCGTGCCACTTCCGGGTCATCGGCAAACGGAATCAGGCTGGCATCGTCCAGACTCTCGGCCGACTGATGCCTCAAGCAGTACTCCACCGATAAATACAGGCACGCCACGCCTAGCAGATCCAACATGACTTCGATCATGACGAATATTCCCTGAGGTGAAAGACGCAAGCCTGAGCGGCTTGCGTCGTGGGTCGAATCAAGCGATCTGCACGTCGCTCTCGGCGACTTTCAGGTTGGCGACCCGCACCGTGCGCCAGGTGTTGTAAGTCATCAGCAGCATCCCGCTGAGGAAGAACACACCACCGATGAAACGCACGATGAAGCCCGGATGGCTGGCCTGTAAGGTCTCGACGAAGGAGTAGGTGAGCGTACCGTCGTCGTTGATGGCGCGCCACATCAGGCCCTGGGTGATGCCGTTGACCCACATCGAGGCGATGTACAACACCGTGCCGATGGTGGCGAGCCAGAAGTGCGCGTTGATCAGGCCGATGCTGTGCATCTGCGTCCGGCCGAAGACTTTCGGGATCATGTGATACAGCGAACCGAAAGTGATCATCGCCACCCAGCCCAAGGCTCCGGCGTGTACGTGGCCGATGGTCCAGTCGGTGTAGTGAGACAGCGCGTTGACCGTCTTGATCGCCATCATCGGCCCTTCGAAGGTCGACATGCCGTAGAACGCCAGCGACAGCACCAGAAACCGCAGGATCGGGTCGGTGCGCAACTTATGCCAGGCGCCCGAAAGGGTCATCATGCCGTTGATCATCCCGCCCCAGCTGGGTGCCAGCAGGATCAGCGACATGGCCATGCCCAGCGACTGCGCCCAGTCCGGCAGCGCGGTGTAGTGCAAGTGGTGCGGGCCGGCCCAGATGTACAGGGTGATCAGCGCCCAGAAGTGCACGATCGACAACCGATAGGAATACACCGGCCGACCGACCTGTTTCGGCACGAAGTAATACATCATCCCGAGGAAACCGGTGGTCAGGAAGAAGCCCACCGCGTTGTGTCCGTACCACCACTGCACCATCGCATCGGTGGCCCCGGAATACACCGGATAGGACTTGAACCAGCCCACCGGAATCGACAGGTGATTGACCACATGCAGCATGGCGATCACCACAATGAACGCGCCGAAGAACCAGTTGCCGACGTAGATGTGTTTGGTCTTGCGCTGCACCACGGTGGAGAAGAACACAATGGCGTAGGCGACCCAGACCACCGTCATCCACACCGCGCCGGAGAATTCGATCTCGGCGTATTCCTTGGTGGTGGTGTAGCTCAGCGGGAGGGTGATCAGCATGCTGACGATCACCGACTGCCAGCCCCAGAAGGTGAAGGCGGCGAGTCTGTCGGAGTACAGCCGTACCTGGCAGGTACGCTGCACCGCGTAGTAACTGGCGGCAAACTGCGCGCTGCCGGCAAAACCGAAAATCACCAGACTGGTGTGTAACGGACGCAAGCGGCCAAAGGTGGTCCAGGGCAAGTCGAGATTCGCCTCCGGCCACACCAGTTGCGAGGCGATCCACACGCCCATCGCCATCCCGATAACGCCCCATACCACTGTTGCCACGACGAATTGGCGGACGACCTTGTAGTTATAGGCCTGTCCGATTGCTGCTGTGCTCATGGTCAATGCTTCCACGGTTGCAAAGTCTTGCCAGGCCACCCGGTCTGGCATGCGGTTCACTGTAGAAAGCATGGGATAAACAAAACAGACTCAGAAAAACAGCATTAATACGGATCAGATGTAGGGCCTGCCTGCGGTGATCTGCCGCGTTCTGATATGGTTTTTTTGTTTTTAGCTGAATCTGTAACCACCTGAGCTGCTGATTCATAGTCACCACCACACAAGAACCCTCGGTTACTCACCCCGTAGCAGCTGTCGAGCCCGCGAGGCTGCGTTCGGCTGCGAAGCAGTCGTAAAGTCGGGCAACACGTGTTTCCAGGCAAACCGCGTGCACAGGATTTGCGAGGACTTCGTCCTCGAACGCAGCCTCGCGGGCTCGACAGCTGCTACGTGTTGTGTGGGTTTCGGGTCAGCACTGATGAGGTAGGACCATGTATCAATACGATGACTACGACCGGGCCCTGGTCTTTGAGCGGGTTGCGCAATTTCGCGATCAGGTCGAACGCTTCATGGCAGGTCACCTGAGTGAGGAAGAGTTTTTGCCGTTGCGCCTGCAAAACGGTTTGTACATGCAAAAGCACGCCTACATGCTGCGGGTTGCCATTCCCTACGGCACCCTGAGTGCGACACAGATGCGTACGCTGGCGAGCATCGCCCGGGATTACGATCGGGGTTACGGGCACTTCACTACCCGGCAGAACATGCAGTTCAACTGGATCGAACTGGCCCAGGTGCCGGACATCCTCGAACGCCTGGCCCAGGTCGAAATGCATGCGATCCAGACCTCCGGCAACTGCGTGCGCAACATCACCACCGAAGCCTTTGCCGGTGTCGCGGCGGACGAGTTGATTGATCCGCGTCCCTTGGCGGAAATCCTCCGTCAGTGGTCGACCATCAACCCGGAGTTCCTGTTTTTGCCACGCAAATTCAAGATCGCCATCTGCTCGGCGAAACAGGACCGTGCGGCAATCATGATGCATGACATCGGCCTCTACCTTTACCGCGATGCGGCGGGGCAGATGTTGCTGCGAGTGATCGTCGGCGGCGGTCTGGGGCGCACGCCGATTCTCGGTTTGCAGATCCGTGAAGGGTTGCCGTGGCAGCATTTGCTGTCCTACGTCGAGGCGGTGTTGCGGGTTTATAACCGCCACGGCCGGCGCGACAACAAGTACAAGGCGCGGATCAAGATTCTGGTCAAAGCACTGGGGATCGAGGCCTTCGCTCAGGAAGTCGAGCAGGAATGGCAACACCTCAAGGACGGCCCGGCGCAATTGACCGACGTCGAATACCAGCGCGTCGCCAGCGCATTCGTACCGCCCACCTATGAGCAACTGGCCGACACCGACCTGGACTTCGGCACTTGCTTGACCGAGAACCCTGTGTTCGCGCGCTGGGTCGCCCGTAACGTGCAGCCGCACAAAGTGCCTGGCTACACCAGCGTGGTGCTGTCGACCAAACCCGGCGTGGCCTCGCCGCCCGGTGATGTCACCGACGCGCAGATGGACGCGGTGGCCGACTGGTCCGAGCAGTTCGGTTTTGGTGAAATTCGCATCGCCCATGAACAGAACATTGTCCTGCCGGATGTGCCCAAGGCTGACTTGTATGCGTTGTGGTGCCTGGCCTGCCAGCGCGGATTGGGCTGCGCCAACATCGGCTTGCTGACCGATATCATCGCCTGCCCCGGTGGGGATTTCTGCGCACTGGCCAATGCCAAGTCGATCCCTATCGCCCAAGCGATCCAGGCACGCTTCGATGACCTGGATTACCTCCACGACCTCGGTGACATCAGCCTCAACATCTCCGGCTGCATGAATGCCTGTGGGCACCACCACATCGGCAATATCGGCATTCTCGGCGTCGATAAGAATGGCAGCGAGTGGTACCAGATCACCCTCGGTGGCGCCCAGGGCAAGAACAGCGCGCTGGGCAAAGTCATCGGTCCATCGTTCAGCGCCGCCGAAGTACCGCAGGTGATCGAACGGATCATCGCGACCTTCGCTCGTTACCGCGAGAGCGAAGAGCTGTTTGTCGATACCTTGCAGCGCATCGGTCTGGAACCGTTCAAGGAGCGCATTTACCCCAAGAGCCTGGAGGTGGTGGTATGAACAATCTGCTGCGGTTGGAGGAAGGTGTTGCACTCAAAATCGACGACGATCCGTGGACGCTGGTCAGGGATTTGGAAAGCGAACTGCCAGACGGAGCGCTTATCTTGCCGCTGGCCCTGTGGCTGAAGCGCCGAATCGAACATCATCCCTCGCGAGACGCGGTCTGGTTGGGGCCGGATGACGAGGTCGAAAGTCTCAAGCCGTGGCTCAAACTGTTACCCATGATTGCGCTGGATTTTCCGAATTTTCGCGATGGCCGGGCTTACAGCCAGGCTTACCTGTTGCGAACGCGTTTGGGTTGGGCGGGTGAGTTGCGGGCGATTGGCGATGTCCTGCGCGACCAGCTCAGCCATATGCGCCAATGCGGTTTCGATGCCTTCGCGGTACGTGACGACAAATGCGCTGAAGATGCCCTCAAGGGGCTGGTGGGGATGAGTGTGCATTACGGTCGCTCGGTGATCGAGCCACGACCGTTGTTTCGCCGACGCTGAGCAAGCGTCGGGCGAAGGCGGCACATTCCGGAAGGCGAAATGTGCCGGGCGCAATCAGTTGATGCGGATCAGCTTGGACCGGTCGCTTGGCGAAACCTGGTCGATTTCCAGCAGGGTCAGATTTTTGGGGGCTTGCGCTGTCAGCGGGCTACCCATATTGCTGGTGGCTTCGGTCGGCAGTTTGTACATGGCACCGGTCATTGGGTCGACGACGAGCATGCCGATCACGCCACCAAGCAGGAGGTTGCCCCAGTACCAGCCGCTCATGCTGGTTTCCAGCTTGGCAGTGCTATCGGCGTAGCCGTCCTTCTTGAACGTGATGGTGTAGTCCTCGCCCTTGAAGTAGCCACGGCCCGACGGCAGGGTCACAGTGTTAGGCGTGGAGCCGTTGTGCACCACGACGCCGTCTTTGTTTTTGATGGTGAAGCTGGCACCGCTCGGTGTGCTGGTAACGTTCACCGGGTATTTGCTGTCGCCAACGATGCTCGCGCATCCTGAGGTCAGGATCAGTGTAGTGAGCGCGGTAACATTGAGCAGTGTGCGGATGACTTTCATTGTTTTCCTTGGGTCGGGGGGCATTGCCATCATTGGCCGAGATTCGCTTCATGCGAACTCGCAGAGGTATTGATGTGCCTTGTTTTGGACGGCGCGAACTCTACCACTAATGGCGCATGGCTATCACTTAAAATGTGCAGATTTTTTATGTCGGATGACATGGCGACAACGACGCGGCGCAGCACCCTTTGTCTCAGAGACCAGCAGCGTTCGGACAATGACTGAGTGTTTGATTCAGGACGGAGGGGGCGTTGCTGGTCGCACTGTCGAGGAAAGATCGTGCCCGCTTAAGCGAACAGCCCGATTGCTCAGCCTCTGAGTATTACTTCAACGCCGGGTCCCAGGGGTTCAACTTCTTCCAGCCTTGCAGCAATACCTGGGCTTTGGGTTCCTGACCGTTGTCCAGGTAATACTGGATCAGTGACAGCCGCGCATTGCGGTTGGCCGGTTGCAGCTTGATCAGTTTCTCCAGTTGCTCACAGGCTTCATCAATCTTGCCACTGTCGTGCAAGGCGACGGCCAGCACGTTGCTGCAACGCACGCCCTTGTCGAACATTTTGCTTTGCAGAAACGAGCCGTGTTCGAACACTTCATCCTTGATCTTGCCGTCCAGCGCGTACAGCTCGCGGGTCAGTACGCTGGGCAGGTAGTCGTCCATCAAGCGCTTGCCCACGGTGTAACCATCACCCAAAGGCGCGCGGCGCGCGTGGCAACGGGCGCAGGTTTCGATTTCGGTGGTGGCGTTCTTGTCTTTGAGGTCGACAGCAAAATCTGAGTGGATCAGGTCGCCTTTTTTCGCCGCCCATTCAAGGTGATTCGAGGCCGGACCATGGCAGGCCTGACAACCGACGCCGAGGCTGTTCCACTGACTGGCGAAGGTATTGGTCGCCGCATCAAAATTGCGCTTGAAGCCGGTGGTGTGGCATTCGATGCACATGAAGTTGGCGTTCTGGTTTGGCTTGCTCCAGTGCAGCGGGTTCTTGAAGTTGACACCCTGACCCGGATAGAGGTGGAACCAACGGTTTTTCTCGGTATTCCACGCCACGCCCAAGGCCTGCAAGCGACCTTCACCGACTTCGATCAGGTATTGTTGTAGCGGCGCGATGCCAAAGGTGTAGGCCACTTTGAAGTCGGCGTTCTTGCCGTTTGCACCTGGGGTATTGACCCAAAAACCGTCATCCTTGCGAAAGAACCGTGTGGACTCGTTCCCGCCCTTGAAGCTGCTGTTGTTGAAGTTGGCCAGTACCGTTTCGGCAGTGGCGGCCTGCATCGCCAATTGGTGATGGGAGCCTTTCCAGTCCTTGACCTGTTCGGTGTGGCAACCCTGGCACTGTTGCTCATCGACCAGGGTCGCCGGCGACGCCGGTGCGGGTGACGCCTTCACCACAGAGGCGGGTGCCACGCTGGGCGGGACATAGGCGACAGGCGCGGGTTGGCTGGCGTAGAGAAACCAGCCGAGGCCCGCCATGGCGATCAGCAGCAGGGCGGCGCTGAACGTACCCAGTCTTGAAAATGCCCCCATTGTTTCGTTTCTCGATTACCGTGGGTTGGCGGTGCCGGGCCTAAGAGCTAAGGGTTGATAGGCGTCAACGGTGGCAGTTTCCATTGACCGTTGCCGACTTGAGGCTGGGGCAGGTACAGGCGCAAGACTGCGTAGAACGGGCCGTGCGGAGCCGGCAGCCAGTTGCTTCGCTGATCCTTGAGCGGTTCGGAATGCTGCAAGTAAAGGGTCAGGCCACCGTCCGGGTCGCGCTTGAGTGTGGACAGCATGCGCGAGTTGATCAGGTAGCGTTTCTTGTGGTTGGGCACCAGCTGCTTGGATTTGCCGTCGTACATGGTCAGCGACCAGAACGCATCAGCCGGTGGCAACTGGTCTTTGTCAAAGTGCAGGGTGTAGCTTTTTCTTGCGCCGTTGGCCGGTTTGCCCTGGTTGTCGACGAGATAGCTGAAATTGGTCGCTTCATCGGCGGAGTTGCCAAAGATCCCTATATTGGCGCCAGCGTAGCGGTACAGGTAATTGTTGTTGAGGTGATCACGGGTGCCGAAGAGATCACCACGGGTCACCTGATGGGTATCGACCTTGTCTTTTTTGAATGCCGCGAACTCGGCCTTGGCATCGGCGATACCGTCGTCGAGGGCCTTGCGCTGTTCGGCGGTGAGGGTTTTGAGGTCGAACGGCTGGCCGGCAACAATGCCTATTTTCGCGAAGCGTGCCAGCAGGTCTTTTTCAACGTCTTGCGCCGGGGCGAAGCCGAGCATGAAGTTCAGGTAGCGGAACAGCTCCGGGCTGTCGCTCATGGTGGGAGTCGGCTTTGGCCAGTCGATTTTTGGCGCAGTGGCCGGAGCCGGCTCTCCCAGATATTGGCTCAGCGTCTGAACCTTGTAGCCATGCTGGATTTTCTTGACCTTCTCCAGGTCTTTTTCATCGAACAGCTGCGTGCGGTACAGGGCATAGGCAATGTTGCTTTCACTGCGCACCAGGCGATCGATCTTGACCGGTTGCTGACCTTGCCAATCGGGACCGGCAATCATGAAGGTCCCGCCCTTGTTGCCGGTGCTGCGGGTGCCCAGGTAAGCAAAGTTCTGGGTGTAGAGGTCGACCAATTGTACCGAGTAGTAACGCTCTTCGGCGATCTGTGGCAGCGTCAGAACCACCGGTTCTTTACGCAGGTCCATCCAGATGAAGGAGTAGGGGGTATCCGGGTTGGGTGTAACGAACGCGGTGTCCTTGGTGGTGAACACCTTTGCCGTATTGCTGATATGGTTGAACGGTGCCTTGAAGTTCGGGCCGCTCTTGTCCACCGCCTGGGTGTACAGGGTCTTGTACATTTCCACTACCGGGAAGCCGTAGAGGTACGCCTCTTTGGCGATCCCCCGGGCTTCTTCGGGGCTGGCGCTGAAATCTGCCCAGGCGCTTGCGCTCAGTAATAGAGAGAGGCCAGCGAGCAGCAGGCGGGACGGTTTTTCGATGGTCATTGCACAGTCCTATGGATGAGCGCGATTCAGGTGTTATTGGAGGGCCGTAATGTCGTCGAGTTTCCAGCTTTTGTCGAAAAAAGTTTTGGTTACTGCACAAAGGCGCACGTCACTCGGGGTCGTTACCCGGTCATGTTGTGTCTCGAGGCTCTGCGCCTGAGCGCCAACACCGCAACTGGCAGACAATGCCATCACACTGAAACCGAGCACGCGAATCAAAGTACGCATAACAATCTCCTTACTTTCCGAAGGTAACGTTGATCCCGGCGAACACAGTGAACCGCGGCAGGCCATTGCCTTTGCGTTCGACTGCCCATTGTAAGACTTCAAGTGGCGAATGCTAATCTACCGGCATTCGCGCTCATAGGAAGGTCGCTGCCAATGCCTGTTCTGGAACTCACCACACTGATAAAAGGGCGTACGCCCACGCAAGTTCTCGATTTTTGCCTTGAGGGCAGCAACTTCCCGAAAATTTTCCCGGAACGGGTGACGCCATTGGGCAACATCGACGTGAACGATTTACGTATCACCGCCGGTCGTGAGTTCAGTTTCCGTCACTGGATGTTCGGCTTCATTCCGGCGACCTGGACCGTGGCGATACGCGAGGTCAGCGACAGCCATTTCATCGATGAAATGCTCAAGGGACCGATGAGTGCATTTCGCCATGAACACCGGGTCGCAGCCGTGGAGGACGGGACGCTGTACACCGATCGGGTGACCTATGCGGCCATTGGCGGTGCACCTTTGGAGTGGTTGATGGTCAATGCCTACATGCGTCGGATTTTCCGCGCCCGGCATCGCAATATGCTTCGGTTGCTGGGATAGTGCAGCGTGTTCCAGTCCCTGTGGGAGCGGGCTTGCTCGCGAAGGGAGCGCCGCGGTACATCAGGTTTTCCGCGTCATCGTTCTTCGCGAGCAAGCCCGCTCCCACAAGTTTTTGTGTTGGTTGTTAGCGTTGTATCCAGTTTGCGCAACGACTTATCACAATTTGTATCTGGCCATAGGTCGTCGGATAATTTCGTGGTTAACTTCCGGCTCTTGAAAATTCTTTACTGCTGTTCATCCACCACTGCTTAAAAGGACTCCGTTCATGGCTCAAGTCACTCTCAAAGGCAATCCGGTTCAAGTCAACGGCCAACTGCCACAAGCCGGTTCCAAGGCACCAGCCTTTTCCCTGGTTGCCGGCAATCTGTCCGATGTGACCCTGGCAAGCTTCGCCGGCAAGCGCAAGGTGCTGAACATCTTCCCAAGCATCGACACCCCGACCTGCGCCACGTCGGTACGCAAGTTCAACGCTCAGGCCAACGATGTGGCCAACACCGTTGTCCTGTGCATCTCGGCTGACCTGCCGTTCGCCCAGGCGCGTTTCTGCGGTGCTGAAGGTCTGGAAAACGTCCAGAACCTGTCGACCCTGCGCGGTGCCGAGTTCATCGAAAACTACGGCGTTGCCATTGCCGACGGCCCACTCAAAGGTCTGACCGCCCGCGCAGTGGTCGTTCTCGACGAAAACGACAACGTGCTGCACAGCGAACTGGTTAAAGAAATCGCAGAAGAGCCAAACTACGAAGCTGCGTTGGCCGTTCTGAAGTAACAGGTTTTACAATTATTAACGGCCTGGCTCTGTCCAGGCCGTTTTCATTTGTGCTTCAGTGGTTTAGCAAATACTCGCAAAAGCAGGCTGAAGGTAAATTGCCGGTAAAGGCGCTTTGCTTAAACTCCGTCAGTGCTTATCTTTCAGCCTTCCGTATAAAGATGCCCACACGCCCCAATGGTTGATCATTCCATGCAATCCTCTGCTTCCCGTCATCCCCGTCGCTGGCTATTCGGCCTACTGGTCCTGTTGGTCATTGCCGGCCTGTGCTGGAAGTTCTGGCCAGGCGGTGCGGCTCATAAGGGCGCCCCTGCAAAAAAAGCAGCGGCCGGGCATGTCGGCAAGTCTGGCGGGATGCGTCCGGGTTTCGGCGGTGCCACCGGACCGGTCCCGGTTCGGGTCGCTCCAGCCGTGGTGGGTGATTTCCCGCTGTACTACAAGGCCCTGGGCACTGTCACTGCACTGAACACCATTAATGTGCGCAGCCGCGTGGGCGGCGAGTTGGTGAAGATTGCGTTTGAAGAAGGGCAGATGGTCAAGGCTGGCGACCTGCTCGCCGAGATCGACCCGCGTCCTTACCAGAACGCCTTGCTCCAGGCCGAAGGCACGTTGTTGCAGAACCAGGCACAGTTGAAAAACGCACTGGTGGATGTAGAGCGCTATCGCGGCTTGTATGCGCAAGACAGTATCGCCAAACAGACCCTCGACACCGCAGTTGCGCTGGTGGGGCAGTACCAGGGCACGGTCAAGACCAATCAGGCAGCGGTCAACGACGCCAAGCTCAATCTGGAATTCACCAAAATCCGCGCCCCGATTACCGGGCGTGTCGGTCTGCGGCAGTTGGACGTCGGCAACCTGGTGGCTGCCAATGACACCACGTTCCTGGCGGTCATCACCCAGACCCAGCCGATCAGCGTGATCTTTACCTTGCCGGAAAACAGTCTCGAAACCGTGCTGGCCCGCTACCACTCAGGTGCCAGGCTGCCGGTTGAGGCCTGGGATCGTGGCGACACCAAATTGCAGGCCAGCGGTGTCTTGCAGAGCCTGGACAACCAGATCGACACCACCACCGGCACGCTGAAGTTCAAGGCACGCTACGACAATCGCGATCTGGCGCTGTTCCCGAATCAGTTCGTCAACGTCCGACTGCTGGCCGACACCCTCAAAGGTGTGGTGCTGGCGCCTTCGGCAGCCATTCAGTTCGGCACCAACGGCACCTTCGTCTACGCCCTGGACGGTGACAAGAAAGTCACCATTCGCCCGTTGAAAATCGGCGCCAGCGATGGCGACAACACGGTGATCAAGGAAGGTTTGAAAGCTGGAGATCGCGTGGTGCTGGAAGGCACTGACCGCCTCAAGGAGGGCAGTGAAGTCGAGGTGGTCAACGACAGCAGTAATGCCGCGCCCGCGACCCCGACCCCGACCCCGACCCCGACCCCGACCGAAAGCCAGGGCCCATCGGCAAACGCCGCGACTGATCCGAAAGCCACTGGCAAGGCGCAAAAGGGCCGCGCATGAACATCTCGCGGCTGTTTATCCTTCGCCCGGTAGCCACCACTCTGAGCATGCTGGCCATCGTTCTGGCCGGCATGATCGCCTACAAGTTGTTGCCGGTCTCGGCACTGCCTCAGGTCGATTACCCGACCATTCGGGTCATGACTCTGTACCCGGGCGCCAGTCCGGATGTGATGACCAGTGCGGTCACCGCGCCACTTGAACGCCAGTTCGGGCAAATGCCCGGTCTGACCCAAATGGCCTCGACCAGTTCCGGCGGCGCCTCGGTGCTGACCCTGCGCTTCAGCCTCGATATCAACATGGACGTCGCCGAGCAGCAGGTGCAGGCGGCGATCAACGCGGCGACCAACCTGTTGCCCAAGGACTTGCCGGCACCACCGGTGTACAACAAGGTCAACCCGGCGGACACCCCGGTACTGACCCTGGCGATCACCTCCAAAACCATGCTGCTGCCCAAACTCAATGATCTGGTCGACACGCGCATGGCGCAGAAAATCGCCCAGATCAGTGGCGTCGGCATGGTCAGCATCGCTGGTGGCCAACGTCAGGCCGTGCGAATCAAGGTCAATCCTGAAGCCCTGGCGGCCAACGGTTTGAACCTGTCGGACGTGCGCACCTTGATCGGCGCGTCCAACGTCAACCAGCCCAAAGGCAACTTCGACGGTCCGACCCGGGTCTCGATGCTCGATGCCAACGATCAGTTGACCTCGCCCAAGGACTACGCCGAACTGATTCTGGCCTATAAAAACGGCGCGCCGTTGCGGCTCAAGGATGTCGCGCAGATCGTCGACGGCGCCGAAAACGATCGTCTCGCCGCGTGGGCCAACGAAAATCAGGCCGTGCTGTTGAACATCCAGCGCCAACCGGGTGCCAACGTGATCGAGGTGGTCGACCGGATCAAGGCCCTGTTGCCAAGCATCACCGATAACCTGCCGGCCGGCCTCGACGTGACCGTGCTGACCGACCGTACCCAGACCATCCGCGCTTCCGTCACCGACGTGCAGCACGAGCTGCTGATCGCCATCGCCCTGGTGGTGATGGTGACATTCCTGTTCTTGCGCCGGGCCAGTGCCACGATCATTCCGTCGATTGCGGTGCCGTTGTCGCTGATCGGCACCTTTGGCGTGATGTACCTGGCCGGTTTCTCGGTCAACAACCTGACCTTGATGGCATTGACCATTGCCACCGGTTTTGTGGTGGACGACGCGATCGTCATGCTGGAAAACATCTCGCGCTTCATCGAGGAGGGCGACAGTCCGCTGCAAGCAGCGCTCAAGGGCGCCAAGCAGATCGGCTTCACCCTGATCTCGCTGACCTTGTCGCTGATCGCGGTATTGATTCCGCTGTTGTTCATGGCCGATGTGGTCGGACGGCTGTTCCGTGAGTTTGCGATTACCCTGGCGGTGGCGATCCTGATTTCCCTGGTGGTTTCCCTGACCCTGACGCCGATGATGTGCGCGCGGTTGCTCAAGCGTGAACCCAAGGCAGAAGAACAGGGCCGTTTCTACCGGGCCAGCGGTGCGTGGATCGACTGGCTGATCGCCGCCTACGGGCGCAAGTTGCAGTGGGTGCTCAAGCATCAGCCGCTGACCCTGCTGGTGGCCATCGCCACCCTGGGCCTGACGGTGTTCCTGTATATCGTTGTGCCCAAGGGCTTCTTCCCGGTGCAGGACACCGGGGTGATCCAGGGTATTTCCGAGGCGCCGCAGTCGATTTCCTTTGCCGCCATGAGCCAGCGTCAGCAGGAACTGGCCAAGGTCATTCTGGCCGACCCGGCGGTGCAAAGCCTGTCGTCCTATATCGGTGTCGACGGCGACAACGCCACCCTCAACAGCGGGCGTTTGCTGATCAACCTCAAACCGCACAAAGACCGCGACCTGAGCGCGGCCCAGGTGATCAACCGGTTGCAGCCGCAGCTGGACAAACTGGTGGGCATTCGCCTGTTCATGCAGCCGGTGCAGGACTTGACCATCGAAGACCGGGTCAGCCGTACGCAGTACCAATTCAGCATGTCGTCACCGGATGCCGACCTGCTCAGCCTGTGGAGCGGACGACTGGTCGAGGCGCTGGCCAAACAGCCAGAGTTGACCGACGTTGCCAGCGATTTGCAGGACAAGGGCTTGCAGGTCTATCTGGTGATCGACCGCGATGCGGCTTCGCGGATCGGGGTTTCGGTGTCGAACATCACCGACGCGCTGTACGACGCTTTCGGCCAGCGCCAGATCTCGACCATTTACACCCAGGCCAGCCAGTACCGCGTGGTGTTGCAGGCGCAGGACGGCCAGAAGATCGGCCCGCAGGCGCTGGAGCAGATTCACGTCAAGACCACCAGTGGCGGTCAGGTGCGGTTGTCCAGCCTGGCCCACGTTGAAGAGCGTCAGGCGCAATTGGCGATTGCGCATATCGGTCAGTTCCCGGCGGTGATGATGTCCTTCAACCTTGCGCCCGGCGTGGCATTGGGTCAGGCCGTCGAGCTGATCAACAAGGTGCAGAAGGACATCGGCATGCCGCTCGGCGTGCAGACGCAGTTCCAAGGCGCGGCTCAGGCGTTCGAGGCCTCGCTGTCGAGCACCTTGCTGCTGATTCTGGCGGCGGTGGTGACCATGTACATCGTGCTCGGCGTGCTTTACGAGAGCTACATTCACCCGATCACCATTCTCTCGACGCTGCCTTCAGCGGCGGTCGGTGCTTTGCTGGCATTGATTCTCAGCGGCAATGATCTGGGCATGATCGCGATCATCGGCATCATCTTGCTGATCGGCATCGTCAAGAAGAACGCGATCATGATGATCGACTTCGCCCTCGACGCCGAGCGCAATCAGGGCATGGACCCGGCGACGGCGATCTATCAGGCGGCGCTGCTGCGCTTTCGACCGATTCTGATGACCACCCTGGCCGCGTTGTTTGGCGCTGTGCCGTTGATGCTTGCCACGGGCTCCGGCGCCGAACTGCGCCAGCCATTGGGTCTGGTGATGGTCGGTGGCCTGCTGGTGAGCCAGGTGTTGACGCTGTTTACCACGCCGGTTATCTACCTGTATTTCGACCGCCTCGGTCGGCGCTGGCGGCCTGCGCCTGAGCGTCTAGAGCCGGTAGAGCAGCCATGAACCTGTCCGGACCTTTCATTCGCCGGCCGGTAGCAACCATGTTACTGAGCCTGGCGATCATGCTGCTGGGCGGTGTGAGTTTCGGCTTGCTGCCCGTGTCGCCGCTGCCGCAAATGGACTTTCCGGTGATCGTGGTTTCGGCGAGTTTGCCGGGCGCGAGCCCCGAGGTCATGGCGTCGACCGTGGCGACGCCTTTGGAGCGATCCTTCGGTGCCATCGCCGGGGTCAACACGATGAGCAGCCGTTCCAGCCAGGGCTCGACCCGGGTGATCCTGCAATTTGACATGGACCGCGACATCAACGGCGCGGCGCGGGAAGTGCAGGCGGCGATCAACGCCTCGCGCAACCTGCTACCCAGCGGTATGCGCAGCATGCCGACCTATAAAAAGGTCAACCCGTCCCAGGCGCCGATCATGGTGCTGTCGCTGACCTCGGACGTGCTGGAAAAAGGTCAGCTCTACGACCTGGCCTCGACGATCCTCTCGCAAAGCCTGTCTCAGGTGCCCGGTGTCGGCGAAGTGCAAATCGGCGGTAGCTCGTTGCCGGCAGTACGTATCGAACTTGAGCCACAACTGCTGAACCAGTACGGCGTAGCGCTGGATGATGTACGCAACACCATTGCCAACGCCAACGTGCGCCGGCCCAAAGGCTCGATCGAAGACGATCAGCGGATGTGGCAGGTGCAGGCCAACGACCAGTTGGAGAAGGCCAAGGATTATGAACCGCTGATCATTCGTTACCAGAATGGCTCGGCGTTGCGCCTGAGCGATGTGGCCAAGGTTCGTGACAGCGTCGAAGACCGTTACAACAGCGGTTTTTTCAACGATGACGCGGCGGTGCTGTTGGTGATCAACCGCCAGGCCGGTGCCAACATCATCAAAACAGTCAACGATATCAAGGCGCAGTTGCCGGCGTTGCAGGCGGTATTACCGGCCAGCGTCAAGCTGAACCTGGCGATGGATCGCTCACCGGTGATCAAGGCGACCCTGCACGAAGCGGAAATGACCCTGCTGATTGCCGTGGCACTGGTGATTCTGGTGGTATTCCTGTTCCTTGGTAACTTCCGCGCGTCGTTGATCCCGACGCTGGCAGTGCCGGTGTCGCTGGTCGGTACTTTCGCGGTGATGTACCTCAACGGATTCTCGCTGAACAACCTGTCGCTGATGGCGCTGATTTTGGCCACGGGACTGGTGGTGGACGATGCCATCGTGGTGTTGGAAAACATCTCGCGGCACATCGACGCAGGGATCGCGCCGATGAAGGCGGCGTACCTGGGCGCCAAGGAAGTCGGTTTTACCTTGCTGTCGATGAACGTCTCGCTGGTGGCGGTGTTCCTGTCGATTCTGTTCATGGGCGGGATCATCGAGAGCCTGTTTCGTGAGTTCTCGATCACCCTGGCGGCATCTATTGTGGTTTCGCTGGTGGTGTCGCTGACCCTGACGCCGATGCTCTGTGCGCGCTGGCTGAAACCCCACACGCCAGGCGAGGAAAACCGTTTGCAGCGCGCCAGCCAGCGGGCCAACGACTGGATGGTCAAACACTATGCCAGCAGTCTGGATTGGGTGTTGCGTCATCGGCGGCTGACGCTACTCAGCCTGTTTATCACCATTGGCGTCAACATTGCCTTGTATGTGGTGGTGCCCAAGACCTTTCTGCCGCAACAGGACACCGGCCAACTGATCGGTTTTGTCCGTGGTGACAATGGTCTGTCGTTCAATGTAATGCAGCCGAAAATGGAAATCTTCCGCCGCGCGGTGTTGAAAGACGATGCGGTGGAAAGTGTTGCCGGTTTCATTGGTGGTACCAATGGCACCAATAACGCTTTCATGCTGGTGCGCTTGAAGCCGATCAAGGAACGCAATATCTCTGCGCAGAAGGTCATCGAGCGGTTGCGCAAGGAAATGCCCAAGGTTCCCGGTGCCCAATTGATGCTGATGGCCGACCAGGACTTGCAGTTTGGCGGTGGTCGCGAACAGACCACCTCGCAATACACCTACATCCTGCAAAGCGGTGATCTATCGGCGTTGCGCGAGTGGTACCCGAAAGTCGTCGCGGCGCTCAAGGCGCTGCCCGAACTGACGGCCATTGACGCCCGCGAAGGGCGAGGTGCGGCGCAGGTGACGCTGGTGGTCGATCGTGACCAGGCCAAACGCCTGGGCATCGACATGGCCATGGTGACCACGGTACTGAACAATGCCTATAGCCAGCGACAGATCTCGACCATTTACGACAGCCTCAACCAGTATCAGGTGGTGATGGAGGTCAATCCGAAATACGCGCAGGACCCGATCACCCTCAATCAGGTTCAGGTCATTACTGCTGCGGGCGCGCGCATTCCACTGTCGGCGATTGCCCACTATGAAAACAGCGAGGAAAACGACCGGGTCAGCCATGAAGGGCAGTTCGCTTCCGAGAGCGTTTCCTTTGATATGGCCGAAGGCGTCACCGTCCAACAAGGCTCGGCCGCCATCGAACGGGCGATTGCCAAGCTGGGGCTGCCGGAAGAAGTGATCGCCAAGATGGCCGGTACTGCCGACGCCTTTGCCGCGACCCAGAAGAGTCAGCCATGGATGATTCTCGGTGCGCTGGTGGCGGTGTATCTGGTGTTGGGCGTGCTGTACGAAAGTTACGTGCACCCGCTGACCATTCTTTCGACATTGCCTTCGGCGGGTGTCGGCGCGTTGCTGTCGATCTATGTGCTGGGCGGTGAGTTCAGCCTGATTTCGCTGCTCGGGCTGTTTCTGCTGATCGGTGTGGTGAAGAAAAACGCCATTCTGATGATCGACCTCGCGCTACAGCTTGAACGCCATCAGGGCATGGAAGCGCTGGAGTCGATTCGCAGCGCGTGCCTGTTGCGTCTGCGGCCGATTCTGATGACCACCCTGGCGGCGATTCTAGGCGCCTTGCCCTTGTTGCTCAGCACCGCCGAAGGCGCGGAAATGCGCCAGCCACTGGGCCTGACCATCATCGGCGGGTTGATCTTCAGCCAGGTGCTGACCCTTTTCACCACCCCGGTGGTTTACCTTTATCTCGACCGTTTGCGCCATCGGGTCAACCGCTGGCGTGGGGTTCGTACCGATGCTTCTCTGGAAACTCCGCTATGACTGACCGTTGCCTGTTCAACCTCGACGCACCGATGGCCCGGGGCCTGGTTTCGGCCCGAGGCTCGCGCTTGCTGAGTCTTTCGCTCAGCGTCTTGATGCTCAGTGCCTGCGCCATCGGCCCGGATTATCAGCGTCCGCAAGTGGCCGAGCCTGCACAGTACAAGCAGGCAGAAGGCTGGCGTCAGGCGACTCCGAGTGACTCATTGGCGCGTGGCGCCTGGTGGGAACTGTACGGTGATCAGCAGCTCAACGGGCTGGTCGACAAACTTAACAGTGCCAACCAGACCGTTGCCCAGTCTGAAGCTCAATACCGCCAGGCTCAGGCGTTGGTACGCAGCGCCCGGGGTGCATTTTTTCCAACCGGCAATTTGAGCGCCGGGAAAACCCGCTCCAGCCAGGGCACCGGCAGCAGCAGTTCGAGTCTGAGCAGTACCAGCAGCGGCATCCGCGACACCTATAACACTCAGCTTGGAGTGAGTTGGGAAGCGGACGTCTGGGGCAAATTGCGTCGTGGCCTGGAAGCCGATAAGGCCAGCGCCGAAGCGAGCTTTGCCGACCTGGCCGCGATGCGCCTGAGTCAACAATCGGAGCTGGTGCAGAACTACCTGCAATTACGGGTGATCGACCAGCAAAAGCGCCTGTTGCAAGCCACGGTCGAAAATTATCAGCGTTCGCTGACAATGACCGAAAACCAGTACCGCGCAGGTGTGTCGGGCAAGGACGCGGTAGCCCAGGCGCAAACCCAGCTTAAAAGTACTCAGGCCGACATGGTCGATCTGATCTGGCAGCGTGCGCAGTTCGAGAACGCGATTGCGGTGCTGATCGGCTTGCCGCCGGCTGAATTCAATCTGGCTGAAACCCAGAACATCCCGACATTGCCGCAGGTTCCTTTGAACTTGCCATCGCAACTGTTGGAGCGCCGCCCGGACATCGCCTCGGCCGAACGTTCGGTCATCGCCGCCAACGCCAATATAGGCGTGGCTAAAGCCGCTTACTACCCGGACCTGACCTTGAGTCTGAGTGGCGGCTACAGCAGTAGCACGTATTCCGACCTGATCAGCTTGCCGAACCGTTTCTGGTCGGTGGGACCGAAACTCGCCATGACCTTGTTCGACGGCGGCCAGCGCTCGGCGGAAGTCGACCGCAGCGAGGCGGTATACGACCAGACCGTGGCCAAGTATCGGCAAACCGTGCTCGACGGATTCCGCGAAGTCGAAAACTATCTGGTGCAGCTCAAGGTGCTGGAAGACGAGGCGGCCGTGCGTCAGGAAGCGCTGGACGCGGCTCGCGAGTCGTTGCGACTGACCCAGAACCAGTACAAGGCCGGATTGATCGCCTACCTCGATGTAGTGGTGGTCCAGGCCACGGCCCTGAGCAACGAGCGTAGCGTACTGACCTTGCAGCAAAGCCGGCTGATTGCCAGCGTGAACTTGATCGCCGCATTGGGCGGTGGCTGGGATGGCCAGACTCAGCCCAGCGAGAAAGAGTAGGCAGGGGCGTAGATGTGGCGAGGGAGCTTGCTTCCACCGGCCCTCCCGTTCGAGTGCAACCGGCGCAAATCGGCTGAATCATTTCAGCTGTAAGGGCATGTTCGACTCGATACAGACTGTCCGTCGCACTAATGGCCTTTTGGTTACTTTGTGAGTGCGTTCGTGGTTGGAACCAGTACAATCGCGCACTTTGCCCCAACGAGCATGGATGCAGTCCGACGGGGCGGCCACGAGAAGTTCTGATGCTCATCGGTAGCTATTCCCCCGCCCTGGTTTTGATCTCCCTCTGTGTGGCGATTCTTGCCTCCTATACCGCCCTGGACCTCACCGGACGCATCGCAACGGCCAAAGGTCGGGCGGTTCACCTGTGGACGGCGGGTGGTGCGTTGGCCATGGGGGTGGGCGTATGGTCCATGCATTTCATTGGCATGCTGGCGTTCAGGCTGCCGATTATTCTCGGGTACGATATCGGCATCACCTTTTTGTCTTTGGTGATCGCTATTCTGTCCTGCGGGTTCGCGTTGTGGCTGGTCAGCCAGCCGCGTCTGCCGGGCTGGCAACTGACGTTTGGCGCATTGATCATGGGCGCGGGCATCAGCGGCATGCACTACACCGGCATGGCCGCCATGCGCATGCAACCAGGCATTGATTACGATCCGACATTGTTTGGCGCCTCGTTGGTGATCGCGGTCGGCGCTTCGGCCGCGGCGTTGTGGATCGCCTTTCGTTTGCGCCAGAACACCCCGTATGTGAGCTTCGCGCGTGGCGGCGCAGCAGTAGTCATGGGTTTCGCTATTGTTGGCATGCACTACACCGCGATGGCGGCAGCGCGTTTTGCCGATGGCAGCTTTTGTGGCGCCGCACTCGACGGTTTGAGTGGCAAGGGCCTGGACAACCTGGTGCTGATCACCACCCTGGCGGTGTTGAGCATCGCGTTGCTGACCTCGATCCTCGATGCGCGTCTTGAAGCACGCACCGCCGAGCTGGCCAACTCACTGACCCTGGCCAACCGCGAACTCACCCAACTGGCGTTGCACGACACCCTGACCGGGTTGCCGAACCGTGTGCTGCTGGCCGATCGCATCGATCAAGCCATGCATGTGGTGCAGGAGCAGGGCGGTTGTTTCGCGTTGATGTTCATCGATCTGGACGGTTTCAAACCGGTCAACGATGCCTTTGGTCACCATATAGGTGACCAGTTGCTGCGCGAAGTCGGGGTGCGTTTACGCGAGGACCTGCGCAGCCAGGACACGCTGGCGCGGATTGGCGGTGACGAATTCGTATTGCTGGTGCAGCTCGCGGAACCCGACGATGCCTTGCGTCTGGCGGCGCGTCAGGTGGGTTTGATCTCGCGCTCGTTCCGGGTTGCTGAACACGACGTGCAGATCTCTGCCAGCGTGGGCATTGCCGTGTACCCTGGCAACGGACAGACCCCGCAAGAGCTGTTGATGAATGCCGATGCGGCGATGTACCACGCTAAAGGCACGGGCAAGAACGGCTACAGCTTCTTCGATGCCTCTATGAACACCAACGCCCGCAAGCAACTGCAAATGCTGCAGGATTTGCGTAATGCGGTCGAGCAACAGCAATTCAGCCTGCACTACCAACCCAAGTTTGACGCCAGCAATGGTCTGCCCGTCGGTGCCGAGGCCTTGTTGCGTTGGGAACATCCGACCCAGGGCATGCTGCTGCCGGACAAGTTCATCGAGCTGGCGGAGAAAACCGGGTTGATCATCCCGATCGGCGACTGGGTGCTCAACGAAGCGTGCCGGCAAATGCACCTCTGGCACGTCCAGGGTTACACCCACTGGCGAATTGCGGTGAATCTCTCGGCGTTGCAGTTCTGCCATGTCGGGCTGGTTCAAAGCGTCGCCAAAGCCCTGGCCACCCACCGTTTGCCCGCCAACAGCCTGACCCTGGAAATTACCGAAACCACCGCCATGAGCGATGCCGACGCGAGCATGACGGTGCTCCGGCAGCTCTCGGAAATGGGTGTCGATCTGTCCATCGACGACTTTGGTACCGGTTATTCGAGCTTGATGTACCTCAAGCGCCTGCCGGCCAATGAGCTGAAGATTGACCGTGGTTTTGTCCGCGACCTGGAGCGTGACAGTGATGATGCGGCGATCGTCTCGGCCATCGTCGCCCTCGGTCAGGCATTGGGTTTGCGCATCGTCGCCGAAGGTGTGGAAACCGATGTGCAACAGGACTTCCTGACCCAGTTGGGCTGTGATTCGTTGCAGGGCTACCTGCTGGGCCACCCGTTACCGGCCGACAGGTTCATGGTCGACATCCACCGGGCCGAGCAATTGGCAACGGGCTGAACACTGGCCACCATGAGATCGCCATCGCCGGCAAGCCGTGCTCCTACAGGATCTTCGTCGGCCATCAATCTCGATTACACCTCAAGCCCGTAGGAGCCTGGCTTGCCAGCGATGGCGGCGGTCCAGGCACGGCGCAAACTCGCAGTCCATGCAAAACCCGGCGCTGGCAGGTATCCTTGCGGCGCAAGGCTTCGGGTTTGAATGGGGGTAATCAGCATGGACAAAGTCATCGTCATCACCGGTGGCGGTCGCGGTATTGGCGCCGCTACAGCGCTCTTGGCGGCTGAGCAGGGCTATCGAATTTGCATCAACTACCAGGCCGATGAGCAGGCCGCGCAACAGGTCCTCGAACAAGTCCGTGCGCTCGGCGCCCAGGCGATTGCGGTACGTGCTGACGTCAGCATCGAAGACGAAGTGATCAGCCTGTTCCATCGCGTCGACACCGAGCTGGGCCGAGTCACCGCGCTGGTGAACAACGCCGGCACCGTCGGGCAAAAGTCGCGGGTCGACGAAATGTCCGAATTTCGCATTCTGAAAATCCTCAAAACCAACGTCCTGGCGCCGATTCTCTGCGCCAAGCATGCGCTGCTGCGCATGTCACCCAAACATGGCGGGCAGGGCGGCAGCATCGTCAACGTCTCCTCGGTCGCTTCGCGCCTTGGCTCACCGGGCGAATACGTCGACTACGCGGCCTCCAAGGGCGCGCTGGATACGTTCACCATCGGCCTGTCCAAGGAAGTCGCTGGCGAAGGCATCCGCGTCAACGCCGTACGTCCCGGCTACATCTACACCGATTTCCACGCCCTGAGCGGCGATCCGGATCGGGTCAGCAAGCTTGAGTCGGGCATTCCCATGGCCCGTGGCGGCCGCCCGGATGAAGTGGCCGAGGCGATTATCTGGTTACTGTCAGACAAGGCTTCTTATGCGACCGGGACGTTTATCGATCTGGCGGGAGGGCGTTAAACCTCAGGTTTTGCTTTGTCAGTGCCACCCTCATCGCGAGCAGGCTCGCTCCCACAGGGGAATGCATTTCACATGTGGGAGCGAGCCTGCTCGCGATAGCCACGGTCGGGGCGACTCAAGTCTCAGAACGACCGCACAATCCGCCCCAACGTCTCCATTGCCTTCTCGGCATCCTCGGTCCACGGGCTGCCGTAATTCAACCGAATACAATTCCTGAACCGCTGGGTCGGTGAAAAAATCGGCCCCGGCGCAATGCTGATGCCTTGGGCCAACGCCATCTGGAACAGCTTCAACGAGTCCATCTGTGCCGGCAATTCCAGCCACAGGAAGTAGCCGCCGGCCGGTTGGCTGACGCGGGTCTGGGCCGGGAAGTAGCGGGCGATGGCGGCCAGCATGGCGCTTTGCTGTTCTTCGAGGGCGTAGCGTAGTTTGCGCAGGTGGCGGTCGTAGCCACCGTGTTGCAGGTAATCGGCGATCGCCGCCTGGGCCGGCATCGAGGCGCAGAGCGAGGTCATCAGCTTCAGCCGTTCGATCTTCTGCGCATAGCGCCCGGCGGCGACCCAGCCGATGCGGTAACCGGGGGCGAGGCTCTTGGCGAACGAGCCGCAGTGCATCACCAGCCCTTCGGTGTCGAAGGCTTTGGCCGGTTTCGGCGCTTGCTGGCCGTAATAGAGTTCGGCGTAGACGTCGTCTTCGATCAGCGGCACCTGATGGCTGCGCAACAACTCGACCAACTCCTGTTTCTTGGCCTCGGGCATGGTCGCGCCCATCGGGTTCTGGAAACTGGTCATGCACCAGCAGGCTTTGATCGGATGGCGTTCAAGGGTTTGCGCCAGCACACCGAGGTCAATGCCGTCACGCGGATGCACGGGGATTTCCACCGCTTTGAGCTTGAGTCGCTCAAGCACTTGCAGGCTGGCGTAGAACGCCGGTGCTTCAATGGCCACCAGGTCGCCGGGTTCGGTCACCGCTTGCAGGCACAGGTTCAGCGCTTCCAGTGCGCCGTTGGTGATCAGCAATTCTTCCATGGGCAACATCAGGCCGCCGACCATGTAGCGCAGTGCGATTTGCCGACGCAATTGCGGATTGCCCGGCGACATGTCGGTGACCACCATGCGCGGATCCATCTCCCTGGCGGCACTGGCCAGCGAGCGAGACAGCCGTTGCAACGGGAATAGCGTCGGGCTCGGGAAGGCCGAGCCGAAGGGTACGGTGTTCGGGTCCTTGATCGAGTCGAGCACCGAGAACACCAGTTCGCTGACGTCGACTTCGGTGGACTCGCTGACCTGGCTGCTGATCACCGGCTCCGAGAACGGACTCGGTGCGTGGGTGTTGACGAAGTAGCCGGAGCGCGGCCGGGCGCGGATCAGCCCGCGACGTTCCAGCAGGTAATAGGCCTGAAACACGGTGGACGGGCTGACCCCGTAAGTCTGGCTGGCGTAACGTACCGAGGGAACGCGCTGGCCAGGGCCGAGCACCCCGGAGCGGATCAGTTCAGCTATGTCGTCAGCGAATTTCTCGTAGCGTTTCATCGGGTGCCCGGGTTGGTATCATTTAGAAAACAATGTAGGAGCTGCCGAAGGTTCGGGCCGCGTTCGGACGATCTTTTAGGCTCTGCATCTTAAAGGCTCAACGATTCAACGGTGCAACAAAACGGCTTTGCGCCACGCTGCTCACCGAAGGTTCATCGCTGTCAGTGATTTTGAAGCTGATCTTCTGCGAGCTGCTGCTGGGCTTGTCGGTGGTCATGGCCACTGAAACCGGCACATCAACGATTTCTCCCGGTGCCAGGCTCAGTTCGGTCTTGCCCTGCAACTGGAAGCCGTCGCCATCCACCAGGGACAAACGATAGTCCTGGCGCTGCTGGGTCTTGTTGATGACTTTGAGGCTGTAGATGTTTTCGATCTGCCCCTGGCTGTTTTCGCGAAACAGGCCACGGTCCTTGCTGACGTCCAGCGACACCATCGGCCGCTCCATCAGGGCCAGCGCCAGTGCGCCGATCATCACCACCAGCACGGCGGTGTAGCCGATCAACCGAGGCCGCAGCAGGTGGGTCTTGCCACCTTGCAATTCATGCTCGGAGGTATAGCTGATCAGGCCACGGGCGTAGCCCATTTTGTCCATGATCGAATCGCAGGCATCGATACACGCCGCGCAGCCGATACATTCCATCTGCAAACCGTCGCGGATGTCGATGCCGGTCGGACAGACCTGCACGCACACATGACAGTCGATGCAATCGCCCAGCCCCACGTCGGCCGGCTTCACCTCGCGCTTGCGCGGGCCACGGCTTTCGCCACGGGCGGCGTCGTAGGAGATGGTCAAGGTGTCTTTGTCGAACATCACGCTCTGAAACCGCGCATACGGACACATGTGCATGCACACGGCTTCACGCAGCCAACCCGCATTGACGTAGGTCGCGCCAGTGAAGAACAGCACCCAGAACAGACTGACCCCACCCATTTGCAGGGTCAGCAGTTCATTGGCCAGTGGGCGAATGGGGGTGAAGTAGCCGACAAAGGTCAGGCCGGTCAGCACGCTGATGGCCAGCCACATTGTGTGCTTGGCCGAGCGACGCAGCAGTTTGTTCAGGCCCCAGGGTGCGGCTTGCAGCTTGATCCGCTGGTTGCGCTCGCCCTCGGTGACTTTTTCGCACCACATGAACAGCCAGGTGAAGGAACTCTGCGGGCAGGTATAGCCGCACCAGACTCGCCCGGCGAACACGGTGATCGCGAACAGGCCGAACGCGCAGATGATCAACAGCGCCGAGAGCAGGATGAAATCCTGTGGCCAGAAGGTCGCGCCGAAGATGTGGAATTTGCTTTCCGACAGATCCCAGAGCACGGCCTGTCGGCCACCCCAGTTCAGCCACACAGTGCCGAAAAACGCCAGAAACAGAAACCCCGTACCGCTCAGGCGCAAGGTGCGGAACAAACCGGTGAAGCTGCGGGTGTGAATCTGGTTGTCGCTGGATTTGGCCTTCATCTTTGGACGCGAAGGCTCGAATGTTTCTACTAATCGGACGGGGATTCTATCGCTCATGGTCTTTCGCTCATCAGCCTCCATCAGGCAGATGAACTATGACCACCGATCTGTTTGCATAACAGACTCAGGTATTGGATTAAAAAGCGGATCAGATGCGTATCTGATCCGCCCCTGCGACAACTTGATGCACCCCGGTTGGCGCGGCAGCAGCCCCTATCTCAGGCGTCTGCGGCGGTCTGTGATCTGCGTCAGTCAAATCACCGAATCACTGCTGTTACCTTCAGATGCCGACGACCATCGGTGGCACCTGCTACGGTTGATGCGTCGGCTTCTGCTTCGGTGATGTAGTACGCTCGGCAAACATCCCGCTGAACTTTTCCCTCGGCCGGGTGCTCGGAACCTAAGTAGCGTCATGCAGGCAGTACACGATCAAGCACAAGAGCGTCCATGGGGCGTAAGGGGCGATGCTCGATGACGACTGAAAAACCGACTGAACTGCAATACAACCCGCAACTGCCACTGTCGCAGGCCTTGCTGCTGCCGCGGATTGTCATCGAGAACACGATGCCGGTGATTGATGGCGGCCAGTTTGCGGTCAAGGCCATCGAAGGGCAGGCCGTGACGGTAACCAGCAAGGTTTTTGCCGATGGCCACGACACGCTGGCGGTGCGCGTGCGTTGGCGTACCGAGGCTGATTCGATCTGGCAATGCGAAGTGATGACCGATCTGGGCAATAACGCCTGGCAAGGCCAGTTCAGCGTCGCTGCACCGGGGCAGTATCGGTTTTGTATCGAGGCCTGGATCGATCAGTTCGCCAGTTTCTGTCATGAGCTGGAGAAAAAGCATGTCGCGGGTGTGCCGGTCAGCCTGGAGCTGCAAGAAGGGCGCACCCAAGTGCTGCAGGCGGCAGAGCGCAGTGACGGTCAGTTGAGCGAACAGTTGGCGGCGCTGCACCATGAGCTGGTCGGGCTGCTTGAAACCGAGCAAGTTGCGCTGTTTCTGCACCCACGCAGTGCCGGATTGATGGCCGAGGCCGATCACCGTCCCTATCTCAGTCTGAGTCCGGAGTACCCGCTGGACGTCGAGCGCGAACGTGCGCAGTTCGCCAGTTGGTATGAGCTGTTTCCCCGCTCGATCACCGACGATCCAGCACGTCATGGCACGTTCAACGATGTGCATTCGCGCCTGGCGATGATCCAGGACATGGGCTTTGACGTGCTGTACTTCCCGCCGATCCACCCGATTGGTCGCAGCTATCGCAAAGGCCCCAACAACTCCCTGACCGCCGGTCCTGATGACCACGGCAGCCCGTATGCCATCGGTGGTGTAGAAGGTGGTCACGAGGCAATTCATCCGCAGTTGGGCAGTCGCGAGGACTTCCGTCGTCTGGTCGCGGCCGCTGCCGCACACGGGTTGGAGATTGCTTTGGATTTCGCGATTCAATGCTCCCAGGATCACCCGTGGCTGAAGCAGCATCCGGGCTGGTTCAACTGGCGGCCGGACGGCACCATCAAATACGCCGAGAATCCACCGAAGAAATACCAGGACATCGTCAATGTCGACTTCTACGCCACCGAAGCGATCCCCAGCCTGTGGCTGGAGCTAAGGGACATCGTGGTCGGCTGGGTCAAGGAGGGTGTGACGATGTTCCGCGTCGACAATCCCCACACTAAACCCCTGCCGTTCTGGCAGTGGTTGATCGCTGATGTTCGGGCGCTGTATCCCGAGGTGATTTTCCTCGCCGAAGCGTTCACCACCCCGGCGATGATGGCGCGCCTGGGCAAGGTCGGTTATTCCCAGAGCTACACCTACTTCACCTGGCGTAACACCAAACACGAATTGGCGACGTACTTCACCGAACTGAACCAGTCGCCCTGGCGCGAGTGCTTTCGGCCAAACTTTTTCGTCAATACACCTGACATCAATCCGGGTTTCCTCCATGACTCGGGCCGTGCCGGGTTTCTGATCCGCGCGGTGCTGGCGACTATGGGCTCGGGCCTGTGGGGCATGTATTCGGGGTTTGAGCTGTGCGAGTCGGCGCCAGTGCCGGGCAAGGAGGAATACCTCGACTCCGAGAAGTATGAAATCCGTGTTCGGGACTTCAACGCACCGGGCAACATCATCGCCGAGATCGCCCAGCTCAACCGCATTCGCCGACAGAATCCGGCGCTGCACAGCCATTTGGGTTTGCAGGTCTACACGGCGTGGAACGACAACATTCTGTACTTCGGCAAACGCAGTGCCGATGGCAGTAACTTCATTCTGGTGGCGGTGAGCCTCGACCCGTTCAACGCCCAGGAAGCGCATTTCGAATTGCCGCTGTGGGAGATGGGACTGAGTGACGACGCGGTCACCCAAGGTGAAGACCTGATGAACGGCCACCGCTGGACCTGGTACGGCAAAACCCAATGGATGCGCATCGAACCGTGGAACCAGCCGTTCGGGATATGGCGGATATCGAAAGGCTGAAGCCGGATTGGCTTTTGTGGCGAGGGAGCTTGCTCCCGCTGGGTTGCGCAGCGACCCCACGTGCTCAAGATCGGCGACTGCTTCGCAGCCGAGCGGGAGCAAGCTCCCTCACCACAAAGGCTGCGGTTAACCCATTCAGCAGGAGTTTCCAATGGCGAAGAAACCCAGGTCAGCCACCTTCAGCAATGACCCGCTCTGGTACAAGGATGCGGTGATTTATCAGGTTCACGTAAAGTCTTATTTCGACTCCAATAACGACGGGATCGGCGACTTTCCCGGTTTGATCGCCAAACTGGATTACATTGCCGATCTGGGCGTCAACACCATTTGGCTGCTTCCGTTCTACCCCTCGCCGCGCCGCGATGATGGCTACGATATTGCCGAATACCGTGGCGTGCACCGCGATTACGGGACCCTCGCCGACGCCAAGCGCTTTATTGCCGAGGCCCACCAACGCGGTTTGCGGGTGATCACCGAGTTGGTCATCAACCACACCTCTGATCAACACCCCTGGTTTCAGCGGGCGCGCAAGGCCAAGCCAGGTTCGGCGGCGCGGGACTTTTATGTCTGGTCCGATGACGATCAAAAGTACGACGGCACGCGGATCATTTTTCTCGACACCGAAAAGTCCAACTGGACCTGGGACCCGGTGGCCGGCCAGTACTTCTGGCACCGTTTTTATTCGCATCAACCGGACCTGAACTTCGACAACCCGCAGGTCATGAAAGCGGTGCTCTCGGTGATGCGCTACTGGCTGGACATGGGCATCGACGGCCTGCGTCTGGATGCAATTCCCTACCTGATCGAGCGCGACGGCACCAACAACGAGAACCTGCCCGAGACCCACGACGTGCTCAAGCGGATTCGCGTCGAGATCGACGCCCATTACCCGGATCGCATGCTGCTGGCCGAGGCCAATCAATGGCCGGAAGACACTCAGTTGTACTTTGGTGACACCCACGGTGATGACGGCGACGAATGCCACATGGCCTTCCACTTCCCGTTGATGCCACGCATGTACATGGCGCTGGCTCAGGAAGACCGTTTTCCGATCACCGATATCCTGCGCCAGACACCGGAGATCCCGGCCAACTGCCAATGGGCGATTTTCCTGCGCAACCATGATGAGCTGACGCTGGAGATGGTCACCGACAAGGAGCGCGATTACCTGTGGAACTACTACGCGGCCGACCGCCGTGCGCGGATCAACCTCGGCATTCGCCGGCGCCTGGCACCGCTGATGGAGCGTGATCGACGCCGCGTCGAGTTGCTCAACAGCCTGCTGCTGTCGATGCCAGGGACGCCAACTCTGTACTACGGCGACGAAATCGGCATGGGCGACAACATCTATCTCGGTGACCGCGATGGGGTGCGCACGCCGATGCAGTGGTCGATCGACCGTAATGGCGGTTTCTCCCGCGCCGACCCGGCGAGCCTGGTGCTGCCGCCGATCATGGACCCGCTCTACGGTTACCTGTCGGTGAACGTCGAAACCCAGGCCGGCGATCCGCACTCACTGCTGAACTGGACCCGGCGCATGCTGGCGATCCGCAAACAGTCCAGGGCGTTCGGCCGGGGCAGCTTGAAAATGCTCTCGCCGAGCAACCGCCGGATTCTTGCCTATACACGGGAGTACACCGGTGATGACGGCAAGCACGAAATCATCCTCTGCGTGGCCAACGTCTCGCGCAGTGCACAGGCGGCCGAGCTGGACCTTTCAGCGTTCGCCGGCATGGTCCCGGTGGAAATGCTCGGCGGTAACGCCTTCCCGCCGATTGGCCAGCTCAATTTTCTGCTGACCCTGGCACCGTATGGTTTTTATTGGTTTGTGCTGGCGGTGGAAAACCAGATGCCGAGCTGGCACGTCGAACCCGCGCAAAGTCTGCCGGACTTCACCACCCTGGTACTAAAAAAGCGCATGGAGGAGCTGCTCGAAGCCCCGTCGCGCACCATTCTGGAGCAAAGCGCGCTGCCGAGCTGGTTGCACAATCGACGTTGGTTCGCCGGCAAGGACTCCAGTATCGAAACGGTGCACATCGCTTACGGTGTGCGTTTTGGTGATCCGCTGCATCCGGTGCTGTTCAGCGAAATCGAGGTGACCAGCAACGGTCAGACCAGTCGTTATCAGTTGCCATTCGGATTTCTGGCCGAAGACCAGGTCGGCACCGCATTGCCGCAGCAGCTTGCCTTGGCGCGGGTGCGGCGCGGCCGGCAGGTGGGGCTGGTGACGGACGCATTCAGTCTCGACACATTCATTCGCGCGGTGTTGCAGGCGATGCAGGCGCACACGGTGCTGGCCGCAAGCGACGGCGAAATTCGTTTCGAGCCGACCGCCGGGCTGGCGGAGCTCGGTCTGGGTGCTGACCCGGATGTGCGCTACCTGTCGGCCGAACAATCCAATAGCTCCGTGGTGATTGGTGGCAGTCTGGTGCTGAAGCTGATCCGCAAAGTGGCCAGCGGCGTGCACCCGGAACTGGAGATGGGCGCTTACCTGACCGCTGCCGGGTTCGAGCATATTTCACCGTTGCTCGGCTCGGTAATCCGCCGCGATCTGCAAGGCGAAGACAATCTGTTGATGATCGCCCAAGGTTATCTGAGCAATCAGGGCGACGCCTGGGAGTGGACGCAAAACAACCTTGAGCGGGCGATTCGCGATGAGTTGGCCGAGGCAATCTCCGAGCAGGAACAGCACTACAACGCGCTCACTGAATTGAAAGATTTCGCGGGCATGCTCGGTCAACGCCTCGGGGAAATGCACCAGCTATTGGCAGCACCCAGTGACAATCCGGCGTTTGGTTCGCGGGTCACCACGCACAAGGATCAGCAGGCGTCGGCCAAAGCGATTGGTGCACAACTGGAGCATGCCTTGCAGTTGCTCAAACAGCATCAGGTCAGGTTGAGCGCGGCGGATCAGGTGTTGGTAGTGCGTTTGCTGGAGCAGAGAAAAACTGTCCTCAAGTACATTCAGGATCTGGCGGCAAAAGCCGTGGGCGGTTTGCAGATGCGGGTTCACGGTGATTTACACCTGGGCCAGGTGCTGGTGATCAAGGGCGATGCCTACCTGATCGATTTCGAAGGTGAGCCGGCGCGACCGTTGCATGAGCGAAGGGGTAAACACAGTCCGTACAAGGATGTGAGCGGTGTGCTGCGCTCGTTCGATTACGCGGCGGCGATGGCGCTGAACGCGCAGGGCGTGGATGGCACAGTGCAGACGCTGGCGGCACGTCAGCGGGTGACGGAACGTTATTTGCGTGAGGCTAAGGTAGTGTTTGTTCAGGCGTATCGGCAGGCAACAGCTAGTCTTGCTCATGCATGGCAAGACCCGGATGCCGAAGACGCCGCACTGGCGTTGTTCAGCCTCGAGAAGGCGGCCTATGAAGTGGTGTATGAAGCCGAAAATCGTCCCGCCTGGTTGCCCGTGCCATTGCACGGTTTGTATGGGTTGTTGAGTGGACTCAAACCCTTTTCCTATAGCGGTGGAGAGCAGTTATGAAGGAGCCGTCATGATGGAGCGGGGACATGTGAAAGAAGCGCTGCTACCGACAGCGCGAGACATTGAGGCGCTGGTGCGTGCCGAGCACCAGGACCCCTTTGCGATACTCGGACCACACGCAGACGGGGCGGGCGGTCAGTTCATTCGCGCCTACCTTCCGGATGCCTTGAGCGTGCAGGTGATCGCCCGTGACTCCGGCGAAGAGCTCGGCAGCTTGAACGCCACCGAGGTGCCAGGGTTGTTCGTCGCGCATTTCGATCGGCCTCAGGCTTATCTCTTACGCATCCATTGGGCTGGCGGCGAGCAAACTGCCGAGGATCCTTACAGCTTCGGTCCGTTGTTGGGCGAGATGGATTTGTATCTGTTCGCCGAGGGCAATCATCGGGATCTCAGTGCGTGCCTGGGAGCGCAGTTGAAGAACGTCGACGGTGTTGACGGCGTGCGCTTTGCGGTGTGGGCGCCGAATGCCCGCCGGGTCTCGGTGGTCGGTGATTTCAATATTTGGGATGGTCGCCGTCATCCGATGCGGCTGCGTCATCCGTCAGGCGTGTGGGAGCTGTTTGTTCCGCGTTTGCAGGCGGGTGAGGCATACAAGTACGAAATTCTTGGTGCCCAGGGGATTTTGCCGCTCAAGGCAGACCCCATGGCACTGGCGACACAGCTGCCGCCGGACACCGCCTCGAAAGTCGCCTCACCATTGCGCATCGACTGGCAGGATCAGGACTGGATGCAGTCGCGCGGTGAGCGCCACCACCCGAGCGCGCCGCTGTCGATTTACGAGCTGCATGCGGGTTCCTGGCAGTGCGAAGTGGACGACGTCGGCGAAGTGGCGCGTCAATACAGCTGGGGCGAGTTGGCCGAGTATCTGATCCCTTATGTGCAGAAACTCGGTTTTACTCATATCGAACTGATGCCGATCATGGAGCACCCGTTCGGCGGTTCCTGGGGTTATCAGCCGCTGTCGCAATTCGCCCCAAGCGCCCGTTACGGCTCGCCCAGTGACTTTGCCGCGTTCGTCAACGCCTGCCACCTGGCCAACATCGGGGTGATCCTCGACTGGGTGCCGGCGCATTTCCCCACCGATACCCATGGCCTGGCACAGTTCGACGGCACCGCGCTATACGAGTACGGCAACCCGCTGGAAGGCTTTCACCAGGACTGGGACACGCTGATTTACAACCTCGGACGTACCGAAGTGCATGGCTTCATGCTGGCGTCGGCGTTGCACTGGCTCAAACATTTTCACGTCGATGGACTGCGGGTCGATGCGGTGGCCTCGATGCTGTATCGCGACTATTCGCGCAAGGCCGGCGAGTGGGTACCCAATCGCCATGGCGGTCGGGAGAACCTCGAAGCTATCGATTTTGTCCGCCACCTCAACGATGTAGTCGACCTCGAAGCCCCCGGTGCCCTGGTGATTGCCGAGGAATCCACGGCCTGGCCGGGTGTCAGCCAGGGTACGCAGCAAGGCGGGTTGGGCTTCGACTACAAGTGGAACATGGGCTGGATGCACGATTCGCTGCATTACATTCAGCAGGACCCGGTCTACCGCGCCCATCATCACAACGAGCTGAGCTTTGGTCTGGTTTACGCCTGGTCCGAGCGCTTCATCCTGCCGATTTCCCACGACGAAGTGGTGCACGGCAAACATTCGCTGATCGACAAGATGCCCGGTGATCGCTGGCAGAAGTTCGCCAACTTGCGCGCTTACCTGAGTTTTATGTGGGCGCATCCGGGTAAAAAACTGCTGTTCATGGGCTGTGAGTTCGGCCAGTGGCGCGAATGGAATCACGATCAGCAGCTGGATTGGTACTTGCTGCAATACCCGGAACACCGCGGTGTGCAAAAACTGGTGACCGACCTCAATCAGCTCTACCGCGAAGAACCGGCACTGCACGATCAGGACGATGTGCCGCAGGGCTTCCAATGGCTGATCGGTGATGACGCGATCAACAGCGTCTACGCCTGGCTGCGCTGGAGCAAGGAAGGGCGGCCGGTGTTGGTGGTGGCCAACTTCACGCCGGTGCCGCGTCCGGCCTATCGGATTGGTGTGCCGTTTGCCGGGCGCTGGAATGAGGTGATCAACAGCGACGCAGGGATCTATGCTGGCTCCAATTACGGTAATGGCGGCGGTGTGTTTACCGAAGAGGAGGGCAGCCATGGCCAGGCGTTGTCGTTGGTGCTGAATTTACCGCCGTTGGCGGTGTTGATTCTGCGTCCGGAGGGTTGATGTCGGCTGATGGACTGCGAAGGATCGTTCCCGCGCAGACGCGCGGGAACGATCGGGGGAGTCACCAACGCATCCGCACCCCAATACTGCCCATCAACCCATTCAAATCGTTGGCAATGGTAGCGGCGCTGTAGTCGCCGCTGACATACAGGCTGACAGAGGGCGTGACTCTGGCCACCAACCCCAGCCCCAGTTCGACCGTGGACGAGTTTCGGCTGCTGCTGCTGAGCTTGTCGACCTGACCGAGGGTCACGGTATCGCTGGTATTGACCGTGTGCCAGAAGTTGGTACGAACATAGGGTTCGACCGGCAGGCCCTTGATGTCATAACTCCCTTTCAAGCTTGCACCGACCCTGCCGCTCCAGGACGTCAAGTCACTGGATGACGCATTGCCACTACCGGCATACGGGGTGTCCAGGGTAATACGCTGGTTGATCAACTCCGCCTGGGGTTCGATTACCCAGTTTTCGCTGATGCCGATGGGAAATCCACCTTCCACCGAGAGGGACATTGCGCTGCCTTCGGCGGCTTGGCGCTGGCCCTGATCATTGAGGCTGTAGCCATTGACCCGACCACCGCTGGCGGTCAAGTCCACGTGCCAGCCGCTTGCGCCGGTCAGGCTCCAATAGGCGCCAAGGTTGGGGCCTTGTACATTGAGAGTATTGTTCGGGTCGGCGATGGCAGGGCCGATCAACAGGCCATTGCCATTGCTCTGAAACTGGTTTGTGCCGCCCACCAGACCCACGCGCTGAGTGCTGCCGCTGTTGTTTTGCAGGGTAAGCACCGCCGGGCCTTTGACTTCGGCGCCGGTCATGCCGGAAAACTGTGAGTTGAGAACATCGCGTTCCGCGTTCCTGGCGGGTTGGCCGTAAACCCGATCCCAGGCTGAAGGAGCGGCTTGCTCGACTGTCAGCAACTGGTTATCAAGTCCGGGATCTCGGATGAAGCGGATGCTGTTACTCGTATTGGGTGTCGGCAGGGTGAACGCCGGGACATCTTGCTGATACCAGGGGATCGTCTCGTCCTCGACAGACGACGCCTGAACCTCCATGGACGTGCACAGCAGCAGCGAAGTGGAAACGGTGTACAGGGAAACTTTGATCTCGTGTTGGATGAAGGAGGTATTCATGGACGTCTACCTTGCAATCGCGTGCCATATCTCTATTTGGCGTCTCTCCTACCCCGAATGAGGGGCGACCGATTTCATTGAGGCAAAACCCGGCGGCCCGCTGCAGCGGGTTTCCGAGGCTTGCCCCAGAAGGTAATTCCGGGGGTAGTACGGTTTAGCTAAGAAGACCGCTGGCATTGCGTCAAGAAATTGAACGATGAGCGGTATGACTAAATTAGGCTCTGTAAATGACTGATTATTGGTAATTATCTAAGTTGTTGTTTATCTGGAGAATCATTTTTTGACGTCAAATCAGAGGCTTTTTTCACGTCCGGAAGGCCTTGATCCAAAGCGTGAGTGGTGCTGCGAGAGGCTTCTTTGAGAGGTCCTCCTCTGACCGGCTTGCCGTCCATAAGCATAGGTATCTGCATAACTTTGAAATACGGTGAAAGACTACGTCCGTAGCAGCTGCCGAGCCTGCGAGGCTACGTTCGAGGACGAAGTCCTCGCAAATCCTGGATCAACGTTTTCTCTGGAAGAACGCGCTGCCTGATTCAACGACTGCTTCGCAGCCGAACGCAGCCTCGCAGGCTCGGCAGCTGCTACGGAGGTTAGAGCGAAAAGATGTGTAGACACTCATGCTTTCATAAGATTGAAAGGGGATTAATATGACTTCGCGTAAAGAGCCCACGTATTGGTGGGCTTTCCAGTGAACAAACAGGTTGCTGTGGCCTTGGGTTGAACCAAAGGAATGCAGCGGACTGTTACGCCGAACTCCCCAATAGCCTTTTCAACTTCTTCGTCCTCAATGAAAGGTGCCAGAACGAAAGCATTCAATTTGTCTTTTGGTTTGAAGGCTTTCTTGAACTCTTCAAGGCTTGTCACTGTTTTGGTGTGCTCGGAAAGCTTTGATTTTGCACGGTCCAGCATTGACTTCTGAAGGGTGAGCAGTGTGCGTGGGATTTCTTTTATAAAGACCTCCGAGTCAATCTTGAAAAGGCTCTTGGCGTTATCCCTGCAAGAATAAGAGACCGTGTTCTGCTCCAGCTCTTTTATCCCGACTTCCACCCGAACAGGCACGCCGCGCTTTATGTGATACCACTTCTTCTCGCTACCATTCATCTCGCGTTTATCGACGCTGACTCTGAGGTTCTGTCCCTTGATTTTCTTGCGTGAGATCTTCTTTTTCAGATCATCGCAGTAAGCATGGATAGCTTCGGCATCCTGCTCATTGCGCACTATCGGAACGATGATGATCTGCGTTGGTGCTACCAACGGCGGTATTACCAGTCCATCGTCATCTCCGTGGGCCATGATCATCGCACCAATCAATCGGGTTGAAACGCCCCATGAGGTTGTCCAGGCAAGTTCCTTGATCCCTTCCTTGTTGACGAAACGAATGTCCGAGGCCTCGGCGAAGTTTTGACCTAAAAAATGCGAGGTCCCGGCCTGCAAAGCCTTGCTGTCCTGCATCATCGCTTCGATGGTGTAGGTACTGACGGCACCTGGAAATCGTTCCCATGAACACTTTTCACCCTTGATAACCGGTATGGCCAGATGGTCGACGGTGAAACGCTCATAGATATCGAGCATTTTCAATGTCTCGTCCAGGGCCTCTGCTTTGGACGCATGAACGGTATGGCCTTCCTGCCACAGGAACTCCGACGTTCTGAGGAAGATCCTTGGACGCATTTCCCAGCGGAGCACATTGGCCCACTGATTGATGAGCAAGGGTAAGTCTCGGTAGCTTTGCACCCACCTTGAAAACGAGGCGCCGATAACTGTTTCGCTGGTGGGTCTTATGATGAGTGGTTCTTCCAGTTCACCGGCAGGGATTAGTTTTCCATTGGCTGATTGTTCGAGTCGATGATGGGTTACAACTGCACACTCTTTGGCAAAACCATCTACATGCTCTGCTTCTTTCTGAAGGAAGGATAACGGGATCAAAAGTGGAAAGTATGCGTTCGAATGCCCTGACGCTTTGAATTTTTGATCAAGCTCTCGTTGAATCAGTTCCCAGATTCCGTAGCCCCAAGGGCGGATGACCATGCAACCTCTAACGGGAGAGTTTTCAGCAAGTTCAGCCTGGCTAACGACTTGTTGATACCATTCGGAAAAGTTTTCATTTCTTGTAGGCGATATCGCGTTTTTCATAATGCCTCAGGCCTAGAAAAGGCTGCGTGTGATTTTGGATCTGGTGCTGTGTAGATGTATGTATATTTTTTGGAGATTGAAATTTCAAGTGTTCATGTTTTTGTTTGGTTATTTGGGAAATTTCTTTCAGATAAGTCTGCTTTCTGATGGGGTAAAGTGTTTAAAGGTGTGGTTCATTCGGCAATCTGGAGCGTTATTCCGTAGTAAGAAGAAACCGAGGATTTCACCCGCAAGCCCGAGCAGAACCATTAGAAATGCACTTCAACCGCCAGCGGCAGATGGTCGGAGAGGTGGGTCCACGGCTTGTTCCCTAGAATCTTCGGCTCGTGACTGCTGGCGTTGCGCAGGTAGATGCGGTCCAGGCGTAGCAGTGGAAAGCGTGCCGGGTAGGTCTTGGCCGGGCGTCCGTGGTGGCGCTCGAAGGCTTCGTGCAGATCGTCGCGTTGCGCGAGTGTGGTGTTGCCTTGAAGCTGCCAGTCATTGAAGTCGCCGGCGATGATCACGGGGGCGTCACCGGGCAGCGACTCGATCAGTTGACAGAGCAAGGCCAGCTGCAATTGGCGATGGCTTTCCAGCAGGCTCAGGTGGACACAGATCGCGTGTACTTCGGCGTGCCCCGGTACATCGAGCACGCAGTGCAGCAGCCCACGGCGCTCGGGCCCGGTGATGGAGACATCGAGGTTGCGATGGTGGCGGATCGGGTATTTGGACAGCAGCGCATTACCGTGATGTCCGTCGGGATACACCGCGTTGCGGCCGTAGGCGAAGTCGCTCCACATGCTATCGGCGAGGAACTCGTACTGCGAGGTCTGCGGCCAATTGTTATGGCGCGTGGCGTGGCGATCATGTTCGCCGAGCACTTCCTGTAAAAACACCAGATCGGCAGAGGTGCTGCGCACGGCTTCACGCAGTTCCGGAAGAATGAAACGCCGGTTGAGGGCCGTGAAGCCCTTGTGGGTATTGACCGTCAGAACCCTGAGGCGATGAATGGTCGGCGGCGTATTCATCGAACCTGGATTGGCGGTGTGCCGGTCTGAATCGGGGCTCACGTTCTCTCCACTGAATCGGGCGGGTTATCCATGCGACTGATGCATTGGCCGGCAGTTCAGAGTTTTAGACGGGGCCAAGGCATCACGCCTTTCACGATCACACAAAAACGATTTCATAGGGTTGACGCATCCGCTCCAGAATAACCCTGGGCAGCTTCGGTGCGATGCCGATTTCCGGTTCACCATTCAGCTGGCTGGCGTACGCATGGGTGGCGTGGCACTTGCGCGCGACGGTCCAGGTGTCGAGGCGGACTTTGCGGGCGCGGTGCCAGGGAATCAGCCCCTGATCGCGTGCGGGCCAGTGCCAGGCCCAGACCGGCACTTCATTGACACTCGCTCCAACCATGCGGGCGGCTTTTGCGGTGGCCCGACCCACCGTGTCATGGTCGATGATGCCGTCCTCGCTCCAGGTGGTGAACACCACATCACCTGGCCGCAGGTAGCGCGCGATGAATTGCGTCAATTGGAGTTCACGCTCGGCCAGCGCGTTGTCGGTAAAACCGCCGCGGATCCATTTCAGGCTATGCATGGGCAAACCGAGACGGCGCAGGGCTTCGACGCTTTCCTGAGGGCGGAATACACTCAGGCGCTTCTCCGACCACAGGTTAGAGCCCGGATGACTGGCGCTGCCGTCGGTAACCGAGATCAATTGCAGGGGATGGCCGAGGGTGGCGAGCAACTGCAGCAGGCCACCGCAGGTCACCACTTCATCACCCGGATGCGGGGCGATCACCACGGCACGAGCGCCAGCGGGGATCAGGGTAGAGGTGTTGATGACTGGAATATTGTCCAGTTGCCGGGCAGCGTTCCAGATCTGCGCAGGCAAACTGCTGTCGACGAGGGTAGTGGATTTCATGGCGATACGTCCTTGTTCTGGTTTGCCGTCACACGTATTGCGGCTGGCTGAGCACGCCGGCGCAGACCCCTTGCGGCCAGATGATCGCAGGGCACAGCGCTCCAAACCCTGGATTGCTGCGAGCAGAGTATTGCTCATACATCACCATTCGTCGCCCCCGTCCCCCTTCAAAGAGCGTTTTTTCATCACTTGGTTTACTCAAGCGCCGACGATCGCTGCCAGTGAGCGGTATCAGTCTTCGTCCTCATGTTGTAACTCGAACAACAGCAACGAGCGTCCGGTCACGGAGTATTCGTGACTGAAATCGAACCGCTCCTGGCCCCGAATCGATGGCTGGTTGGTGTCGATCATGCACGTCCAGAAACCGCCGTCAGGCACTTCTGGCAGATGAAAGTTAACGATGTCGTGGTGGGCGTTGACCACCAGCAGCAAGGTGGCGTCGGCGCCTTTGCGGCGGATTCCGGTTTCCTGGGCGCGACCATCAAGCAACATGCCAAGGCACCGCCCGTGGCCGTCCTGCCATTGTTCGGTGGACATTTCGTTGCCATCCGGTGCCAGCCAGGTGACGTCCTTGACGCCAATGTCCTCGTTGTAATTACCCACCAGAAAGCGTCCACGACGCAGAACCGGATAGGTCAGGCGCAGCTTGATCAGGCGTTTGACGAATTTGAGCAAGGCCTTGCCGTCTTCGCTCAAGTCCCAGTTGACCCAGCCAATTTCGCTGTCCTGACAGTAGGCGTTGTTGTTGCCGTACTGGGTTCGGGCAAATTCGTCACCGGCCACCAGCATCGGCGTGCCCTGGGCCAGTAGCAGGGTGGCGAAAAAATTGCGCATCTGCCGCTGGCGTAGCGCGTTGATCTCGGGATCGTCGGTGGGGCCTTCAACGCCGTGGTTCCAGGACAGGTTGTAATTGGTGCCGTCCTGATTGTTCTCGTCGTTGGCTTCGTTGTGCTTGTCGTTGTAGGAGACCAGGTCATTCAAGGTGAAGCCGTCATGGGCGGTGACGAAGTTCATTGAGGCGTATGGCCGGCGACCGCGTTGATTGAACATCTCACCCGACGCGGTCATGCGTCCGGCAAAGTCGGCGAGCTGGCCATCATCGCCTTTCCAGAATGCACGCACGGTGTCGCGAAAACGATCGTTCCATTCGACCCAGCCCGGCGGAAAGCCGCCCACCTGATAGCCGCCGGGGCCAATGTCCCAAGGCTCGGCGATCAGTTTCACCTGACGCAGAATCGGGTCCTGACGGCAGGCGACGAGGAAGCTGTGACGTTCGTCGAAACCGTCGTGATAACGCCCGAGGATGGTCGCCAGGTCGAAGCGGAAACCGTCGACGTGCATTTCCGAGGCCCAGTAACGCAGCGAATCGGTGACCATTTGCAGCACACAGGGATGGCTCAGGTCGAGGGTGTTGCCGGTGCCGGAGTCGTTGATATAGAAGCGTTTGTCATCGGGCTTCAGTCGATAGTAGGAGACATTGTCGATGCCGCGCATTGACAGGGTCGGGCCTTGTTCATTGCCCTCGGCGGTGTGGTTGTACACCACGTCCAGAATCACTTCCAGGTTGGCTTCGTGCAGGTGCGCAGCCATTTCCTTGAACTCGGCGATCTTGCCACTGGCCAGGTAGCGCGGATCGGGGGCGAAGAAGGCGATGCTGTTGTAGCCCCAGTAATTGGTCATGCCCTTGTGCAACAGGTGCTGGTCGTTGACGAAAGCGTGAATCGGCAGCAACTCGACCGAGGACACGCCAAGTTTGCGGATGTGTTCCAGCAGGTCATCGACCATCAACCCGGCGAAGGTCCCGCGGACCGCTTCCGGGACGGATGGGTGACGCATGCTGATGCCGCGTACGTGAGTCTCATAAATGATCGTTCGATCCCACGGCACACTGACCCGATGGTCGTGACCCCAGGTGTGCGCCGGGTCGATGACCTTGCACTTGGGTACGAAGGGCGCACTGTCGCGCGTATCGAAACTGAGGTCGGCATCGGGGTGGCCGATGGTGTAGCCAAACAAGGCTTCAGACCACTTCAATTGCCCCACCAACTGCTTGGCGTAGGGGTCGATCAACAATTTGTGGTGGTTGAAGCGGTGACCGTTTTGCGGGTCGTAAGTCCCATAAACCCGGTAGCCATAGATCAGCCCCGGATGAGCATCCGGCAAATAGCCGTGAAAGATTTCGTCGGTGTATTCCGGCAGCTCGATACGTTCGAGCTCGACTTCACCGGCATCGTCGAACAGACAGAGTTCGACCTTGGTGGCGTTAGCCGAAAATATCGCGAAGTTGACTCCCAGACCATCCCAGGTTGCACCGAGCGGGAAGGGCAAGCCTTCACGGATTCGCGAGGCCTCGACGTGAGGTTCTGGCTCGGTTTTTTTTGGCGTGGCCATAATTGCTCCTGCAATTGGGCTTGGGTGTTGGCTCCGGCATTGCGGGTTTCTCAAGGCCGAGCCGTCCCGAAGTGGCGAGCCTGCTCGCCACGCGGTCAATCAGGATGAGTGCGTGGGCACCCTCAACTGGCCGGATTGCTCGGTGCTCGAGGCTTTTTCGCGGCCGCGGGCTTTTCACCTGGCGATGTCACTACCTTGGCGGCCACTGCGGGTTTGGCTTTGGTTTTGGGCTTGGCCGCCGTCGGTTTGCTGGCCGCTGTTTTGCCGCTATTGGTTTTGGCGGTCTTGGCAGGCTTGGTCGGGGCCAGGGCTTCGGCTTCTGCCAGCTTGCACGCCATCTCCCAGTGGCGTGCTTCCTGGCCTTCGGGTTTCCCCTCGGATTCCCAGATCTGATAGGCAAATTCACGAACGCGTTTGTCATCGGTACTCATCGCAATGCTCCTGAGTTGAACTCAAGTCTGGATAAACAGATTGACCGGGAAGTCTCCCAGCGCGGCGCTAATCAGCAACTCCTTGTGGTGTGTGACTGCACCTGTTGTAAAAAGTCCCTTCAGCTTTTCGCCTACAGCGGTGAACGGCAGTTTGACTCGGGTGTCGCCCCAGAGCAGGGCAGGCACCTTCGGTATGGCACTGCTTTCCAGCAGCAAAGCAACCCGCACCGGCACCAGGACAATCGCCCGTTGGCCGTTCAGTTCACGGGCGAAAGCCAACACCCGTTCAGCCTGGCTGCCCACCACCTGCAACGCGTGATAACTGCCCCGCCGAAACAGCTGCGGGTATTGCGCGCGTACCGCCAACGTGCGAGCGATCAGCGCTTGCTTGATGTGCCCGTCGCGCCAGTTGTGCAACAACTGTTCAGTGTCCACCGAGGTTTGCAATGCTTCCTGGCGGACGGTGAAATCCACCGGTCGCCGATTGTCCGGGTCCACCAGGCTGAAGTCCCAAAACTCATTGCCCTGATATAGGTCCGGAACCCCCGGTACCGTCATACGCAGCAAGGTTTGCGCCAACCCATTGAGCGCGCCGCCGCACGCAATCGCTTGCGCAGCGCTGGCGACGGCGCCGCGTAATGGCAGGCCTTCGGGACTGAGCAGAAGGCGTTCGAGGAATGCTCGCGCGGCCTGTTCATAAGGCTCATTCGGCGCGCTCCAACTGCTCTGGAGTTTGGCTTCGCGCAGGGCTTTTTGCTGCCATTGCCCCAGGCGTTCGGCGTAGGTCGTCAGCGACTGCTGGTCATCGCAATGAAGCTCCAGCGGCCAACTGGCGAGCAAGGTTTGGTAGAGAATCAGTTCATCAGCGGCCGAGGGCATCGACGGATCACTGCGCAGGGCGGCGGCCTGTATCCGCCAGTCTTCGACCTGTTCGACGTACCAGGCACTGCGCTCGCTGAGCAGCGCCAAACGTGCCCGGCTGTCTTCGCCGCGTTTGTGGTCATGGGTGGCGGTGGCCAGCAGACTGTCCGCAAACTCTGCGAGGCGTTGGCTGCACGCTGCGTGGAAGTCGGCGAGTGGGGCGCTGAACTGCTCGGCGTTGAAGCCGACATCGTTACGCGACAACAGCACGCCTGAGCGATAGAAAGCGGTGTCTTCCACTGCTTTGGCGGCGGCCGGCGAGGTCAGTTGCTGAAAGCGCACGCAGGCATGCTTGAGGATCTTGCGTTGACGGCCCACCGGGCGCTCGCGCCAAGGCTGCCCGCCCAGCCACTGCGCCAGATAGTCGAGCACCGGCCAGTCGGCTTCGCTCAAGGTCTGGTGCGCGCCGTTCATGGCGTGCTGAAAAAATACCTCGTCTTGCGCCGAACGCCCACGCGGGCTGATGTATGTTCGGTACACCGGGAAATGCACAATCAGTTCCTGCAATGCCCGACGGATTGCACCGAGGGTCAAATCCCGGCTCATCAGGTCATCGCGGGCCACTTGCAGCAAGGCCTGCGCGACACTTTCGAAGTCGCCGGCCAGCGAGCCGTTGAGAATCTGCTGCCGTGCCAGCTGTGCTTCCTCGGTGAACGCCGCGGGCCGCTCGGTGTGCCGGCTCCACAGTTCGCCAAGGACCCGCTCGCCTTGCGGGTCGTGTTGCAGCAACGACAACTGATTCATAAACTCATAACCCGTGGTGCCGTCGATCTGCCAGTCGCGGTGCAGGGTTTCACCTTCGCCGAGGATTTTTTCGACATAGATCGGCACGCGCTGCGACGGTGCCACAGCGTTTACCCGGCGTCTGAGTTTGCGGCAGTAACCACGCGGGTCGGCGAGACCGTCGATGTGGTCGATACGCAAACCATCCACCAGCCCCTCGGAAATCAGCTCGAAAATCTTTGCGTGGGTAGCCTCGAACACGGCCGGGCGTTCAACCCGCAGCCCAGCGAGTTCATTGACGTCGAAGAAGCGCCGCCAGTTGATGTCGTCGGCTGCCGTGCGCCAACTGGCCAGGCGATAGCTCTGGCGTTCGAGCAGCTCGTGCAGTCGACTGAAACCTTCGGGCTGGCGGGAGTCGTGGAGGCTGAGGTTGTGCTCGATGCAGCGCCGGATCGGCGGATCAGTCGCCAGTGTTGTCAGTGTTTGCTGCAAGGGGCGCGCAAGGGAATGGGCATCGATCTGGTAGTGCAGGGTGGTGAATTGATCGGCCAATGTTTTGAGTTGCAGTGAGTGTTCGGCATCGAGTGAGTCGTCAGGTTTGAGCAGTTCAGCGTAGTCGGTGGGGCAAATCGGGAAGTGATGCTCATAGTGTTCGACATGGAAGCTGCCCCGTCCTGGATCGAAGCACAGCGAGAGTGTGCCGTCCTGTAGGGTGACGCCGTAGTCGCTGCCCAGAAACGGCAGTAATAGCTGACCTTCGAGCAGCGGGTCTGGCGAGTGCCATTGAATGTCGAAAAATTCGCCATAGGGACTCAGTCGCCCCCATTCGAGCAAGTCCAGCCACCAGGGATTGTCGGCGCCACCCACGGCCATGTGGTTGGACACGATGTCCAGAATCAGCCCCATGTTCTGTACCCGCAGGGCACTGACCAGTCGCCGCAGGGCTGCCTCGCCACCCAGTTCGGGATTGACCCGGGTCGGGTCGACCACGTCGTAGCCGTGCATCGACCCGGCCCGCGCACTCAGCAGCGGCGAGGCATACAGGTGGCTGATCCCTAAACCGGCGAAATACGGCACCAGCGGCACCGCGTCATCCAGGGTGAACCTGTGATGAAACTGCACGCGCAGTGTCGCTCGGACCGGCGGGGTGTGCGTCTCGCTCATTGATCACGCTCGGCCGCCTGAAGTCGTGCGCAGGCGAGCAACTCCAGGCGTCGTGCGGCGTCCGCATCGTCGAGCAGCACTTCGCTTTCATCAGACAAGCGCCGACGCCAGTTCGGGTGACTGTCGGTGGTACCGGGGAGGTTGGCCTGCTCATCGATGCCCAGCGCATCTTCCAGCGGCAGCAACACCAACGGCGCGCGGGTATGGCCAAGGAAGCGTACGCTGGCGTCGAGCACCTGGTCGGTCTCGTGGGTTTCCTCACGGAAATTTTGTGGGTCCTGACTCAGGGCTCGACGCAAGCCTTCGCGCTCACGCTGGCGGTGCTCGCGCCATTGGTGTTCGCCATCGCAGTCGACCAGTCCCAGTCGGACATTCCACTCGATGTCGCGGCCATGCCACCAACCGTTGAGCGTTGGCAGGTCATGGGTGCTGGTGGTGGCCAGCGCGTTGTCCGGCCAATCGAGAATCGGTTTGAAGCGCGCTCCGTGGTCCTGCTCGAACAGCAGCACGCGCATACCCAGGATCGAGCGGGCGATGAGTTTGTCGCGCAGGCCGTCGGGCACGGTGCCGAGGTCTTCGCCAAGTACGATCGCCTGATGCCGGTGGGACTCCAGCGTCAGCAAACGCAGCAGGTCGTCCACCGGGTAATACAAGTACGCGCCGTCACTCGGTGGCGCACCGAGGGGGATCACCCACAGCCGTTGCAGCCCCATGACATGGTCGATACGCAGACCGCCCGCATGGGCAAAATTGGCCCGCAGCATCTCGATGAACGCGCGAAAGCCGTTACGGATCAGCCCTTCAGGGGAAAACGCAGAAATCCCCCAGCCTTGACCCGTGCGGTTGAGAATGTCCGGTGGTGCGCCGACGGTGAGGGCCGCGAGCAATTCATCCTGACGACTCCAGGCCTGGCTGCCACCGCCATCCGCGCCGACGGCCAGGTCTGCGATCAAGCCGATGCCCATGCCGCTGCTGCGGGCAACGGTTTGCGCGCGTTGCAAGCTGCGGGAAATCAACCATTGGCAAAAGGCGTAGAAACCGATGCGTCCGGCATTTTGCTCGGCAAATGCCGCCAGTTCGACACTGCGCGGATCGCGCCAGTGTTCAGGCCACTGGCGCCAGTCGAGGCTTTCGCCAAGGGCGGCACAGGCTTCCTGGAGCGCCTCGAAACGGCAGTGGTTTTCCAGGGCCTCGCCACCGCTGTGGCGAAAACTGCTGAAGTCCGCGTGCAATGGATGATCACCCCGGGAGAACCCTTCATACAGCGCTTGCAACAATTGCTGTTTGGCCTTGGCAGCGGCTGGCCAGTCAATCAGCGGTTGTTCTTCCAGTTTCTTCAGTTCGTCGGCCAATTCGGTGGCGTCGATGGCCAGACGCAGGGCGCGCTCGCCGAGAATTTCCCCTGGTGAGGCGTAGAGACTGTTGAGGAACAAACGGCTGGAGGGCGAATAGGGGCTGTAGCGCTGCGTGTCGTTGCTGAACATCGCGTGCAGCGGGCTGATCGCTAACGCGTCGGCACCGCGTTCACCGGCAACGCGAGCGAGGTTTTCCAGTGCCTGCATGTCTCCGAAGCCACCGTCACCGGGGCGCCGCAATGAATACAGCTGCACGCTCAGGCCCCAGGCGCGGGGTGTCTGGCTGTCAACGGCGGTGGCCACGCTATGACACTGCAAGGGGGCGACGGCGAGCGTGAAGCATTGGCCGGCGATGCGAACGTCCTGATAGCCGACCGGGATCAATCCCGGCAGCATCGCGTTGGCATCAAGTTTCAGATTGAGGATCGCGCCATCTTCCAGATGAATCTCACAGGGCGTTTCAGGGGCAAAGTAATGCGCAAGGGCGAGCCCGGCTCCGACGTCGACGGTCATCAATGGTGGCAAGTGTTTGTTCTGTTGGTTCTGTTGCAGTTCCAGCAGGCTGGCGTCGATTTCCTGAGCGCTACCGGCCGGGTGGCCGAGCCCGTTGAGGACTGCTCGCAGCGCTGCCGGAGCGACTTTCTGCGGTCGGCCGTTGGCGTCGATCCAGTCGACCGCCAGGCCTGCTCGGCTGGCGAGGATTTCCAGTTGCATATCGCTCATGGGCGCTCTCCAGTGGGGGGTAGCAACGGTGCCGCTGCCGTCAGGCTGACAAGCGCGCAGTATGGGACGAGGGTGCCTTGTTGCAGGTATTCGAAGGACTGCTGCGGGTAGTCGAAAAGTAGTTGGGTGTGGGGTTGTGGCGAATGGGGCACAGGCTCCGCGCTGAGGTTCAGGTCGATGCACAACAGGCTGCCGTCGCCCATGTGCCAGCGCGCGCTCACCGCGCCTGTTGCCAGCACCGTGGCGCCCAGGGCGCGAGCACCGGGCAGGCGCGGGATGATTTCTTGATGACGGATCAGCAGTAGCTGTCGATAGAGCGTCTGTGTCGCTTGCCTGGTCACCGCTCCAGCTGCCGTCAGTGTCGGACGCGAAGCGTTGAAGGTGTGTGATGCGTTCGGGTCGGGAATCTGTTCGCGCTTGTGTGGATCGGCAAAGGCGCTGAAGGCCGCGAACTCGTTGCGTCGACCTTCTCGCACTAACCTGGCCAGTTCGCCGTGGTGGCTGGTGAAAAACAGAAACGGCTCGTCAGCGGCGCATTCGTCGCCCATGAACAACAACGGGATCATCGGTGACAACAGCAAAAGTACCGTCGCAGCGTGCAGTGCCTGAGGCGCGGTCAACTGATGGAGGCGCTCGCCAAAGGCACGGTTGCCGATCTGGTCGTGGTTCTGCAGAAACAGCACGAAGGCACTGGGTGGTAAATGCCCGCTGGGTTCGCCTCGCACATGACCGTGGCGATTGGTGTGGCCCTGATAGGCGAAGCCCTGGCTCAGGCAGCGGGCCAGTTGCTCGGTGGGTTGCTCGGCGAAGTCAGCGTAATAGGCCTCGGTTTCTCCGGTCAGCAACACGTGCAGCGCATTGTGCCCATCGTCGTTCCACTGCGCGTCGAAGCCCTGTTCCAGCAGGCTGGCCTGGTTGCGCTCGTTTTCCACGGTGAGCCAGACATGACGTGGCGGATCGATGTGCTGACGCACCTGGGCTGCCAGTTCCTGAAGGAAATCCGGATCTTCGATGGCGTGTACTGCATCCAGACGCAAGCCGTCGAAACGGTACTCAAGCAGCCACATCAACGCATTGTCGATAAAGAAGTCGCGCACCTCGCGCCGCCGAAAATCAATGGCTGCGCCCCAAGGCGTGTGCAGGTCTTCGCGGAAAAAGCCCTTGGCATAGTGATGCAGGTAATTGCCGTCCGGGCCGAAGTGGTTGTAAACCACATCAATGATCACCGCCAGGCCCAGACCATGAGCGGTATCGATCAAATGCTTGAGGGCTTCAGGGGTGCCATATGAAGACTGCGGCGCATAGGGCAGCACGCCGTCGTAGCCCCAATTGCGCTCACCGGGAAACTGCGCCAGCGGCATCAGCTCGATCGCTGTAACGCCTAGCTCGGCCAATCGTGGCAGGTGTTTTTCAACCTCGGCGAAACCGCCCAGCAAGCCAACGTGCAGTTCGTAGATCACCGCTTCATGCCAGGGCCGGCCTTGCCAGAAAAGGTGCTGCCAGCGGTAAGCGTGAGGGTCAACCACCACGCTCGGTGAATCCAGACCACCGGCCTGGGCTCGGGACGCGGGGTCTGGCACGTCCCGTTCGCCATCGATGTTGTAGCGATAGCGGGTGTCGGCCGGGCAACGGGTTTCGATCACGAACCAGCCGTCCGCCTGGGGCAGCATCGGCAGCGATTGCCCGTCTTCAAGCTCGACACTCACATAAAACGCATCTGGCGCCCACAGGGCGAAACGGGTGTGCTCGGCATCCAGCATGACGGCGCCGTGGGGCCAGGTTTCCAGAGTCCGTAACGGCATTCAAGAATCCCTCTTATTGCTTGACCGACTTACCTAATGCCTTCGCGACAAGTTGTTCATAGAGTTCAGCGTAGGGTTCGACCGCTTTGCACCAATTGAACGGCGCGGCCATGGCCCGGCAGCGCATGGCGTTCAACAGGGCCGGGAAGGCGAACACCTTGAACGCCCGGCGCAAGGCTTCCTCGTAGCTGGCAACGGTGGATTCGTCGAAGAGAAAACCGGTGACGCCATTTTCGATGGTATCGGCCAGGCCGCCGGTGTTGCGCGCTACCGGCAACGAGCCAAAGCGTTGCGCATACATCTGGCTCAAGCCGCAGGGTTCATAGCGTGAGGGCATCAACAGGAAATCACTGCCGGCAAACATCCGCCGCGCATCGGTTTCGTCAAAGCCGATGCGCACACCGATTTGTCCCGGAAAGCGCAGGGCCAGGGCGCGCATGGCTTGCTCTTCTTCCGGCTCGCCACGGCCGATGATCGCGATTTGCCCACCCGAAGAGACGATGAACTCGGACACGGCTTCGGTCAGGTCCAGGCCTTTTTGGTAGACCAGTCGCGAGACCACGGCGAACAGCGGACCCTTGGAGTCCTTCAGGCCGAACAGCTCGCGTACGTGGGCGGCATTCACCGCTTTACCGTCCCAGTCGCCGATGCTGAACGGGCAAAACAGGTGGGGATCGGTCGCGGCATCCCAACTTTCGTCGATGCCATTCGGGATGCCGCTGAGCAGACCTTGCTGGGTCTTGCTGGCGAGGAAGCCGTCGAGACCGCAGCCGAAGGCCGGGGTGGTGATTTCCTGGGCGTAGGTCGCGCTGACGGTGGTGATATGACTCGAATAGGCCATACCAGCCTTGAGGAACGACAGTTTGCCGTAGAACTCCATGCCTTCCTGTTGCAGGGCATGTTCGGGAATACCCAGTTCGGGGCAGGACGCCAGGCTTACTACACCTTGGTAAGCGAGGTTATGAATGGTGAACAGCGTCGGCGTGCGCTGACCGCGCCAGTGCATGTAGGCCGGAGCTAAGCCTGCGGGCCAATCGTGGGCGTGCACCAGATCCGGGCACCAGTGAATGTGTGCCAGGTTGGCGGCGATGTCGGCGGCGGCCAGACCCAGACGGGCAAAACGAATGTGGTTATCCGGCCAGTCACGGCCATTGTTGGCGCCGTAAGGCGAGCCTTCACGTTCGTACAATTCGGGGCAGATCAAAACGTAGATGACCAGCCCGTCCGGCATGTCCATGCGGCCAATCTTGCAGGGCGGCAAGGCGGCATGACCACCCAACTCGCCGATGATGTGGATCGGGTTTTCGCTGTGCATCACTTGCGGATAACCGGGGATCAACACCCGAACATCGTGCAAGTGAGCCATGGCGCGCGGCAATGCCGCAGACACGTCACCCAGGCCGCCGGTCTTTACCAGATCGGCGATTTCCGAGGTGACAAACAGCACTTTCTTTTTGTTCGGATTCTGACGTGGAGCGGGCAGTACCGTTTTCGCACCCGGGGCAAGAACCGACATCGAGGTCGGCTCGCCGATTTGCTGGTGAGAACGCTCTCCCTGGATTTCTAAAGCGGCACCGTTCATGTGTTTCTCCCGTTTTATTGATCTGTTTCAGGCATCTCACCCCATGATGCAGGCGGCCAGTTCCTGTGGCCGGGCGCAAAAGCGCTACGCAATGAACAGCAATCGCTGGTCGATGCGCTGAATCTCAAAGGCTGTAGTGGTCGTTGCAAGGATTGCACCAGTGCTGCGGCCCCACCTTTAACCTGACCCGTTACTTCGGCAGAAAGTTTCGAGTTTTTCCCCACAAAATGACCGGCCGGTTTCCAGTCACGAAATGGAGTCTAGGTCAGAACTTAGAGCGGGGTGTGTGACGTTTTGAAATTGTTCGACAATCGGTTCTGACCTCGTGATTTCCGGGCTTACGAGGTTGATCCGCACCGACGAAGTGCAGGTTTTTCGCAGCCATGGCACGAAAAGAGGGAGAGGGTTGCCAGAGAGTGGGGCGCAGCAACAGAATTTTCTGCACTGTATTGGTGCGGGCTGCGGGCTAATATCAAAGCACCAGTATCTCTCTCAGGCATTGCAGATCCGGTAGTGGCGGCATAGCTGCCGTTGCTGCGCAGGTAATGTGTTGAGTCAGAACTTATTCATCGGGATCTTCAGGTAGACAATGCCGTTGTCTTCCGCCGGCGGGAAGTTTCCGGCCCGTACATTCACCTGAATCGCCGGCAGCATCAGCGTCGGCATGCATAAGCCCTCATCGCGCCGTGTGCGCATCTCGACGAACGCCGCTTCGTCGATGCCGTCATGCACATGAATATTGCTTTTGCGTTGCTCACCGACGGTGGTCATGCACTGGGAAGTGCGGCCGGCTGGCGGGTAGTCGTGGCAGACATAGAGACGGGTGTCGGCGGGGAAGGCCAGTAGCTGGTGCATCGATGCGAACAGCTGATTGGCGTTACCACCGGGGAAGTCGCAGCGGGCGGTGCCGACGTCAGGCATGAACAGCGTGTCGCCCACCAGAATCAATTCATTGTCGATCAGATAGGCCATGTCTGCCGGAGTGTGTCCTGGCACATGCAGCGCCTTGGCCTTGAGGTTGCCGATGGCAAACTCCTCGTCCGGCGCAAACAAATAGTCGAACTGTGAACCGTCGCTACGAAACTCTGGCTCAAGGTTGAACAGAGTCTTGAAGACGTTCTGCACCTTGCTGATGGACTGGCCGATGGCGATCTTGCCACCCAGCTCGCGGCGCAGGTAAGGCGCGGCGGACAGGTGATCGGCGTGGGCGTGGGTTTCCAGCAGCCATTGGGTTTGCAACTGGTGCTCGCGGACAAAAGCAATCACCCGGTCAGCCTGAGTGGTGGCGGTCCGACCGGACGCCGGGTGGTAATCGAGCACCGAATCGACAATCGCGCACGGGCCGCCGTCGTGTTCATAGATCACATAGGTGTAAGTCGACGAGGCGTCGTCTAGGAAGGCTTGGATCAACGCTGGCATGGTGGCGGGCCTCGGCTGGATGGCAGAAAGACGCAAAGGGTTGCAACACTTTATGTTTAAACATAATGTCTGCAGCTTAAGTGACGACTAAGGTTATCTGCAAATGCAATCCAGTCTTAGCGAAGGTGAAGTGGCGCAACTGCGTGCCTCGGCCTCCAAGGCCTGTGCGCTGCTCAAGGCTTTGGCCAATGAGGACCGCCTGCTGATTCTCTGCCAGTTGACCCAGGGCGAGCGCAACGTCGGCGAGTTGGAAACCATGACCGGCGTGCGTCAGCCGACGCTGTCCCAGCAGTTGGGTATTTTACGCGACGAAGGGTTGGTGAGCACTCGGCGTGAAGGCAAATACATTTTCTACGGCCTGGCCAGTCACGAAGTGATTCAGGTGATGAAAACACTCTCCGGCCTGTATTGCGGCGCGGTGATAAAAAGCTGGGCGTGAGCCTTTCCGGGCAACGACCCTTGCGTGCAGCCACAAGGAACAACCTATGAACGATCAACACTGGGGCCAGACCATCAGTGCCGACATCGTGGTGATAGGCGGCGGTACTGCCGGTATCGGCTTCGTCGCCAGCCTGCTCAAGCGCGATCCGGGCTTGAACATCAGCGTCATCGAACCCAGCGCCGAGCACTATTACCAGCCAGCCTGGACCTTGGTCGGCGGCGGCGCCCATGAACTCAAGAACACCGTGCGGCCAATGTCTGCGGTGATGCCGCGTCAGGCTCAATGGTTGCAGGCCGCGGTCAGCAACGTCGACCCCGAGAGCCGTTTGCTGACCCTCGATGACGGCCGCAACGTGTCCTATCAAAACCTCATCGTGTGTCCCGGCTTGCGACTGGCCTGGGAGAAAATCGAAGGCCTGCAAGAGGCCCTCGGGCAACACGGTGTCACGTCCAACTACAGCTACCGGCACGCGGCCTATACCTGGCAACTGGTCAAAGGTCTGCGCGGTGGCAAGGCGATCTTTACCCAGCCGGCGATTCCGATCAAATGCGCCGGTGCGCCCCAAAAGGCGCTGTACCTGTCGTGTGATCACTGGCTCAGACAAGGTGTGCTGAAGCATGTCGACGTCGAGTTCAACCTGGCCGGCGCCGCGTTGTTCGGCGTAGCGACTTTCGTCCCTCCCTTGATGAAGTACATCGAGAAATACCGCGCTCGACTGGCGTTCAATTCGAATCTGGTGAAGGTCGACGGGCCGGCGCAAACCGCCTGGTTCGAGGTCAAGGACGCCGCCGGAGAGATAACGCTGCAAGCGAAGAAATTCGATCTGCTGCACGTGGTGCCACCACAGGTGTCGCCGGACTTCGTTCGCCACAGTCCGCTGGCCGATGCCGCCGGCTGGTGTGAAGTGGATGTTCACAGCCTGCAACACGTGCGTTATCCCGAAGTGTTCGCCCTGGGCGATGTCTGCTCCACCAGTAATGCCAAAACAGCCGCCGCGGTGCGCAAGCAAATCGTCGTGGTGGCGCAAAACCTGTTAGCCCAGCGCAAGCAGCAACCCTTGCCGCTTGCGTACGACGGTTACGGCTCCTGCCCGCTGACGGTGGAGAAGGGCAAGGTGATCCTCGCCGAGTTCGGCTATGCCGGTAAGCTGCTGCCGACCTTTCCCTTAGACCCGGCCGTGGCACGGCGTTCTGCGTGGTTTCTCAAGGCGACTCTGCTGCCGTGGTTTTACTGGAACGGCATGCTCAAAGGTCGCGAGTGGCTGACTCGTGTGTCCAAGGTCGATTGAGAGAATCCTATGCTGCTGGCGACATTGTTTGGCGTGGTAATGGGCCTGATCCTGGGGTTGACCGGGGCCGGCGGGGGCATTCTTGCGGTGCCGGCCTTGGTGCTCGGGTTGGGCTGGAGCATGACCCACGCAGCGCCGGTGGCGTTGTTTGCGGTGGGCAGTGCGGCGGCGGTCGGCGCCATCGACGGCTTGCGCCATGGCTTGGTGCGTTACCGTGCGGCGTTGTTGATTGCCTTATTGGGTGCGGTGTTTTCTCCGGTGGGGATCTACTTCGCCCATCAGCTACCGGAAAAAAATCTGATGATCCTGTTCAGCCTGCTGATGGTGATCGTCGCCTGGCGGATGCTGCGTCGCGAGTCGCCGCAGGTCGGGCCGAGTGACCACGGCAGTGCCTCGTGGGGCCAAAAAAACTGCATGCTCGATCAACAGACCGGTCGCTTGTCCTGGACCGCCAAATGCACCGCAACCTTGGCTGCGCTGGGGGCGGTGACCGGGGTGGTTTCAGGCTTGCTCGGGGTTGGCGGCGGTTTCCTGATCGTCCCGGCGTTCAAGCAACTGACTGATGTACAGATGCGTGGCATTGTTGCTACCTCGTTGATGGTCATCAGCCTGATCTCGGCAATCGGGGTGATTGGCGCCTTTCATGCCGGGGTGACCATCGATGCCCTGGGTGCGGGGTTCATCGTCGCCAGCATCGTCGGGATGGTAGTGGGTCGGCGGTTATGCGCCCGGGTTCCGGCCCGGGCACTTCAAGTGGGGTTTGCCAGCGTTTGCCTGGTTGTCGCCGGTTATATGTTACTCAAGGCCTGAAATCAGTGGTTGCTGTGCAGCGAACTGGCAAGAAATCTCCGGCTCAGGTTTACTGCCTTCTATACCGATGACAAGGTCACTGAATGGACCACTACGCCCCGCGCAACTGGCAGCCCCACGAACGGCCAAGCCTGCCCGGTTCCCCCTCGACGCCTTTGCACCCCACGCAAAAGCGGCTGGCCTATGCGTTGGTCGGGTTGCTGGTGGCGTTGACCGGTGGTTTGGGTAACGCGTTGGTGGTCGCCAATCTGCCTTACCTGCAAGGGGCGCTGGGGGCAACGACCGCCGAGATGGCCTGGCTGCCAGCGGCTTACGTGATGACCAACGTCTCGATGAACCTGCTGCTGGTGAAGTTTCGTCAGCAGTACGGCCTGCGGGCGTTCACCGAAGTGTTCCTGGTGCTGTATGCGTTGGTGACCTTCGGCCATTTGTTCGTCAACGACCTGAGTTCGGCGATTGCGGTGCGCGCCGCCCACGGGATGGTCGGCGCGGCGCTGAGTTCGCTGGGTTTGTATTACATGATTCAGGCTTTCCCGGCGAAGTGGCGAATGAAGGCGCTGGTGCTGGGCCTGGGTACCTCGCAACTGGCGTTGCCACTCGCTCGGCTGTTTTCCGAGGACCTGTTGCAGATCGCCGAATGGCGCGGGCTCTATCTGTTTGAGCTGGGCATGGCGCTGGCCTCATTGGGCTGTGTGTTCATGCTCAAGTTGCCGCCGGGCGACCGCTTCAAAACCTTCGAAAAACTCGACTTTCTGACCTTCACTTTGTTGGCGGGCGGGGTGGCGCTGCTCTGCGCCGTGTTGTCGTTGGGCCGTATCGACTGGTGGCTGGAAGCGCCGTGGATCGGCGTCGCCTCGGCCGCCTCGATTGTGTTGATCATGGCGGGACTGGCCATCGAGCATAACCGCAGCAACCCAATGCTGATGACTCGCTGGCTGGGCAGCGGGGTGATGATTCGCCTGGCCTTGGCGGTGATCCTCATCCGCATGGTGCTTACCGAACAGTCCACCGGGGCCGTAGGTTTGCTGCAAACCCTGAACCTGGGCAGCCAGCAGATGCACAGCCTTTACGTGGTGATGCTGTTGGGCAGCGTCGCCGGCCTGGCCACCAGCACGCTGACCATCCATCCCTCGCACCTGTTGATGCCGTTGATTATTTCCCTGGCGCTGATGGCCACGGGTTCCGTGATGGACAGTTTCTCGAGCAACCTGACACGCCCGGAGAACATGTACCTCAGCCAGTTTTTGCTGGCCTTTGGCGGGACGTTTTTCCTCGGGCCGACCATGGTGCTCGGTACCCGCAATGTGTTGACCAATCCGCGCAATCTGGTGAGTTTTTCAGTGCTGTTCGGGATTTGTCAGAACCTCGGCGGCTTGATTGGCGCTGCACTGTTGGGGACGTTCCAGATCGCCCGGGAAAAATTCCATTCCAGTCATATCGTCGAGCGCCTGACCTTGATCGACCCGCAAGTGCTCAGCCGTCTGCAAGGCAGCAGCGCGAGTTACGCGTCGAGCATCGCCGACCCGTCGGCCCGCACCACTCAGGGCATGCGTACCCTGGCAGCCGCCGCGACCCGGGAGGCGAATGTCATGGCCTACAACGATGTGTTCATGCTGATCGCGGTGATCGCGATGCTGACCATGCTCTGGATCTTCATTCGCAGCTTGTGGCTGCTGAGCACGACCAAAGCTGTCGCTCCCGCGCCGGCCAGTCCGACTTCCGTTCCCTCCAGCGGTGCCTCTTCTTCATGACCGATCCCATCACCACAACCACCAACGCCATCGCCTCGACGCCCGAAGGCGTGGCACCACCTAAAATACCCGGCACCGAGCCGCGTTCGCTGCCGGTGCGGATCATTTCGTCACTGGGCTTTGCTGCGATTGCCATCGTCGGGGTGTTGATCGTGCTGTATGCCTGGCAGTTGCCGCCGTTCGGCAGCGCCATTGAAAGCACCGAAAACGCGCTGGTTCGCGGCCAGGTGACAATTATTGGTCCGCAACTCAGCGGCTACGTGTTTGAAGTGCCGGTGCAGGACTTCCAGTTCGTCAAGACCGGCGACCTGCTGGTGCGGCTGGATGACCGGATCTACAAGCAACGCCTGGATCAGTCGCTGGCGCAATTGGCGGTGCAGAAAGCCGCGCTGGCCAATGCGGTGCAGCAACGCAACAGCGCCGAGGCGACCATCAAGTTACGCCAGGCGGCGCTGACCGACAGTCAGGCTCAGGTGCAAAAAAGCGCGGCGGACTTGCGGCGTAACGAAGCGTTGATCAGCGACGGATCGGTCTCAAAGCGTGAGCTGGACGTGACCCGTGCGGCCAACGCGCAAACCATCGCCGCGGTGGCTCAGGCCCAGGCCAGTCTGGAAATCGCCCGGCAGGACCTGCAAACGGTGATCGTCAATCGAGGTTCGCTGGAGGCGGCGGTGGCCAGCGCCGAAGCGGCGGTTGAGCTGGCGCGGATCGATCTGTCCAACACCCGCGTGGTTGCCCCGCAAGACGGCCAGCTCGGGCAGATCGGCGTGCGCCTTGGCGCCTACGTCAACTCTGGCGCGCAGTTGATGGCACTGGTGCCGAGTCAGTTGTGGGTGATCGCCAACATGAAAGAAACCCAGATGAACAACATTCATATTGGCCAACCGGCAAACTTCACCGTCGACGCCCTGAACCACCAGAAATTTCACGGTCGGGTACAGCGCATTTCACCGGCCACCGACTCCGAGTTCAGCCTGTTGCAAGCCGACAACGCGACCGGCAACTTCGTCAAAATCGCCCAGCGCGTGCCGGTGCGCATCACCGTCGACGCGGACCAGGCGCAGAGCGAACGCCTGCGGCCGGGGATGTCGGTGGTGGTGAGTATCGATACCTCCGGGCAAGGCGATGCTGTCGCTGACAATCCGTAGAGGCCTGAGCGCTGACGCAGCTCCTTGTATCTCGACTATCGCTCCGTCAGGAGCGATAGTTCTCGACTGATCATCGAGGGAGGGACCTGGAAGCCGCGCAGCTCCTTAGGC